>NZ_JBJURI010000013.1:0-156352 GCF_046098255.1 Paenibacillus jiangxiensis
AAGAGCGATTAAGCTCATTTGAATCTGACGAGATTAATATCTCAATGTTCGCTCCGCCATTTATTCTGTCATAGACACGAACCAAATGGCTTCGCGGGTCGGTTTTACGATGTAAAACCTACTCACTCGTTGTTCAGTTTTCAAAGATCAAACTATCATTCTCGCAACCGCATCATTTTCTCAAGCGGCCGGAATTAGAATATATCATGTTTTCATTCATGTTTGCAAGCATTATTTTTTTAACTTGCTCTCCAGCGTCTCTATCAACGACCGGAATTAGAATATATCATAAATGCAAGAGTAATAGCAACGAGAATATTTTCCCATTAACGATATTTTTATCTTTCGAAATTACAGATTCCTTCTTTCAATATCCCTACTCATGAATAGCGGCAATCTTATTGAATATAATGTTTCGCGATGGAGAAAGCCGGAAACAACTTTTCTGCTTTACACCATCTTCAAAAATTTAAAATACCCCATACATAATAATTACTCTAATTTAACAAAATCAAGCTAAGGTTTGAATGTACATTCATCAGATGTATAACTTTTCGACATGCGTTCAGAAGCATAAAGGAGGATTCATTTTGAAAACGAGCTGGCCCAAAAAGAAATTTCTGATTGCATCCTTATCTGTTTCCGTACTCCTGGGCTCCATGAGCGGAGGCTATGTGGGTGCTGCAGCACTCCCCACAACAGTAGAACCATCTGAAGCAGCTTGGGGTTATTTTGTGGATCATTACAAAAATAATACCAAGGAAAATTCATCGCCAACCTCCAATCCTGCCATCGGGGTGCTCTCGGAGTTCCTTAAACTTTGGACTCCGGGAAGCACCTGGGGGAATGGAAAGAAATTGAACAGCACGCTGCTGGACGCCAATATCCAAAAGGTTGAGAAAATGACGACCAACCGCACACCAGAAGAAGAAAAAGCAGCTTATTTGGATGACCGCAGAAACCAGAGCTACAGTGTGATGGACGGGCTTGGCTCACTTACCGATGTATATCGTAAACTGGCGGGAGCAACAACCACTCTTCATGACGTTCCTGCAGACGCTACCATGAAAAAATATGATGATGAAGGAAATAACTCCGGAGACCCGGAGTCAGCCCTCGGCAGCATCGTTACGTTGGTAAATACGTTGCGGGGCAGCTATTCTTCAACAAATCCGTCGAAAAGTTATTTCTCTTATCCGCGCCCTTTCCGCTGGAGAGATAAAGTACAGGTTCTGCCAACACTCATCCCGGCCAAAAATCCCGATCCGACCAATGATGGCGGATATCCAAGCGGTCACACTAACGCCGCTTATCTGACTGCATTCGCCATGGCTTACGCTGTACCGGAGCGTTACCAGGAGCTGCTTACACGTGCTTCCGAGCTGGGCAACAACCGTATTGTTACAGGCATGCACTCGCCTTTTGATGTTATGGGAGGACGTGTGATGGGCACTGCGCTAGCGGCTGCGATTTTGAATGATCCAGACAACAGTGAAATTAAAAAAGCTGCATTCGATGAGGCGCACAGCATCCTGCTGACCCAAACCGGCAATGCGGCTGACCGATTCAACAATGATGACAAAAACAAAAAAGAGTTCACGGAACGTCTGACCTACGGCTTCCCGCAAACTGGCGTAACCACCGAGCCGGTTAAGGTTCCGAAAGGAGCTGAAGTTCTCCTGGAAACCCGCCAGCCTTACCTTGACAGCGAGCAGCGCCGCTGGGTTCTGGCTACAACCGGTCTGGCTTCCGGCTACCCCGTGCTTGATGACGCAGAAGGCTGGGGAAGACTGAATCTGTTTGCTGCAGCGGATGGATACGGGGCTTTTGTGAATGACGTAACCGTAAATATGGATGCCTCCAAAGGCGGATTTAATGCAGAAGACAGCTGGCGCAACGATATCTCCGGCACAGGCAAACTGACCAAAGAGGGCACAGGAACTTTGATGCTGGAGGGCAGAAACACATTTTCCGGCGGCACTCAGATCGACGAGGGAACAATTAAAGCAAAGTCTGCATCTGCTCTCGGCAGCGGAAATGTAACGGTTAACGATGGTACTCTGGTTAAAAGTGTCGCAGGAATGCTGATGATCGGGCGCAACTATAAACAATCCGAGAACGGCACACTGGAGTTGTACCTTGCCAGGAAGAGCGATGTGCTCGAAATTAAAGGCATGGCAGCATATGACGGAACACTGCGTCTGAATTTTGCAAACAATTATGTGCCCAAAGGCAAGGTTACGATCATTCGAAGCGGCGGTAATAGCGGGGAATTTGATTCCATCGAAACCTTCGGTTTATCTGATAAATACAAGGTAAATGTTATCTATACCGGCCGCACAGTACAAATAGATATCACTACAAAATAAAACGAAACACTTGAAACCCATCGGGAAGATTGCTCCCTGATGGGCTTCTCTTTTTTAGTATATGAGAACTTAATACAAGGCCAGCCCTTACAAAGTAACCCGATATTGACCCAACGTTGTATCCGGAATGATGCAAACTCCCTCATTCGTTGCTTCCCATTGACCTCCGGCCACGGCTTCTACTTCCTTGATACCGCGCAAAACCATTTTCCATGGCTTGCCCGCACCCTCAGCCTGAATGAAAATGCTGCCATCTTCTCTTTGCACACTGACATTCAGTTCCGCTTCGGCCGCCGTACTGTATACAGTCACCTCTGCTTTACCCTGATCCTGAAGCTCAAACAGGTGCAGTTCAACTCCATCGGCATAATCATAATCCGGGCGCCGGTCATTCTGTCCTACAGCAACAATACTGTTTTCACGAACGAAAAACGGCAGGCTGAAATAATCATACTGTTCACTGTACCAGCTTCCACCTTGAACCACCTCGCCTGTCAGGAAATTTGTCCATCTTCCTTCCGGCAAGTAATAGCGGCCTTCCCCACGATCATTGAAGATCGGAGCAACGAGCAAAGAGTCGCCAAGCATATATTGCAGATCAAGCGGCGCGCAGTTTGCATCCTTCGTAAACTCGAGCACCATAGCACGCATTAGCGGAAGCCCCCCTCGCGAAGCTTCGACAGATTGGGCGTACAGATAAGGCATGAGCTTGCTTTTCAGCTTGGTAAAATAACGCAGCACATCTACGGACTCCTCATCAAAAAGCCATGGCACGCGGTACGACTGATTTCCGTGCAGACGGCTGTGGGAAGAGAGCAGCCCGAACGCAGTCCAGCGTTTGTACAAGTCCGGTGTCGCCGTCTGTTCAAAGCCGCTGATATCATGGCTCCAGAAGGTAAACCCGCTCAATCCGAGCGAAAGTCCGCCGCGCAGCGTCTCCGCCATGGATGCATAGGTCGCCGAACAGTCGCCGCCCCAATGCACCGGAAACTGCTGACTGCCTGCCGTAGCCGAACGGGCGAACAGCATCGCTTCATTTTTGCCACGGCTTTCTTCAAGCGCCTCGAACACCGTTTTATTGTACAGATAAGTATAGTAATTATGCATTTTCATCGGATCAGAGCCGTCAAAATACACCACTTCCGTCGGAATGCGTTCGCCGAAATCCGTTTTGAAGCAGTCCACTCCCATATCCACCAGCTCAATCAGCTTGTCTTTAAACCATCGCACCGCAGCCGGATTGGTAAAATCCACAAGCCCCATGCCGGACTGCCAGCGGTCCCATTGCCACACGCTGCCGTCCGGATTTTTGACCAGATAGCCGTTCGCTTTGCCCTCCTTGAACAAGTATGATTTTTGTCCGATGTAAGGATTGATCCAGACGCAGATATGAAGCCCTTTGCTCTTCAGCCGGTTCAGCATTCCCTGCGGGTCAGGAAAGACATCTTCATCCCATTTAAAATCACACCATTGAAATTCCTTCATCCAGAAGCAGTCAAAATGAAACACATGCAGCGGAATATCCCTTTCCAGCATCCCGTCGACAAAGCTGTTCACCGTCGCCTCATCATAATTCGTCGTGAACGACGTCGTCAGCCATAAGCCGAAAGACCATGCGGGCGGAAGCGCAGGCTTGCCGGTGAGAGCCGTATAATTTTCAAGGACCTCCTTCATGGAGCTGCCGCCAATGATGTAATATTTCAGGCTTTCCCCGGGAACGCTGAATTGTACCTTGGACACATTTTCGGAGGCTACCTCATAAGACACCCGCTCGGGATGATCCACAAACACGCCGTAACCGTAATTCGAAATATAGAATGGAACATTTTTGTACGCCTGCTCGCTGCTGGTTCCTCCGTCCTCGTTCCACATATCGACAACCTGGCCGTTTTTCACAAAAGGTGTAAACCGCTCTCCCAGGCCATAGATGTATTCACCGATGCCCAAATCGAGCTGTTCGCGCACATATGCGGCGGCATCTGGTGCGGACTTGATATACGCCGGTCCTTTATAACCGGAGCCGGTCAGTCGGCGGCCATCGTATTCATAATCCACCTTCCATCCGTCCAGCGGATCAATGTTCACACTCAACTCGCCGCTGGTGAGGCTGACTAGCCCGTTCTCTTTTTTTACGGCAATTTGAAGATTCTCTTCCTGATGGACTCCGAACTTGGGCAGGACTTCATCCAAATCATTGTGGATATATTCCACAGCAATCACATTCTTCATTGGAGAACTGTAGCGCACCGTTAGCAGCGTGGTGTTGAGTGTATTCCCTTTATGCTCTATTTTTTTGGTCGATGCAAAAACAGTCACGGATTCCGCGTCGGTTTGAATATCGCGGATTTCCACAGGGTACAGTACATTCAGTCCTGATCTTACATGCCAGTAGCCGTCGGTAAATTTCATAGTATGGTTCTCTCCTGTCTTTATGAATAATTAGTCTTTCATGGATCCTGCTACAATTCCGCCCACAACATAGCGCTGCAGAGCGACGAAAATAATAATGATCGGCATGGCCGCAATGGTCGCTACCGCCATCAAATTGTTCCATTCCGTGCCATATTGGCCAATAAAGCGGTACAGGCCAAGGGTCAACGGGCGCACGCTGTTTTCAGTCGTCAGGGTCAAGGCGAAAATGAAATCCCCCCACCCGAACAGGAAGCAGAACACGGCAACCGTCATCATACCAGGCACGACAAGTGGTAAAATGATTCTTGTAAACGCTGTAAACTTGTTGCAGCCGTCGATAGCCGCGGCCTCTTCAAGCCCTTTCGGAAGCGCCAAAAAGGAAGGTCGCAATATCAGCACGGCAAAGGGCAGCGCATGAATCATGTCCGCCAGGATCAGGCCCATATAGCTGTCCACAAGCTGAAGCTTGGAAAACATGATGAACAGCGGCATTGCCATCGTAATTCCGGGCAGCATTTGAATAGCAAGCAGCAAAATCAGCAGAATGGATTTGCCCCGGATATCAAGCCGGGCGAGCGCATATGCTCCCGGTACGGCAAACAAGAGGGACATCACCATCGTACCGATGGCCACGATAAAGCTGTTGCCGATGTAATGGAGCATATCCTGGTTATTGATGAAGTTATCGACATAGGCAGTAAACGTTGAATTCATCAAACCAAACTCCGGAGGGGTCTGAAACAGATCCGTGATCGGAGTCAGTGATGTTTTGACCATCCAGTACACAGGAAACAGAAAGATGACGGTAATGATGACGGCAATGACGGTGAGGAAAATATTTTTACGGCTTTGCTCCATCCTAATGCGCCTCCTCCTTGCTCGTCATACGCAGATACACCATTGCGATCAGAATCAGGATGACAAACATAATCATGGACACAGATGCCCCCTGGCTGAACTCGAACTTGGTAAAGGACATCTGATACGAATAGATCGGCAATACATTCGATGAATTCACCGGACCGCCGGCGGTCATGATAAAGATGATGTCAAATACTTTGAACGTATTGATGATGCCCAGCATGATCAGAATGAGGATGGTCGGCCTCATCAGGGGCAGCGTAATATGACGAAACTGCTTTAATTTACCTGCACCATCCAGCTTGGCGGCTTCATACAGCTGCTCAGGCATTCCCTGCAAACCGGTTAACAGAATAATCATGTTGAACGGAATGCCTACCCAAATGTTCGCAATAATCGTGGACAGCAGCGAAGTCGATTGATTACTCAGCCAGCTGTACGGCTGATCAATGATGCCCAGGCTTTGCAAAATGAAGTTCACAACCCCGTAATCTCCGTTCAGCATCCACTGAAATACGGAGGCCGTAATGACCATGGGCAGCATCCAGGCGAGCAGCATTAATGAGCGCATCAGGTTACGCCCCGGAAATCTGCGGTTGAAAAACAGCGCTAACGCAAATCCTATGCCAAACTGAAAAACAAGGCTGAACACCGTAAATACGATGGAGTTCCGTAAAGCCGTATAGAACACGGGATCTTTGAACGTGCTCACATAATTCTCGAAGCCGACAAAATGATGCTCCTTCTTGAAGTTATATACATTAACATCCTGAAGGCTTAGCGTGATGTTATACACGATTGGGAACAGTACAAACACAAGCATGAACAGTACGATCGGCAGAACGAACAGATAGTTGTTCCATGAGGAAAACGATCTGGAGGAGCGTTTTGCCGGATTCATTGCAGAGTGCGCCATCCCGAATCCCCCCTTTCTATTCTTCTTGTTGTTCCTGAAGCAGTGAGGCAATAATGGCACCGGCCGACTTGACGGCCGCTTCCGGTGTTTTGGCTCCCGTCAGCGCTTCCTGCAGCATGGTCTGAATCGCCTCCGAAATGCTGGCGTAGTTCGGACCGTATGCTCTCGCTTTTGCCACCTGCATACTGTCGGCAAACACCTTCATCTGCCTGTCTTCCTGCCAGAAGGGATCCTGAAGCAGGTCGCTGCGGCTCGGCAAGCGGCCATTCGTTTTGAGTAACTCTTTCAGCCGCTCCGGCTCGTTGGCAAACTGAATTACATCAAAAGCGATATCCTTATGCTTGGAGGCCTCTGAGATAGCCCAGTTTTCTCCGCCAAGCACAGTTGCGGATTGCACATCCGATGGGAGTTTGACAACATCCCAGTTTACTTTTGCGTTCTTCTGCAGAAAGGGAATCTGCCACGTTCCGTTCACCATCATGGCTACCTTGCCCGCGGCAAACTGGGTTGCAGTATCCGATTGCTTTTGGGTGATTACGTCTTTGGACATCAGCCCTTCATTCACCATGTTCGTTAGCATGGTTAGCGCTTTCAAAGTTCCCGGTGAATCAAATTCCGGAACATCCGAACCTGCCTGCAGCACGAACGGCAGGAACTGAAACGTTCCTTCTTCCGTTTTAACAGCACTTACAGCAAAGCCGAACACATCTTTATTGGTCAGCTTTTTGGCCGCAGCCTGCAGCTCATCCCAATTAGTAGGAGGCTGTAATCCTGCTGTTTTGAAAAGATCTGTATTGTAATACAGAGCAAGATTGTTGCTTCCGACCGGCACGCCATAATTCCGGCCATTGTATACCGTGGATGACCAAGGTCC
The DNA here is from genome assembly GCF_046098255.1 of Paenibacillus jiangxiensis. Lineage (NCBI taxonomy): Bacteria > Bacillati > Bacillota > Bacilli > Caryophanales > Paenibacillaceae > Paenibacillus > Paenibacillus jiangxiensis. The sequence goes on from NZ_JBJURI010000013.1 coordinate 7,433, forward strand.
CTCGATGTAATGCTTGGCCTGTCCCCACTTTTCTATCTCTTTTGTAAGGTCCGCAAGCACACCGGCAGCCGCAAAGGTTTGGTGATCCGCACTATCAATCCAGACGATATCCGGACCCTGGTTGCCAATGGACCCAAGCAGAAGTTTGGTCTTAATATCCGAGTAAGACACATAGGTCCGTTCTATCGTAATATTGGGATGTGCTTGTTCATACTCGGAAATGATTTTATTGATGGCTGCAACACTGGCGTCACTGGTCATCGTGTCCCACCAGGTAATTTTCACTTTATCTCCCGATTCCCCTGAATTCTGGCCCGGGGTGCAGGCCGTCAAAAGAAGGATCAGGCACATGACAATTGATAGCGCCTTCATTTTGCCGATCACGATAAGTCCCCCTTTATGCTTTTACTCTGTTGCCTTGATGGATATATGGTTAACGCCAGCGGGCGCTGGACCCCCTTATCTGTGGCGGAATTTTTGAAGTCTTTTTTTAAGTCGTATATAAAATCCAGCATAAAGCCGGCATTTCGATTAATGATGAGGAAAAATTTCATTGTATGATGGAATAAGAACCGCATGGTGAAAGAAAAATCGTATCGATGAAAGAAAAAAATCGAAATCATGATGTTGAAATAAGATTTAATGATGTACGTACATCATTTTGTTGCGTAAAGCATGCATCCTTACTCCTGGAAGCTTCAGAATAAGGTGCTGGTGCTTTTTTTAAATGTAGTAGCGGGCATTTTCCTTCGTTACAAGCTCCAGCTTCGTGATGTTCTCCCGCATATTGATCTTCTCGCCATAAGTCAAATGGGCAAACAAAGTCTTTACGGTGAGATAGCCCTGGTTCACAGGATCCTGACAAATCGTTGCTGTCACGACATTTCTACGCAGGAACTCATAGATTTCCGTTGTGATGTCATGCCCGACCAACGCCACCTTGCCTGCCAATCCTGCTTTCTCCAAATGAGCAGCCACTACCTGCAGCTTGGCGCTTGTCACATAAACAGAATCGACCTGACTGAATATATCTGCAAAGGTATCAGGATCCTCATACTCTTCCTGCCTTAGCTTCAGCATTTGCGTCATTTCCACATTGCCGTATTCAGCAATGACTTCCCTGAAGCCCATAATTTTCTGCTGCATCTGGAACGTCGTAGCCGAAGGCACCGATGAAGCATCCGAAGTAATGAGGCCGACTCTGCCATGACTTCCGGAAAATTTGCACAGCAGGTCTGCGGCCAATCTGCCCGCGATACGGTAATCACAGCCTACATAAAACAGCCGCTTGCTTAAAGGGGAATCATTGTTGAAGGTGCAAATTGGGATGCCGCTGTCGATTCCTTTGTCGATAATATCAGCCATTTCCTCGGAATCATTGGGCGAGATCGCAATAGCATCAAACGCCTTGGACTCAATCAGGTCCAGAACGACCTGTTTCTGCTTCTCCAGGTCATACTTTTCGGATTTGAACAGCTCGATATGAAGCCCATAATCTCTCAGCTCCTCATAGGCCGTCCGAATCCCCTTCTCAATTTGGTCCCAGAAATAATCCGGCAGCTCCGGGAATACAATCGCCAGCGACAGTTCCTTCTTCCGCGACAAAAAACTGGCCGACTTGTTCGGGGTATAATTGAGCTCCTGCAATTTGTCCATCACTTTGCGATAAGTCGCAGGCTTGACATTGCCCCGATTGTTCAGCACCCGATCCACCGTCGCTACCGAGATGCCAATCATCTGCGAAATTTCCTTGAGCGTCAATCTTCTGCTATCGTTCATATGATCCAACCTCGGATTGTATGCGCTCTCAACATGGGTAGAAAGCTATTTTGTTTATTTCAAATTCATCATAATCCTTGCGGCAAAAGCTGTCAACGTATTTATGATGTTAATTTTTATAAAATGATGTTCGTACATCAATTTGAGTGTAAGATGATAATTGGTTAGGTCACTTATCCCCTGTGCCCTATTGTATAATTAAGTCCAAATTGAGCATAATAAAGTCTTTTGTTGAAAACAGCATGGAGCCTCGATCTTTAGATCGTGGTTCCATGCTTAATCATTACTTAGTCCATATCTAAACATTGTAACTCAATGCTACTTGTTAACCCCGGAAATAACTATCAAGCTTTTACTTCAATGTCTGTAATCCGGTTTATCACCCAAGTACATTGGTTTTATAGTTTTTGGAGCATATTGTAGATCATTTCTGCAGCTTCAGCGCGGGTAACATTGTTTTTCGGACGGAAAGTTCCGTCCGGGTACCCTTGAACCAAAGATTCTTGAGTTAGCCCCATAACCTCTTCCTTGGCCCATGTAGAAATTCCATTCTCATCTTTGTACACATTACTGATTTTTCTCCGGGGTAACTCCCGTAAGGCGTTGCCGATCATTTTGCTAGCTTGTTCCCGGTTAATCACAGCATCTGGCGCAAATACGTTTTGACTGAAGCCACGAGCAACGACATAAGCGATAGCTGTTCGCAGCTCAGAAACGTACCATCCTCGTGAGTCGATATCTTTAAATGTCAGTTCTGTTTCGGATGCTTCCGGAAGATCCAGGGCACGAACCATCATAGCCGTGAACTCAGCACGTGTAACCTCCCGGTTCGGTTCATACGTTGTTTCTGTCGTTCCTTCAACCACCCCTTTAGCAGCCAAGTATTTTATTTTATCCCGACTGAAGGTTTTATCGATATCGACAAATGTATTCTCATTACCTGACCCTGTTTCGGAGTCTAGCATGCCTCCTGGCATCTGCGGCTCTACAGGAGCTAGAATCGGAGCAGATGGCTCTTCGATGATTGTCGTTTGTCCACCGCCTCCCCCTCCACCACCGCCGGAACCAACAGACGGATTCGTATCCGTCCGTACCGTGAGCTCTTTCGATTCAGACTTTACTCCTCGGGTATTCTCCGTCCAAACGGTAAAGGTGTAGCTCGTTCCAGGAAGCAGTTCATTTTTGGTAAATGAATTTGCTTTACCGCGATATACCTCTTTTCCAGCTAATGATACAACCACGGTATCGTTCGGCTGCACACGATCAAAATACAAGATAGCCGAATCGGTCGTATGTTCACTGCGTAATGTGAAATCTCCGGATGGTTTCGTCTCAAATGCTGCTGTAAGCTTCATTCCATTTCCGCTGGTGTTCACAGGTTCCACTTCAACCACATAAGTCTGGGAGCTGTTCAAGGTGCTTAGACCGTAAACAAGACTTGTGGTCTCTCCAATGAGTTGGCCATCCAGATAAACCCGGTAGAAGTCGGCGCCTGTGACTTCCTTCCAAGTAGCCTGGGCGGAGGATGAGGTGATCTCAGAAACCTGAAGGGAGCCTTCATTCATATCGCTCGGCAATGTCCGCCATGTGAATCGACTGTAGCTTCCCTCTCCATTCTCATTGATTGCAAAAACATGGAATTTATATAAAATTCCTGGCAAAAGGCCACCTACATATACGGCCGGTTCCATAACAGTCCCTATTTCCCCCACACCTTCTTGCTCTACACGATACGCTGTAGCGCTCTTCGATGGTGCCCAGGTTAAGGTAAATGATTTGTCTTTCTCATTCGTGCTTTTCAGCCCCTGCGGAGCTGCTGGCAGCGTAAGCGCACTATCGCTCACTTCTTTTCCAAAACCGGAAGCATTACCGCTGACCACATTAGCCTTGTACACGGTCCCTCCTTCTAATCCGGTGAATACAGCGAACGTATCGGAAACAGTTATCGTTTGGCCATTCATGCTTACCTGATACTTGGTCGCGCCAGGCACTGCATTCCAGTTCACTTTGACACTCTTCTCCCCAATATCGGTGAATTGGATTCCGTCCACCTGTAGCGGAAGCGTCAGTGCATAGGTCGCTTCTGTAACTCCTAAACCGCTTCGGTTATACGGTTGAATTATAAATTGAGCGGATTGACCGGCTGGTAGATCCCTGATCGTAATCTCGTTCTGACCAGCTTCCAGCTGCATTGGCGTCCCTCCATCCATGGAGAACCAGTACCCTGCTGCCCCGCGTACAGGGCGCCAGCCGAGACGAATCCAATCCTCGCCTGCGTCCAGGCTACGGAAATTTTCGACTTTGGCCGGGAGGGTAATGAGATCAAGCCTTGCTTCATCCCCACTGCCGGACTCGTTCGTTGCGGTCAAGCGATAGCTGTACTCGGTGCCGGAATTCAGCCCTACGTCATGGAAGGCGTTATACACATCGTCGTAAACCGTTGTGCCATCCCGTTCCAATTCATAGTAAGTGGCGCTGGTTACGCTATCCCACTGTAGATCGATGTCTCGTTCTCCGACCCGAACATATGTGAATCCGGGACTCGCAGGGAGCGACATGATGGACTGGTGCGTTGCAGGGCCTTCCCCGCTCTCATTGATCGCGGATATGGAAATGTCATAGAACGTAGCTGGCTGCAGGTTCAGCACCGGCGCATACACGCTGGTTGTAACCGTCTCATTGAACACTTCCTGCATCGTATTGGCTTGAACTGCTCTCAAGCGGTAGTCAGTTGCCGACTGCACGGGATCCGCGCTGACCAGCACCTGACTTGAATCATTTTCTATCGGCGCTACTGCCATATGCTGCGGAGCGGCAGGCAGCGTTAGAACCTCTACAGCGCTGCTGGTTGCTTTCCCAACATGGTTGCGTACTTCCAATTCAAATGGATATCGCGTGCCCGGCTGCAGGCCCGTAATGGTAAGCACATTCTCCGGATAATTAGCCGTGAAACGCTGGCCAGTAGATCGGTTGTACAAGGTGTAGTGATAGCCGTCCGTATAGGCAGCTCCACTTGGTAAAGTCCACTCCAGGACTGCCTCTTCCTGTTTTACCGACTGTACCGATAGACTTGGTGCCTCTGGCTTCTCCTGCAGGTGGAACGGCCTTGAAACGGTTATCTCGTCGTTCCCCACCTGGTCCACTGCTTTGGCATGGATGTACCAAACGCCTTCATCCTGGATTGTTACATCCACCCGGTTATCGGCTGCTATATCCCAGGTGGCTGGCTCGTCCACGGAATTCGTAATTTTGTAATACCGCTCTTTAACGCCCGATCCTTCATCTGAAAAGGAAACGGAAGCGTGAATGGCATCATCCGACCAGCTACGTCCGTCCGGATCGATGTCAATAGCAGGTCCCTGCTTATCGATATATACCGTCTTACTGGTTATCTCACTCACGTTCCCTGCAGCGTCGACGGCGCGCGCAGAGATCACCGCCGTACCATTCTCCGAAATGCTGCCGCTGCTGCCCTTCTCGAATACTCCATTACCAATTTGATATTCATAATAGAATGGGCTGAGCAGGTCAGTGCTGCCATCCACCGTGAAATCCACATTGCCAGCAGTATAGTCGTCTTCAGTCGTAGTAATCACCGGCGTGCTAGGTGCCGTTCGATCTACCACTATGCGCAGCGGATCCGCATCCGCCACATTACCGGCTTTATCGATGGCTTTGGCATGTACGTACCAGATACCCTCATCTGTGATCGTGGTTTCTGTATCATTGTCGGCCGGTATCCAGGTCTGCGGAGCATCAGGTGAATCGGAAATCTGAATATATCGTTTGTCGATGCCGGAATTAGCATCTTCAAACTTGAAAACGGCATGAATGGCATCTTGAGCATATTCGGCATCGGTAGTAACCGTAACAACTGGATTCGTCTTATCGATCGTCAGTTCATAGATGGCTTCCACGCTGACATTTCCGGCCTGATCATATGAGCGGGCCGTGATCACGGTCGTACCTTCAGCTGACACAATAAAATCATCCTCCGCGTCCACCGGCCATTTAAATTGTGTTGCTCCAGACAGAATATACTCCGTCCGATGTATTCCTGACCCAGTATCCGTTCCTGGGCGGATATGCACACTCACATCTTCCTTACTTGGTGAAGCCTTGCTCACTTGAATCACTGGCTCCGTTGGGCTGGTCGTATCAATCAGAACCGTAACGCTTGTTTCTTTCCCTATGTTGCCTACGTCATCTGTGGAGCGCGCGGTAATCACCGTCTCCCCTTCCACAGCAGCGGATATAACAAACTCGGAGCTGTACGGCTGCCAGCCTTGATTAAAGCTCCCTTCCAACTTGTATTCAGTCAGGCTGACATCCTGATCGGCGGGCGGCTCAATAGTTACCCGGATATCGCGGTTGGACACAGTTTTGGATGGATGAATCTCAGGCAGGCCGGGGCTTGTCCGGTCAATCCGGATCGTTTCCTCGGTCACGTCACTGATATTCCCCGCTTTATCGATGGTTCGCGCCCTGACAATCGTCTCACCTTCAGTAGCGATCGTAAACGGATTCTTTACTTCTTTCCAGTCGGCATTCTCTGCGCCGCTTAATGCGTATTCTGTTTTCTCAACCCCGGAAAATGCATCCGTTCCAGGTGAGATACTGACAGTAACATCACTTGCCGCTTTACCGATTGGATCAAGCGCAATCACCGGGCTGGTCGGCTTGGTTGTATCGATTTGAACGGCCGATGTACTTATGACGCTCAGATTACCTACGTCGTCAAAGGAGCGGGCAGTGATGGTCGTTTCTCCTTCAACGGCGGGAATAGAAAACCGTCCGCTGTAACTTTGCCAATTCTGTGTCACCGCGCCATCCAGTTTATATTCTGTACCGCTTAAATCACTATCTGCAGCCGGCACAATCTCTACAGGTACTGCCGCATTCGAGAGTGTTTTTGACGGTACGATCGTAGGCTTTGCGGGCCCTGTTTTGTCAATGTGGATGACAGTTGTTTTTGCACTGCTAAAATTGCCCGCATTATCCACGGTTCTCGCGCTGATTGTTGTTTTCCCTTCATTGGTCACCTGGAAGGAACTTGAATAGGTCTTCCAGTCGGAAACGGTGGCTCCGGAAAGAGCATATTCCGTTCTGGCCACTCCGGATTTTGCATCCGTGCCAGGCGTAATGGTGACAGTAACATTTGTATTGGACTTACCCGCCTTGTCCGTTGTGATCGTCGGAGCTGTCGGTACCGTTTTGTCAATTTTAGTATCCAGTTCTGAAATAGGCCCTATATTGCCTGCATTGTCCACGGTTCTGGCATAAATATTGACGCCCTCTTGGGTGACATTTATGGCCGAAACATAATCCGTCCAGGCACCGTTTGCCCCGATACGGTACTGGCTCTTTAACACACCACTTCCACCGCTGTCTGCCCCATGCTGTATGGTCACGACCTTATCTACGTTGGAATAAGCCGGGTTGTTAATCAATAATGTTGGTGCGCCCGGCGCGGTCTTATCCACGATGATACTGCCTGAGTACCCTGCTGAAGCAGTTCCTCCATATCCATCATTCACGCTGACGCTCATGGACTTTGGCCCTTCTGTGAGCTCAGCTCCTGACCAAGTTAAAGACCAGGCTCCAGGAGAAACCGTTGTGGATTTCGTCACCCCACCAAGATTCCCAGTGATGGTAAGCGTATCGCCATCCATATCCGTAGCTGTTCCAGATATGGTGATCGCGTTATAACCGCTGACTAAGGAAACATACCGTGTGCCGGCCGTAGATATAGCTACAGAAGGCGCAGCATTTACAACACTACCCTTAACGTAGAAATATCCGTCTGCTGCCCTACCGTTGTTTGGATAAGTACCATCTGGTGCTTGCTCCCCACCAACGAGTTCACCCGGTGTGTAATTGTATCCAGATGGAGTTGCAACATGATCGTAATATCCAAAAGTTGCCTCGGATTCGCTTTGGTCGTAAATCCCCGACCACGCTATTCTCAGTGTATTTTTGGGCATAGCGACAGGGACCCAGACACCTGGGTTGTATTTGGATTCATAGCTTATAGAGTAGACATACGGGTAGTCACGAATGTCTTTATCATAGGCGTTGGTGTTAGCTGTTTCGATGGTCATCGTAGTTCTACTGCCGTAGAGCATATACTCTCCAGTTGCACTATCAAACCGAGCGGAGTCGTACATAACAACCCGTACATGAAAATCAGTAGTCCATCCTCCAACTCCAGTGCCGGGGTATGTCCAATTGTTGTATCTGCTTCCACCTACGACTCCATCGAAGTGATCAGCCCATGGTCCGTATGGTGTGGCAACAGCCTCATATTTGGAGTAGTTATACAGATGTGCAGCTGCCTCTACTTTGGGAGCGTAATTAGAAAACACCGAGAACTGCAACGCGATACACAAAATTAACGCAGCTCCTCTTTTCCCCAATGAGAACCGATATGTTGTATTTTCAAACCCGCGATTACTCGCCCTGCCCCCTTGTTTTCTCAGTTGCTCTGGCGACTTTGCAAACAGGACCTTTCTACTTACACGGCGCTCTTTGGATGGCAAAACAGCTATTACATCTTTTGGGAACAAATGTCCATCGTGGTTCGCAAGTTTAAGAACTGCAGATAAAACGAACCCTCTCAAGCGCTGTATGAATGGAATACCCGATTCCGTTTGATTGACATTCGCTAGTGCTTCCCATTCCGCAGCAGTATGCATAACTGGTTCGGAAGAAGTAGCCATTTGAATCTTAGCATCCGCCGTAGCAATATTACTCACGATCATTGAGACACCTACGGAACGAGCATAAACTGTGGTTCTGCCTTCCCTGGTGATGGTAAAAGGCTCTCTGTAGTCAATCCATGAACCAAACTCACCCAATCGGTATTGAGTTTTCTCTGATCCTGAATGACTCCCTTTAATGGTGACGAGTACAGGCTGATCCGAATACTCTAAACTGCTCAACTCAATACTTGGAGTGGCAGGCCGTGTTTTGGCAATGTTTGTCGTGGCTTCGGCTACTGCACTGCTGTTCCCAGCACGATCCAGCGTACGGGCATAGACGACCATATCTTGATCCAGAACGCGAACAGGTAAACGGTAATCCCGCCATTCCCCGTCTCCAAGCTTATACTGGCTTTTCAGTATACCGCTGCCACCGGCATCCGCTCCATCCTGAATTGCAAGCTGCTTTTCATTACTGTCCCAACTCACATTGTTCATCAAAATGTTCGGCATATCGGGTACTACAGTATCTTTTTCTAATGTATATATTTCGTTGTTATACGAATTTTCTTTATTTTGAAAAGTTTCTTTTCCCTCCGGATCTGTAGTTTTTTTATCTGGCTCCGAAAGAGAATCTGAAGAATTTCGTATAGGTAATTCCGCATTCTTCAATTGATTGCCTGTCTCTGGCATATCGGACGATCCGTAAACGGCTGAGCCGAAATATGGATTAAAAATCCCAGATGCCAATATGATCAGGAGAAGAATGCTTATGCATCTTCGCAATTGGTTTCCCCCTTTTACATTTAGTGGGTTACAGAGGACCTGAAGTCGTCATAGCTGGACAAGTTCCCATGATAATAAGCAACATCACCGTCTGGAGCTGCAAATTCATGGTCATACTTATCCTGGACTACATTGCTGTACCCTTCCAGCTGCCATTGGTTATCCAGCGGTGTGCTGTCCCCAGGCAGTCTGTAATACCGCAGATGCGGCGTGTCCGATCCATCCTGATAGGTTTCAATGTTGAAGTTCACTACAATGTACCCGTCCTTCAGGAAAATCGGTGAGTTATCCGACAGCTTATTGGTTCTTCCATACTCCGCAATATTGAACCCGGCCGGAACGGCATAAGGAGCTGCCGGCAAACTGTATTCCCCATACCATTTTTGGATGGATGCCACCGCTCTGCCCGGATCTACAGTTTTAGGGATATCGGATGTCGGTCCAATTAAAGTACGTATCCGTGGGTTCAAATCAAGCAGGCTGTACGAACCAATAGTGCCCTTCTTGCTTGCTTGTTTCATGAAATCGGTAAAACCATACGTCGCCACGTACTTCGCTGTATTGCTCAACTCCGTTGAAGAAACGTTCCGCATCGGGCTGTTCAGAACAATGCTGCGGGTTACGGTGTCCTGGCTCGAACCAATCTTCACGAATTTTTGGCCCGTGGTCTGATTGTGATAATACAGATCAACCTTCTGCCGCTTCGTTCCGTCTTTATTCACAAAATAGAATGTCGGCACAACCTTTACGTGATCTTTAGGGCCAAAATTATTGCCCTTCGTTTTAAAATCAAACTTGAAATGATAGCCGGTCTTTATGGCCACGTTTTTATAACCTTCATTCGGATGGCTACCCGGCAGGATCGGAAGAATGAAAGGCGGCTTATTCCCGCGGGCTGCGCCGTCAATCGAGTTTGGTCCGACCCAATAAGCCGCGCCGGTCGGCTCCGAGCTGCCTTTTTTCGTCCGGAACACCGTCTCCCAATCGTAATCCGCGATGTCCGTCACCTTGAAGTCATACAAGCGTCCGATTACTTCCACCGGTACCGTATTGATGGCCACATGGTTGGTCAAATCAAGATTGGCCATGGACTGCCACGTAAAATTCTCTGGTGCGTTCTCAGCGATGGATCGGAAATGAACGGTGTACTTGCCTTCATCGACCCATACGGGCATCTGGAATGTAGTCTCTAGTTGCGTAACCGGGATATCAATCCAGGTGTTAGCCGGAATGTACTTTCCCTTATCCTCGTTAAACACATCAAATTCGAAAAGAACCTGTTTGTATGCAGTGTACTTGGCATAATCCCGGTTGCCATACCCCTTGATCTCGCGATGCGGGCCACTGGTCGGGATCGTGACGGTAAACGATCTGTCCAGAATTAGAGCAGCCCTACCGGATGTAGGATACACCTTCTGATTATGCTCCTTGTCATTACTTACACCAGGATACATCACCACCGGCGTATGGACCGTTACGGGATTGACTTCGTTGATAGGTTCGGTTACGGATTCCGTATCCTCCGCGCCCATGCTTCCATGAATGACCGAATAGAAAATGGTGCCGGTGCTGGCCGCCGACTGCTTGTTGGTTTTGCTGGTCGGAATCACATGATTCGGGCTGTAAAGAACATTGTCACCAATCACTCTAGGCTCGGGAATTTTATCAGGATCGCTGGTTTGTCTTTTCTTCCAAGCATCCTCCATGATCGGATCGCCCTCAAACGAAAGCTTGTCATTCCGAACGTCCAATTGTGGGGTTCGGGCTTGAGCTGGCTTATCCATTTCATCTTTCAGCACGTCTTCCGGAACATCTGGCTTTTTATTCTGAGTACAATCACAATCATATTCGCCCATATCAAGCTCGATCCGTTTAATTTCCGGCTGTTTGACATGCTCAGTAAACGTTTCAAGCACAAACTCAGGCGGCTCATAGCCTGCAGGAAGAATAGTAATGCTGTTGCCTTTAAAAGCATAATTGTTCAAAATCGCCTTACTGAGTTCATAGGCTTGGAAAGTATCTACCGTCCAGTATGAATATTCCCTCGTGACAGGAACTACTCTTGTAATATATTCGTTGTCACTCATGTGTCTTATGACCCCGTTTTGAACCTCTCTCCACATGACATAGTATTCTTTTGTCACCGGGACATTAAAGGTACACGTACCGGTCATTTTATTGAATTTATTCTGAAACAAATATTCTTTTGCCTTTACGGTCCCGTACAGGCTTTCGGAAGTCGGTATCCCTTTCAAGACATCAAACCGCTCTTGGCCGCGCGCATCGGCTTTAATCACGCCGACTGCTTCCGGATTCATGGCTTCTCCTGTCTTCGTATCTGCCACGATCGGCTTTGTACACCCCACCGTCGGAGGCAGTTCTACATCACCGACTGCAACGTCGACGGAATCCGTAAGCCAATACGTTCCGTTCTTCCATTGTACAGTGATCTTGGCCACCCCAGGACTCAACGCTTTAACAAAACCAGTCTCTGGATTAACAGTTGCTACTGCATTGTTATCCGAAGACCATTTTGTTTGTTCTGGACGTTGGGAGACGTCTACCCAGTCTCCGTATGCCGTTTCCCCCGAAGCGTGGGTAGCCACTTCTCCCTTGAATTGGGCTTCCTGTCCGGGCTCCATTTGTTGGACGCCCGTTGCCTGGATCTTCTTGTATTCAACAATCGTACCACGCCATTCAATATTAAGCGGGGTAAGATATAGGGCTGTTTTTTTAGGATATCTCTCAACACCGGGACGAAACAAATAGTTATCATTTTCATCCTGTTGTTGTTTATTATGTTCAGACCTATAATCCCCTTCCCCGCTTTCTCCAGGAATAGTCTCTCCTGTCATGGAAGAAATTGATATAAAGTATAAATCTGTAACTTGAAGTTCTTTTACTTCTGAAGTAACTCCTTGATAATCTTCCATCGTTTCTGCTTTCACAATATGTTTATTAGTTACTAATTTAGGATTTTGTGGTGTTCCATCCTTTTTAGTATAAACATCTGGTTGGTAAGCAGGCTTATTCATATCAACCTTATCCGAAACTTCTGCAGCTTTGGGCCAAGGTTTTCTGTCGGTTCCGATATTTGGCACTATAACTTTACCGCCAGTTGCTCGGTATGAAGTGGCGGTCCAATCTCCGTCGTCTCTCTGCACCCAATAAACCCCTGGTCTAGCATCCTTAACTCCTTTTACAGGAATCACATACTTTTGCTCCTTAACAGGTCCTTCAGGCGTGACGTAAGGTTCTTTCAATTCCATCTGGTCTTCGATACTACTACTTACAGCAGTGACCTGATTAGAAGCCTGTAAGTCCCCCCCTCCGATAAACAGAGAGGGGCTAAATAACAATAGGAGAAGAGGGATAGTTTTATTAAATTTGAGATTCAATAACTATTCATCCTCTCATAGTTTAATCTAATTGCATGACAGTATATTTTCCGTTTACCGCTATCGCTTCAGTTACACTTCCAGTTGCACTGGTTTTTGGAAGAGATGCATACATCCAAAACTTTCTTTTCACACCTTGTTCAAAGAATCCAGAAGAAATATAGTCGTCGTGAGGTAAATTTGTAATTCCGTATGTTTTTGCTGTTCCCGTCTCAAAGTTAGCGCCACTTAGGAAACGGTTGCCGGTTGCATTTGCAAATGCTAGATTCGTAAGATTATCCCCATTAGGAGTAACACTTGCCTCTGTAAAGACATAGTAGCGGTCTCCATTAACCGGCCAATCAAATTCTTTATCAATGAACATTTTCCCATATAGATTCTTTGGTTTCTTATCGCTACCAGATTCAACAACGATCATTCGATGGACGGTCTGTGTCCCCAAATTATTACGTAATTTAAACTCCCTGTCCTTTATTTGGGTGAAATCGGCTGGGGTTCCATTGTTATTATTTGCAAACTTATATGGTGTCAGTGCTGTCAAATTCGTCCCCGTCAAACCCACTTCTCTCATCTCATTCAAATCTCGAAAATCTGCGGCTTTCTTCTTCTGCACTCCCTCATACCGCTCCAAAATGGCGGCGACCTCGGCGCGGGTGGTCGTCTTGGCCGGGCCAAATGTTCCATCTTCATAACCGGTCATCAGTCCCGTTCCCAATGCCACCGACACATAAGGGTAATCGGCCTTGTTCAGCCCGCCTTTGTAATATTCAGCTACCGGAACCAGTGTATCTTGCGTATCGGACAAAGCAGTCTGGAAATCTTCTTGCGCCGCGGACAGACCGGAGGCCATCCATTTCGCCATTTCGCGGCGGGTCAGCGACGTGGATGGCTTAAAGCCGTTGGGATAATCGCTTGGAGAAATAAATCCCATGCCGATCGCTTTGTTAACTTCTTCCTCACTCCAATTCCCTGCCAAGTCCGCAAAGCTGCCTTTTCCTTGTGTCACCTCATTGCTGGAGACACGGGACAAAATAGCAGCAAATTCCGCGCGTGTAACTTGGGCATTAGGGCGAAATGTTCCGTCCGAATATCCCTTTAAATATCCGTTGTTAACCGCAGCATCGATAGAGGCTTTGGCCCAATGCCCTGCCGGGATATCCTTGAAAGCCGCAGCCGCGGAAGCTTCCTCCACTCCTGCTGATCCCCATACCGCAGCCACAGCGAGCATACCTGCAGCAACCGATACCATTACTTTTTTCATCACCATGTTTTAACCCCCAATTCATCTCTTGGCATATACTCTTTCAGTGTAACCTCCCCTTCCAATTTCTCCAAAAAGTTTCACTAGAATTTGTAAAATTATTTTTTTGCTGCACTTCCCGGAAAATAACCGGCCAAAGCCGCCTCCTTCTCACTTGTGAATTTTTCTATGATTTCACCCGCATGCTTATCAGTTGCACGATAGTAGACCTTGATGCCATCTTCCACATATCCGAATATCTCCGTATTTTTAATCAGCCTGCTGCCGCCGAGCGCATAGCTGTTATATCGATTCAGCCCAACCGGTATGCCTTGAATAAAGGAAATAACCCCGATATCGTTGATCGTATTGTTCCATTCCTCTTGCTCCACACGCGGCAGCGTAAATGTATAGGTTATGCCCAGTTTTCGTACATACTCGTTATAGGAATTAATATAATATGCCAAATTGTCCTGCAGCACCGATATAATCGTCGTCCGCCGTACCTGTTCGAAAAGCTCCGGATCGTCAAGCAAAGCTATACGTTGCCCCATAAGAACTGCGACATCTGCTCTCGTCCCCTCAAACCACGTTTTCGCCTCGGCGTCATAAGCATACACATAATCGTCCAGCGTAAAAGAGAGGCTGTTTCCCTGCTCATCTGCATAAGCAAACGGCTTTTTGGATTTCCATACCTGCTTGTTTACCTTTTCTCCTCTTCCATTCCGAAAGGTTTCGTTGGTATACACCCACAGCCCGTCGTAATCAACCACCGCAATAAGGGGAATATACGTTTTAAGCACCCCTTGGGCTGTTTCATCATCACGAATCCCTATATTATTAAAAAGCGTCTCGTAAAAAGTCTCTACTGCCAGCTCTTTGTTGGCACGAACCCGTTTCACGGAAGCATAATCGCTCTCCATGTCCTGGTTTTCGTTCAACTGCAGGGCAAAAGCCGCATCCTGTACCGCTGTTCGCACAGCCCCATCATAGAGCACAATCTTTTCCTGAGTCCTCTCCTGCTCAAGCGCCCGCATATTATTTTTAAAGAAAAGCGGAAATACGATCACCACCAGCACAAGCGACCAGCTAATAATCTTCATTCAGTATCATCCCTCCATAAGGGATATAGATCCTCGTCGGATCTTCGGAATGATCATTGGTCAGGAAATCGTGCATCAGGGCAGCCTTGGTGGTATTCGTATTCCTCACCGTAACGGAGAAAAAATCACCCTCCCGCATGTAATACCTCCGGCTATCCGCAAAATCCGAGCCGCCTCCCACAGGAAATAAAACGGCCAAAATACTTTTCGTGTACCGGGCCTCATAATACACATCTGTTTTTCCAGTAAAGGTGGCGGAATCGAGCGGGTCCAGATAAACCGGGTTATACTGCTTTGCCCTATGCTCCAGTTGGATATCATATAGATTTGAAACGCCAAGCTCCCTTGTAAAATCTTTATACATGGTCGGTGTAATGTATCCTTTGCTGCGCACAGCATCCACAAAGTTGGTGGTCGCCTGATAAGCAATATTGTAAGCAATCTGATCCTGCTGTTGATACGCCGTTTGCATAGGATAGAAATAGAGCAGCAGACAAGCAACCATAATGGCAAATGGATAAAGCACGTACCTGGCCATTCACGATCTCCATTTCTTATTGTTTTCTGAATATTAAACGTTCGAGCGCACCATCCCCATTCCTTTGATACGCTGTGCTGTAGACAGCCCGTAGATCAACTATGGATACATCCGTATCTTCTATACCAACGTCTTTGGAAAAAAGATAACCGTCCACCTGGATATCCGTCCCGAGCTCCGCAATTTGCAATACGGATTGCATGACTGCGGCCCCGCTGACCTTCTCTTCCCCTTCCATCACTGGAATCAAGACGACATCCCGGTCCCGGCTGCCCAGCGCAGCATCCACTTCGTTCAACGCATCGTGATTTTGAATAAATAATCCGGCTCCGACCGCGGCTGCGCTAATGAACAGCAGAAAACCGACCGCAGTAAACAGCATTTTGGCGGTAATACTATTCATTTCGGCGAATCCTGTCCATCAGCTTTGCGTAAATTCAATGCCTGTAACCACATTGTTCTCGTCACGAATAATCACACCTTTGAATTGTCCTGACGGATTAACGTATTCGTTGGAGGTAATATCCGTAGACCCGCCAATACTACCTTTGGTGTAGATGGTTCCGCCTCGATTCTTATTCGTTGACACCTTAATTGTAAAACTTTCCTTATTGCTGAATTTGCGGATGGTGTTCACCACCTGGCTGCCAGTCAAAATCGTATTATCATAGCCGGCATACGCCTGTCCTGACAGCTCGGTCTGAATGCCGGAAAACTCTGTCTGCGCTTGCTTGGCCCCCTCCTGGGCTGTGCCGAACAGTGTTACACTCAACGTAATCAAGGCGATAGCGAGGAACAGACCCGCTGCTCCGATTAATGCTTTTGCCGCAGTACCCATATTTCATACTCCCCTTTTCTAAATGTAATAAATAAAATATCAACTCACTGCACATTCCGTATTTGCTCAAAGGACGCCCCTGCCTGTGTCATGCTCAAGTAAATCATCGGGACTACCAAATAAAGAAAGATTAAGTACATGGATGGTGCCAATCCAAAGATTCTGCCCCAGAACGCTTTCCGCTCAATCAGCCGGCTGAAGTGCTCCTTTCGTTTTTCGGCGTAATACTCCTTCGTCAATTCCAGATCGTCAAAAGCCTGCAGCAGCGGAATCTTCTCCACCGATAACCTCAGCTTTTCAACGACCCTGACAAAAGGCTCAAAAGCCACATCCTCACCCAGTATTTCCAGAGCTTCCTCCTGACCACTGCTGTAATTGTTCAGACAGTTTTTAATCGGGTCCTTAAAAATAACGCTGTATCTCTCCATCCACTCAAGCACCGTTTCGACATCCATTCTTTCAAACTGGGCCAAGATGGATATAATCGTATGGAACTGATCCACCTCGTCCTGCATCTCCATATAACGAATCTTTTTCTGGAAATACAGCAGCCAAAGAGGCGTATGATAAGCTGTGCAGGCGAGCAGCAGGCATAACAACAGCTCCCACCACTTGAAGTACTCATTCTGAATGTCCACATATTTTTGATAGATTCGGTTTGCCGTAAATATAGTCATGGCATCATTGCTGCTAGTTTGTGTTAACGTGCTTACCAGGGGGATCAGCGATGATGGCGATACCTCTGCCGTTTCCTCCAGCATGACAAGCACGGAGCGGTCAAAATCGGTATTCTTTTGCGCAACCGCCAGCTCATCCGGGCCAAGCCTTCCGAAAACTCCCGTCCCCCGCAGAGGATCGTGCAGCACATTATGAACGGACAGGGAATGCATGTAGAAAAACATGGCGACCGTTCCTGTCAAAATGATGCCGCTGAGCAGCAGACGCTGAACATACAGCCACTCCAATGTGAGATAAGAGTTGGCTTCCTTGATCAGTACCGTAAGCTGAAAATGATCCTTTTTGTTCGGCGCAGGCACGAAGCGGTCCACTACCCAGCGCAGCGGGGGAATTTTGGTATACAGAAGCTTCTCCCAAAGCAGACGCTCGCTCTTGGCTACATACCTGGCCTCGTCATTCGCCAGCAGCTTCTTGATCAGCGCGTAGCACAGTAACACGACAAGGAAGAAAAAGACCTTGATGAAAAAACCGAGCTTACTGGAATAAAAATCGCTCATGACAGGAAAGTAGGTTTTCGCCCACAGCTCAATCGGTTTTACAAACAGCACCGAAAGCACAGCAATCGTTGATAATCCCTTAAGCAAATAGTTCAGCCGCTCTCTTCTTAAAATTTCATAGTTCACGTCCTGGATCAGCTTTGCAATCGCACTGAGATACATGGACGAATTTCTGACAATCCGGTCCCCAAATTCAGATACGAGAAAGGAAAAGCCGGTGAACATTTTATAATACTTGTTGGGCGCAACCTCGTAGTAAATGTCCAAGGCCTTGTGCTGATCATCTGCGGTCAAAATTTCATAAATCCGCTCACCATGCCGGGCCGCCTCATGAGGAGCAGTCAGACTTGCTTCATAAATTGCCTCCTCCACATTCCGGGTCCGCTGAAATTGATGCCTTGTATCCTCATACAGCGTGATCGACTGCTTCAGCAGCCGGTCCTCCACACGGTTCACAAAGGTAGTGATCATCACTCCGTTCAGCACGACAGCGCCGAACAGAATAAAGAAAATGGTGAACAGATCACGTGTGATCAGGCAAAACAACAGCACCAGAATTGTAGTCGAAGTCAATGTAATAAAAGCAATATGCATCGTCTGCCGGCGAATCGCGTACTCATCGAAGGAGTCCAGCACCTCCAGCCGTTTGCGGATCTTCCAGATGTACTTTCGCAGCAACGGCAATCGCTGAAACTGAACATAGGATTTCTGATAAATCAGGTTTAGGCGATGACGGCTCGCTCTTTTCCCGAACAGTCTTTCAAAAGCATCGCTTTTCCTTCTCCCTTCCGCGTTTTTCACGAAGGCGATCCAGGCAAAGGCGATCATAAACAGCAGAAACATTCCGAAAAAGAAGCCTGTAAGCAGCCAGCTGTTCATGCGGGCACCTTCCAGTAGGCTGCAAGCAGCTCCGTAAATTCCACCCGGTCCCTGGCATTCATGTGGCGCATCATTTCCGCCTGCTGCCGCTCCGAAATCGGATGCTTGGCGATATACCCGCCGTCTTGAAATACGACGATATCTCTGCCTTCGAACGTTTTGCGGTCCGTCATGCGTCTGTAAAACTCGATGGCTGCCTGCCCCGGATCTTCGGGATACGTATCCTGCTCCAGCAAGGGTACACATTCCGTAATCCGTTCAATATATCTGCGCCCTTCCGCATCCTTGAATAGATGGATGTCAAAATCCAGTACGTTGACCACCTGCTGCTCGGCAATGGACTCATTGCGGAACAGCCCGGTCTGCAGCGTTGAATTGCGCAGGGAAAATACGAGATCGCGGAACGTCTTGGCATGATGCGATAAAATGGTGAACAAGCTGGCAACGGTACCGGCCTGCAGAAACCAGGCAACCTGCTCCGCGGTCGCAGCCTCGCCGATAATGTTGACCGCTCCATCCGTCTTTTTCTGAATATCCATCCCTTTTTGGCCTGTAATATCCGCCGTTTCCCGAACGGACACAATGTTCCGCTGCGGAAACAGGTTCCGCAGGTGCAGCTCAAAGGCCATTTCCTGCACACGAAGGGTTAGATATCCGGCTATGTAACGTGTCATAGCCATCATCAAGGTCGATTTTCCCGTTCCCTGATCTCCTGTGACCGTAGTCACTCTGGCTCCCTTCATAAGGAATGGGATTAGACGAATAGGCAGTTCAGTGTTTACAAATGCGTATCCCCGGTCCCTGGGGTTCAGGAAATGCTCCAAATCGGTGTACGTGAGATTGAATTTCCGGTTGAAAAACACCCATGACTCTGCAAACGGGGGGCGCATCACAACGATCCGCGAATTGTCCTTCATATCGTTGACGATAAAACCGTTCTGCTCCGTAAGCTGGCCCGGATTATTCCATTTGTAGATCGTTTGACAGATCCGCTTCAGCTCCAGCTCGCTGCCAAAGGAAAGAAAGGATAAATGCATCGTTTTCCCCCGGTACATAATCCATACCGAATGGGTGTTATCATGCCCCGAGCTGACTTTCATCGCCTGCAGCATCTGCTCTTCATCCTCAATATCCTGCATGGAGGCAGGAATGCCGGATACTCCGCCCGATACGCCGTCGATTTCCATATACCGAATCTCGTCTATGACGCCAAACCCCTTGAAGCTCTGGTAAATCCGCTGTACGATGACCTGCATTTTATCCTCAAAAGACAGCAAGCCTGCGCACTTCTCGCGGTAAATTCTGCTTATCTCATCCTCTGTGATGATGTAGGACTCCGTCTGCCCTTCCTCAATCACGGATTTAAGCTCATCCAGCCGGTATTCTTCAATCATCCGGGGAAGCGCCTTGTAATGATGCTTTTTCTTATAAAGCTGTATTAAAATATCGAATTTATCCCTGGCTGCCAGCTTGTCCGGCTCTTCAAAGGGCAGGACATAGTCTGCATTGCGCTCATTCATGCCGTAATCCCTGATCAGCAGATCATAAATCAGATCCTTGACGTACATTTTGTCGTACAAATCACCGCTGTTACAGCCCTTAAGCGCAGCCTTCAGCTCGGTACGCATATGCTTTTGCCGGTTGAAATCCTCGAGGTCCAGAGCCAGGTCATACAGATTCGCACCTGTCATTTCATTGAATTTGTCTTTAATATACTGGGTCATCTGCTTGATGCTGTACCGCTCCATATCCTCCGGTTTTTTCTTTTCTTTCCGTACAGCCTGCGGATGCCTCAGCTTGTAGATCAGGTATGACAGGAGAACGGTCAGCAGGATTCCAATACCGATGCCATTCCATATGACAAGCATCAGGATACTCCCCTCTCGATTCGCTTGATCTCTGTATTGACTCCGATTTGGGACAGCATCTCCTTCACAGCCTTCCTGACCTCCTGAAAGAAAGGATAGCTTTCATGCCGCCGCCCGGCATTGCGGGCACGCCGGAACCAGCCAAGCACATCTTTATCATTGAAAGCGTCCCGGTAATCCGAGCAGTACGGAATGACAAAGACCGGGTCCTTGATCCCGAATTTCCGCTTAATATTCGTCGCGTTATATTTGGAGTGGGGATCATATTGCCCAAGCAAGATCATTTTGTTCTTCCCCTGCAGTGCGGACGGCCACTTCTCCTGACTGGCATAACGCTCCAGCGAGCTTAAATCCTGACTCAGATTAACTACGACAAGATCCGAGCTTTGAATAAGCTGATTTGTTGTCTTATTTGCCCCGCCGCTTTCAATATCCAACATGATGGCCTGATAATATCGCCTTGCCTCATCAAATATGGCAGCCATAACATGCTCAATCCCTTCATGACCGGATTCATCCGGCTTGCTGGTGCCTGTCAAAAGATCCAGCCGTCCAGGTTCAAGCGATAAGGTATGGTTGCTGATGCCGGACGCACTCAGCCGTTTCGTTTTAAACAGCCGTTCGAGCGCATCCATCCCGGTCGCTGCCGAGGTCACGAAATTTTTGATTTGCAGTTCCTTGGATTTGAGAAAAGCGTCTTCCAGACTCGAATTCCCAAATTGGGTCCGGGCGATCAGTGTCCGGATATCATAGTCCAGTCCAATCATGGCCCCGGCTGCGGCACAGTTCGCCGTGTTCCCACGCCCGTAATCCGGGCTCCAGAATGTAATGATCGACATGTTTTACCTTCCCCTTTCCGCCGCCTTCAAGGCCAGCCGCAATGAGTTTCTTTCCACAGCGGTTACAGCCGCGAGAATGGTGAGCAGCGTCTTTTTCGTGCTTCTGGATAGTCCTTTCAGCTTCAGCCTGGTCTCATACTGCATGCGTACACCTGCTATGTAGTCCATTTCATCGTAATAAAACTCTACATCCTGTTCGTCAGGAAATACTGTGTTCAGATGGCCTGCGGCAGTCTCCATAAAAGCTTCACTAACCGGGCTTTCTGCTGCCATGTACCTGATGCGAACCATCTGCAGGTCATCCCCCTGCTGCTCCTGAAACAGCTTCTGCAGCAACTCTGCATTACGCTGAATCGTATACCGCTCGCTGTTGGTGACCAGCGCATAGCTGCTGGCGCCCCCCCATGCCGTCAGCAGTGAAGCTTCCAGCACATCCGTATGATCGACATCCATGAGCACAAAATCATAGCTGGTGTACTGCTCGTTGTTTCTTTGGAAAAAGCTCTCCAGCGACTCATGAATGGCTGCTCCGTTTTTGAAGCTGTGTTCGAAACCTGACGCCACATCAAAACCATTAAATTCAATGACTCTGCTGCCTCCCTTCAAACCGTCCCCAGACAGCTCCGGGACTGCGAACTGATACTTCTGCAGCACGGTGGCGTCGATAATCAGCACCTTTTTGCCGGCTGATGCCAGAATTTTGCCTAGCCAGATCAGCAGCCCTCCCTTATCACAAGCACCTAAAAACATAATGTTTTGCAAACCTGCACCTCCTTAAGGTTGAACATTGCTCTCGGGCATCTGTCCGTAGATGACATCGTCGCTTGCCGCGGCGGTACCCGCTGTCTCCTCTAACAACTTCGGGTTTTGCGCTTTCCCGTTTGCCGGAGGGGTGGGGGAATTGGAAGACGTTGTATGCTGGCTCTCAGCATAGCCATTACCTTCTACAGGCAGCGCATCTTTAACGGGAGGCAGCTGCGAAGCGTAGCCTGAACTACTGCTGTCTGTCAGCCCATTTGAGGCCGAGGCAGCTTCGCTGTAGCTCCCTGCGCCTGCCGCGCCCGTGCTGTATCTGCCCCGCTCTGTCTCGGACATGGCCGCCAGATTCATTTCAAGGACGGTCCTTTTCCTGGATTCAAGCTGCTCTGTCGCCACTTTTACAATGTTCGGATCAGATTGGATCAGCTTCTTGACCTCGTCTTTAGGCGGATAGGTTACGATCGCCTTATCCTGCATGTAAGGATCAACGTAGCTCAGCGCGTAGATCGTCGCCTCGTTGATATAGGCATCTACAATGGCGCTGGACATCATCAGAATCTCCTGCTCATCCATCTCGTAGGAAATCAGCCCTCCTGACAGATCCTTTACTTTCTTCTTGGACAGGACGATGTAGTCTTCACCGGTCGGGAATTTGATCCGGACATCGACAAATTGATCCGGGCCCAGCTTGGCAGGCAGCTGAATGAGCCTGAATTCCTGATTTCTCATATCATCCGGGGTGACACCATTCTCAAACAGCATGGATTTTGTGACCGCCGTGTTTTGGGGAAGGTCAATCTTGGTGTATTTGCCGACGATGTCCTCCTTGTTCAACACATTTTCAGGCACGGACGCCGCAGGAATATTTACTAGGGCAATATCCGTCTCCGCAAGCGCATCCCCGGCTTTGTGATCACTGACAACGACAGGTACCTGTCTCATCTCCTGCTGCAAAATTTGCTTCGTATCTGCAAGCTCCTGCTCCAACTGCGCTGTTTCCTGCGAATAATCTGTCTCAAAGCTTCGGAACAGCAGCACGCCGATGGTCAGGCATACGATCAGCGTGACAACAGCCCCCACAGCACAAGCCAGCACCAATTGCCTGTGCCGCACACGTAATCTGGACATAACTTCTCTCCTTTGCCGGAACGGAAAACAAAAAAGCACCGACCATTCTCCCGGAGGAGATGATCGGTGCTTCCGATAGGTTCCGCTATTCAAATTATTTTTATTATAAAAATAAACGTCCATGCCGTCAACCACCAGTTGAAGTTCCCGCCCCCATCACCAGAAAATCATATTACGGATACAGCGGGCATATTTCGTGCTTTCCATCCATAGTCTTATTAAAAAACCTGTTGCCGGGTGCTAACATGCCTGACAGCATGATCAAAATTCACGAAAGGAACATTCGACATGTTTATTCCGGTATGTGTGAATATTGGCGGCCTGGAAGTCAATAACACGGATCATTTGGGGAGCATTTCGTTCGGAACCAACGTCAAGGTCGGCAGAAATGTCAGTGCCAAAAAAAATCAGGGCTTCGGCCAGCAGCTTGCGGATGGCACATCCCGCTTTTTTACAGTACAAATGGTGTTGGATGAAGACTTTCTGGACTCTTTCTCACAAAAAAAGAACCTGTAAAGCAGGTTCCGGACAGCATGACACAAATCAAAAGGAGGAAACACGGATGCCCCCCTCATTTCCTCACATTGTCATTAATATCAATATCATCAAGGTGAATTCCTTCGAAAATGCTTCTGCTATCAATGTAGGCCAGAACCTGCTGGCGGAATGGCATAATTCGGACAAGAAAAACATGGGTCTTGGTCAAAATATGGGCGACGGTGCCGATTTTCTGGGGACACGCAGCTTTGTGGATGACCGGGATGGCGCCGATTCGAACACTGCTTTTGACTCGAATAGGATTCCTTATGTCAAGGGGTGATATATTGAATTTTGCGCCCATGGTACTCAATATCGGCGGATTAAAAATCAATGCGATTGATCATGCGGCTGTTGTCAACATAGGCCCAAGTGAGCATATCGACTTGTTCGTGTCTTACAAACGGAATCAGGGGATCGGTGAGCAGAATGGCGATATATCCCCCATGTTCCTGCCGGTTTCGTGGGTTTCGGACACCGATTTGCTGGACTCGAATTCCATTAAAAACAGCATCGTTTAACCGTTCGCCAGTCTGATCAAAAGGAGTGATGTCATGCTGTTTATAACACCGATGCAAATCAATCTGCTCGCTTTTAAAATCAATGCAGTGGATAATGCTTCCGTAACCAACGCGGGGTCCTTCCAGTCAATCGATGAACTGCTTTCGTATAAAAGGAATCAGGCCGTGGGAGAAATCAACGGAGACTTGTCGCCCATCAACGTGCCTGTCGCTACGATTGTCGATCCTGATTTAGCGGATAGTAATACAGTCAAAAACAGCGCTATATAAGGCGCTGCAGGAAGTCCGAAATCCCTGCTGTTTCACCAGTGGGGATTTTTTGTGCTCTGTAACCATCCTGTATCAATCGCGGATGGGAATTTCCCGCAGCGGCTGAGTGCCCGGCAATTTCGGCATGCGCACCTCAAGGATTCCGTCCTTTAACCTCGCGATAGACCGGTTCGGATTTACATCCTGCGGAAGGGTGATTTCCCGGGACTTTCCCGCCAGCTGGATACGCAGCGTCCGTCTGTTTACGAGAAATTTGATGTCCTCCAAGGGAGTACCCTCAGGGACGTCGCACCGTACGAAAATGCAGCGGTGTGTCTCAAACAGATTGTATTCAATCTCACCCGATTCGGCGAATGGCTGAAATGCGCTCAGGTTAAGGCCCGAATCCCCTAAAAATTGATTCATCGTTTTACGAATATAGCTCTCAACCTGTTTGCCGGGTACGATGCCGCCGAGCCAATCGGATTTGCCGCCAAACGGAATCTGCTTTTGGAGATAGTCTCCGAAACTATCCCAATCAAATACGGGGGGCTGCCTTTTTGTCACAAGGTCCAGCTTCCTTTCAATTTAGCTTTTTATCCAGCATATGCGGATAAATGCCCACCCGATACTGACCTTTAAAGCAGCTATCGTGCCAAAACCGCCCGTTATGTATGTACAATCTGTCAACTATTGCTGCCTTGATCTTCGGATTTCTGCGCACGGATGGTGCACCGCGGACCTTCCTCGGACTTCATAGCCGATGACGGCTTGACGGGCGCAGCTCCGCTGTTCTTCACCGTTTGCGGTCTCCCGGTGTGATAATTGGCGCCTATATTCAGCTGCCCGCTAAGTTCTTTAATGCCCAGTGCCCCAAAGTTGTTTTCATGCTGGAGTTTATCAATATTCAAACGCTCGATGTTCAAATGTTCAATAATGACAGGCGGATTCATCGCCTGCTGGTCCAGGGCTTGTCTGCATAATGAGAGTTCCTTTTCCATGGCTTCTATTTTCAACAACAGCCGCTGATAGCTCTGCTGCTCTGCATCTGCGGCCTTGTAATTGGATATCCGGTTATTTTGCCCGAGGAACTGCTTCAACAGCTTCATGAACATTCCGTTCCCCGCCTTTCATGGCATATCCTTTGCGGATGCTAGTCGATTTTTATTTCCTCTCTCGGTCTTTGCACACGCGGAATGCGAATTTCCAGCAGGCCGTTTTCGAACCTGGCTGTTATTTTCCCTTGCGGAGCTATGCTTTCAGGCAATGAAATCGCCCGCTCAAATTCTCCGGTATGCCGCTCCGTCTGCACGATTTTCATATTTTGCGCGAATGGATGAACGACCCCTTTCACGACGACAGCATTATCCGAAACAGATAGCTCCACATCCTCCTTGCGGACCCCGGGGAGATCCACACGAATCAGCATTTCGCGCATTCCAAGCAAGACGTCTGCACGAGGGAACGATGAAACCGATTTAGCAGTACCGTCCGGTGCAGAGAACTGTTTCATCATCTGCTCGGTGTAATCGGAATCAAACACGCTGTCCCAAAATTGCCCCTGCTGAAACTGCTTCGCCAGCTCCAACCATCGCTTTATATTGTCATTTTGCATGACGGTCCTCCTGCTCCCGGTTTAGATTAGCGGCAAGGTTCTCCGATTGGGCAGAATACCTCTTTATTTATTCTTATTTGAGGATGGAACAATAAATGCCTTGCTGGCTGGACCGTTTGCAGAATTGATTTTGTGAGCAGCAGCGCTCATCACTGCATTTTTTACATTCATTGGACAAAATTTACGAACAGCCCCATTTCTTTTAACATAAAGAAACTATAATTTTTACAAACAAAGGGCGGACACTCTCTGCTAAAGCCCATCCACTATATTGAATAAAAAAGGGGATTATAACTTGAAAAAGACAAACAAATGGCTGCTCGCCATGGCAGCAGCCTCCATCACCACTGCCGTCGCACTGCCGGCTGCGCATGCCGCCGAGGCTGAAAGCGAAGCGATCCGCGCCATGGTATCGGACATGCAGGGGACTTTGAAATGGAACATCAAGGATAAAAGCGCTAATGTCAGTCTTGGTGATACAACCGCTGTTTTCCGGACCGGATCGGCGAAGGCCGTTCTGGATGGTGAAGAGGTTACACTCGATCAGGCGCCATATATAGAAGACGGCAAGTTATACCTCTCTGAAAATACTGCCAAGCAACTGCGCGGCAGCGTAATCGACGCACAAAACCGGACAGGCTATGAGCTTGCCGGTTCGTTCCAGATGCCGAGCGGCAAGGCCGAGATCGCCGCTTCCACTCCGGACGGCAGCCGCCTGCTTGTAACCGAGGCAGACAAAGGCAGTGTCAGCGTCCTGGATATCACCTATACGGACCAGGTTAATGAAATAAAAACCATCAGCTTCAGCAGCCTCTCCGACAAGGCAGAGGTTACCAGTGTTGCGGTTATGCCTGACGGCAGGCATGCCATTGCCGTGATCCGCACCGGTGACAACTTCAATGATCCGAAGACGGGTATGGCGGCCGTCATCGATTTGGACACCTACGAGATTGCCAAGGTGTACGAGATCGGCATTGGCCCGGATTCCATCGCCATCTCCCGTGACGGCAGCTATGCCGTAATCGCGATTGAGGATGAAGAAATTGATCCGAAGACGGAGGAATTTGATTATGCGGCCAACAAGCGTCCGGGCAGCATCGCCGTGCTTCACTTCCCGGAGGGCAACGTGCTGGCGGGTGAGCTGGTTCAGGTGCCCGTGGATTTGAGCGGCGTTGAAGATGCCGTCTATCCGCACGAGCCGCAGCCGGAATATGTGGCCATCAGTTCAGACAGCACCACCGCGGCGGTAACGCTGCAGGAAAATAACGCCATTGCAATTGTCGATCTGAAGACTCGGAAGCTTGTGCGGGTATTCGCCCTCGGCACGACCACCCATGCTGCGGATGCGAAGGATGACGGCCGGGTATCGTTTACGGATGAAATTACAGCCCGCTATGAGCCGGACGGCATCGCCTTCACCTCGGACGGCCGCTACCTTCTGACAGCGAATGAAGGCGATCTTGCCGAGGATGAATTCAAGGATGGCGTGAAGGCCGGCGGACGCAACATCGCGGTGTGGAGCCTTGAAGGAGATAAAATTTACGACAGCGCCGATGTGATTGACAAGGCTGCAGCCCGGGTCGGCTTGTATCCGGATGGACGCAGTGAGAAGAAGGGCAGTGAAGTGGAAAATGTGACGATCGCGCAGGTGAATGGACGCGATATTGCGGCAGTTGCCTCCGAGCGTGCGGACGCCATCCTGTTTTTCGATCTGTCGAATCCGGAATCGCCAGCTCTGCTGGGACTGATTCCAACGGCCGGTGAATCACCGGAGGGAATCCACTATGCGAGCGCGAGCGAAATGTTTGTCAGCGCCGATGAAGGTACCGGTACGATCAGCTTCTATAAGCGGCAGAAGTAAATTGAAGGCAGCCGAGCGGAATGTTCCCCATTCCGTCCGGCTGCCTTTTAAATTACAATATTCAACAATATCCGTAAACCGTCAGTCCGCCTTCTGCGCGCTTTTGTTCAGCTCCAGATGCGCGAGGAACATGTCTGTTATGGACGGGAGCTTCTCCTTCTCAGGCCATGCGTCCGAACTCCATATCTTCGATTGCTTTAATGCACGCGGACAATGCACGAAGCATTCCTCCACCTCGACCACGACACACATTCCTGTTGTTTTGCCATCCCACTGCATCTGTTCCATCAGCTCCGGACTTCTCGTAATCCATGCTTTGCCGTTAATGCGAAGCACTTCATCGAGACCGGGGATCAGAAAGATCATGCCCACCTGCGGATTCTCCATAATGTTAAGCAGCGAGTCCACCCGTTTGTTTCCCGGACGCTCGGGGAAAACCAGCCTGTGCTCATCCAGCGCCTTGACGAAGCCGGGTCCGTCTCCACGCGGAGACACATCGCAGTGCCCGTCAGCGCTGCTGGTCGCGAGGAAAAATAGCGGAGATTGCTGCAAATATCCCCGAGTATGCTCCTCTATGACAGATACAACCTTATGCTGCACACGCTCGCTCGGAGTCCCGACAAGCTCCCTGAGCTCATCCGGGGACGTCATAATGTGCTGCATCCATGATGGTGAGTTCATATGTTCCTCCTCCCGATTAGAGGCTGACATGCGCATCCTTCTGCTTATCAGCTATACGTTTTGAGACTATCAATCCGCCTTCAAGCTGAATGCGCACCAGCTTTTGAATAGGAATAACCGAATAGTTCATTTCCTTCTCCAGTCTATCACATAAACTCTTCAACAGCTCCAATCCATGATCTTTGGCCGCCTTCAGACGCTGAACAGTCTGATTCTGTGCTCCACCGCCGGACAGACGGTCAAGTTCAAACTCACAGGCACGGATGCTGAGTCCAAGCGACAGCCCATGGTAAAAAGTAGCGATCTGCAAGTTGTCGAATACATGTGATACCCTCGCCGGCTCCTTGAACGAAGGATCGCTTTCCGCCCACTTCAGCTTGGCATCCCCGCCCGATTCACCATAACGGAGAATCTGATTCACCAGCTTGACAAATGGATTGTCAGGTTGAATGTCGGACCGAATTCCGCCAAGAATGCTTTCCAGATCGGCATGCTGTGCCCTGCTCTGCTCGACATTTTTCCGTACGGCCTCCAGCCTTGTCATTCCACTGTCGCTTAAATCTTCAATCCTCGGATCAAAGAAATACGGAAGCTCTGTCAGGAAGGTGACGCAATCACCTGTCTCCATCAGGGCATAATCCCCGCTGCTCGTACCGCAATCAAACACAGACGGATCGCCCCCGTACTGCTCCAGATAATCATACTCCTGAGCCGCGCTCAAGTGACGGTAGATGGCCGGCGCAAACTCGATCACCGAGGGCGCCTCAGGTTCCCCAAGGCTGATCGCCACCCTTTGCCTGCGCGCGGATTCATACAGTCCTTCATACACCTCGGGCATATCCTCGGAAATATACCAGTACGCGCCGCCAAAACCGGCATTGTGCAGGGAATACATGAACTTTGGCTTTATGTCCTGGATCAACTTCATCAGGGCTTCCGTCTCGGGCAGCGGGCTGTTGAAATGCAGCGTTTTGTAATCAACCGGAAACGTCCATTCCACCTGCTCCGTGCCCACCGGGCGGAAATAGTTGCGCATATAATGATACAGATCAAAAGGCCCCTTGAACCAGTTTTCATTCAATCTTGTACCGTCGGGATCTATGCATTTGATAATATACCAGGTGTATCCCAGCTCCTCCCGAAGCTCCTTTTCTTCTGCAAGCGCTCTTGAGAAATATTCCATCGTCATGGCGCCGATCGGCTCATTCGGATGTGGACAGGCGAAGCAAAGCGCGTTCAGCAGACCGTCCCCGATTTTAATGCAGAGCAGGGAATGTCCCTGCCGGGACACGCCTGCCTCAAAAACCGTCACGATATCCGGAAACTCCTCTGCCAGCCGGCGGGTGCTTTCATCCATTTCATCCACCGTCATAAACGTCCCGTAATCAGGAACGCTCTCTATAATACGCTGAAAATCCATGGTTTCATTCCTCCCCTTCATTTTCATTTCTCAATACGCACGTAATTGTACTCGCTGAAGCCGGTGTAACCGATGGCCTCGTCGGAGGTAGGAGCTCCTTTTACATAAGAGTGGGCCGGTACAATGCCTACCCATTCCGAGATCGGATAGAGCGGCATGTCTTCGGACATGATGCGCTGTATCTCTTCATAATACGGTTTGCGTTCCTCTTCCATCGCCTTGGCGACGCCTTCCTTCAGCGCTTGATCGAGCTCAGGATTGCTGTAGCCCATAAAGTTGCTCGCTCCCTCGCTGCCGACACGTGATCCGACGGCTCCGACATCCGGTCCCTGATAGCCGCCCAGCATCGTCAATTCAAAATTGCGGCTGTTCACAACCTCTTCTTCCCATGTGGCGTAATCCATCACGCTCAGCTTGACGTCAATGCCGACCTGGCTCAGTTGGTCCTTGACAACAGTGGCTATATCCGAGAAGGCTCCTCCCTCGAACAGCTTGAAGGTAAGGGACAAGTAATTGCCATTGCCATCGGGGGGGAGCCCAGCTTCTTCCAGCAGCTGCCTGGCACGTTCGGGATCATAGCCAGGCACCTTGTATTGATCGCTCAGCGCCCACTCATACACCGGTGAAATAAACGAAGCCGACGCTTGTCCTTGGCCCTTCATGGCCCGCGCAACAATCTCCTCATTATTCAGCGCATAAGCGATTGCCTGCCGGACCTGCGGTTTGTCAAACGGGGCTTTTTCCATATTAAAAGTCAAATAATAGCGGGAAGGAAACACTTTGGGATTTACGGTGATATCCGGATTGTTCAGCATGCTCTGCACCTCGGAGCTTGGCGGATCGGTACCCAGAATATCCAGCTCGCCGTTGTAAAAGGCCTGCACCATTGTATTCGGATCGGTCATGATGGAGAATACAAGCCGGTCAACGCTCGGAACCTGGCCGAAATAGTCTTCATTTCGCTCCAGCGTAAGATTTACGCCTGTCAGATATTCCGCAAACTTGAACGGTCCGGTGCCGACAGGCTCAACCGCTGTTCCCGCATCCCAATTGTCTCCGCCATAAATATGCTCGGGCACGATAAATGTCGCATACCAGGCCAGGTAGCCAAGGAAGGTCGCATCCGGCTTGGAAAGCTTGATGACCACCGTATTGTCGTCAGGCGTAGTCACCTCCTGCATGCTGCTCAGATTGCTGACGGCAAAACCTGCTCTCTCGCGGATGGAATCCAGAGTGAACTTGACGTCCGCCGAGGTGAACGGCTCTCCATCATGCCATTTCACATTTTCATGCAGCTTAAATGTGATCTCCTTGCCGTCCTCAGACACGCTCCATTCCCTGGCCAGATCCGGAATGATCTCCTGATTATTGTTGATCTTGATCAGCCTGCTGAAAATATTTTGGGCGGCGGCGTAAAAGTTGTCGTCCGCTCTGGCGCTCGGGTTAAAGGTCTGCGGATCGCCGCTTGCTCCGACCACGAGTGTGCCTCCTCCGCCAGAGCCGGAGTTAGAGCCGCTGTCCTGACCTTCCTCTTTACCGCTCCCCGACCCGCCGCAGCCTGAGAGCAGGGAAAATGTCAGCAGCAATGTCAGCCACACGATAGCCTTTCTTCTCATCATGGATCCACTCCCTTAAGTCAAAGTTGTTCGTCTGCTTTAGCCGCTCGTTGCACCGCCGCTGATAGGCTCACCGTCCGCGGAGGAATATGGGCATGCCACGTGGTGTCCCGGCGACACCGTCCGAAATGTGGGGTAATGCAGCCTGCACTCCTCCCGCCGCTCGTAGCAGCGGTCATAGAAGTAGCAGCCCGGCCCCGTATCTACGGGTGTCGGGGGCTCGCCGTCAATATGGATGAATTCCTGATCGTCTGCGGCGGCATCCAGCGGCGCCGAATTGGAGATGAGCGCCTTCGTATACGGATGCTGCGGACGGTGAAGCACCTCATCGGTCGGGCCAATCTCCACGAACCGGCCCAGATACATGACGGCCACCCTGTCAGATATATACCTTGTCGTTGTAATGTCATGGCTGATGAACACCATGGCGGTATTGCGCCTTCTACACATGTCCGACAGCATGTTGATGATGTCGGCCCGGATGGACACGTCCAGCATGGAAATCGGCTCATCCGCCACCAGGAACAGCGGGTCCAGCAGCATCGAGCGTAAAATGGAAATGCGCTGCAATTGTCCCCCTGACAGCTCATGGGGGAAGCGGTACAAATAATCTCTCGCTGGCGCCAGCCCTGCTTCCTCCATCCGCTGCTCGCACAGGGCCAGCCTTTCCTCGTGGCTTCCTCCCACGCCGTGAAGCCGCAGCGTGTCCGTCAAAATACGGGCAATCGTATGGCGCGGATCAAAGGTATCAAACGGATTTTGAAATATAATTTGCGCTTTGCGGCGGAAAGCCAGCGGGCTGCGCTTCAGCATAGCCCGGGCGGATTCTCCCAGGATGTCGATTTCCCCGCTTGTCGGACTTTCAAGCTGAACGAGCAGCTTGCCGAGCGTCGATTTGCCGCAACCGCTCTCCCCGATAATCCCGAGCACTTCACCCTGGTCGAGCGTAAAACTGACCCCATCAACCGACTTGATGTCGCCCGTTTTCTTTGCGCCGCCAAACAGAGACAAGGAACGGCCCCGCTGCTTGAAGTGCTTTTTTACATCTTCCACGACAACGACTGGCCCGTTATTGTGCGGCATGCTCCTCACCTCCTATAAAGTGACAGGCCGCGCGCCTTGACACGGAATAAGCCGTGTCCGCTGGCGTCACCTGCCGGCAAACCGGCATGGCATGCTCGCACCGGTCCGCAAACACGCAGCCTTGCACGGGTGAGCTCAGATCGGGCAGCGAGCCGGGAATGCCGCGGATATTGTCTTTGGCACCTTTGAAGGAAGGCAGAGAGCGCAGCAGCCCTTTCGTGTAAGGATGAAGGGGATGCCGCAGAACATCCTGAACGGGCCCAAACTCGACGAGATGCCCGGCATACATGACTGCTACCTTCTTGCAGGCTGCCGCCACTACGGACATATCGTGGGTAATCATGATGCGTGCGATGCGGAGCTCGCGTTCCAACTCCATCATCTCCCTGAGAATCTGCCCCTGAGTAACCACGTCAAGTGCCGTCGTCGCCTCATCCAGAATGAGCAGCCTGGGCCTGTGCATCAGGCCGAGGGCGATGGATACCCTCTGCATCATGCCGCCGGACAGCTCATGCGGGTACAGGTCATACACCCTGGCAGGGAGCCTTACAGACTCCAGCAGCTTGATGATTCGTTCTCGGAGCTGCTTTTTGTTCAGCCCTTTCTCCTGCAGCCGGTATATATCCGCCATTTGTGTCCCGATGCGGTGGACCGGGCTGAGCGAGTTCATCGATTTCTGGAAAACGACCGCCAGCTCCTTCCACCTCAACCGGGCCAGCTCCAGCTCTCCCAGCTTCAGCAACGGCTGGCCGCCAAATATAATCTCCCCTTCCACCCTGGCCGTCCGGCTGGGCAGAAGACGCAAAATTGCCATGGCGAGGGTGGATTTGCCGGAGCCTGATTCCCCCACAATGCCGACGGAATCCTGCTCTTCTACCTCCAGCGAAACTCCGTTGACAGCCGTAACCGCTCTGCTGCCGGTATGGTAGGAAACCGACAAATTACGAATTTGCAAAAGCGCCATGCCGTGCACCTCCCTTAAATCGTCAATGATGTTAGCGCAGCTTCGGGCTGAGCACCTTGTTGAGTCCGTCGCCGATCAGATAAAAAGCAAGCACAGTGATCACGATCATCAGACCGGAGAACGTCGAGATCCACCAGCCATTTGTCAAATAAGAGCGGCCGTTATACACAATTTGCCCCCAGCTCACGACATTCGGGTCTCCCAGGCCGAGGAAGCTCAGGCTTGATTCCGTCAAAATCGCGGCCGAAATATTCATCGTTGTATTGGCAATAATCGGGAAGATCCCGTTCGGCATGATATGCCTGAATAGAATCCTCGTACGGCTTTCCCCTACGGCAAAGGAGCTGAGCACAAAGGTCCGCTCCCGCAGGGACATGGCCTGAGCCCGCATCAGTCGGGCGTTGCCTACCCAACTCGTAAGTCCGATGACGATCATGACATTCAGCATGCTGCCGCCGAAAAAAGCGATCACGATCAGAATCAGAAAAAAAGTCGGCATCATCAGAAAAACGTTGTTCAGCTCGGTCAGCACCGTGTCAGTCCTGCCGCGGTAAAATCCCGCGATCCCGCCCAGCACTGTGCCGATGACCCCGGATATGAACGCGGCGGTTACCCCGATGACAAGGGAGGTGCGTGCCCCGTACACAATCATGCTGAACACATCCCGGCCTAGCCCATCCGTTCCAAGCAGGTGCTCTTTGCCGGGAGACACAGCCATGTCGTCCGTCAGTTCCTGCGGTCCATGGGTCGCAATCAGCGGTGCAAATGCCGCCATAATCAGCAGCAGACAGAGGATGACGAGCCCTGCCTTCAGCTGTGATACGGAGCTGATATGTGTCAAGGCTCGCTGCAAAGTGCTCGGTCTGCGTGTCATTTCCATCCTTTACATCCTCCTTCTGCGGCAGTGTATAATCCTGGAGATCAAAGCGGCTTGTCCCATATCACATCCGAAATCATGTCCTCAGTGATAGCGAATGCGGGGATCAATCCATGCATAAACGATATCCGTCAAGATCATATTGACGGCCACCGACACGGATAAAATCAGATACAGCCCCATCAACAGCGGATAGTCGCGGCGGGAAATGGCATTCATCATGAAATTGCCCATGCCCGGCCAGGAGAAGACAATTTCAATAATGGCTACACCGGTAATGATATAAGCGAGTGTGATACCGAACACCGTAACTGTCGGGAGAATCGAATTTTTGAAAATGTACTTAGAGAAAATGCGGCTTTCTTTCATGCCGGCGGCCCGGAATGTCGTGACGAAATCCTCGGACATCACTTGAATGACAGAAGCGCGGGCAATTCGGAAGAAATAGGGGATATTCAGCAGCGTGAGCGTTAGAGCGGGGAGAAACAGATGCCTGAGCACGTCCGCCACGTACTGTATGCCTTCATAATCAGCCCGCATGTCGACCATGCCTGCCGTTGGAAACAGCTTGAGCGTGGACGCGAATACCAGAATGAACATCATCCCGAGCCAGAACGGAGGCATTGCGTCGAACAGGTAGGATAAGCCGCTAAGCGATGTATCAAGCTTCGAGCCCTGCCGTCTGGCACAGTGAATACCGAGCGCCGTGCCGATCATGACCGACAAAACCGCCGTCGTCAGAGCCAGAAGCAGCGTAGGGCCGATGCGTTCCGCAATCATCTCCACTACCGGCCGCCCGCTGAGAATGGACTCTCCCAAATCCCCCTGAAGCAGCGTTCGGATATAAGCGCCGAACTGCACCAGCACAGGCTGATCCAGACCATATTTGGCGCGCAGCGCAGCTTCCATTTCCGGAGACGGGCTGTCCTTACCGGACAAGATGCTGACGGGATCGCCGGGAGCAAGATGAATAAGCATAAAGTTAAGAAAAATGGATACGAGCACGATCAGAGCGCCAGTAAGTGCTCTTCTGGCGATATATCTGGTCACTTGCGCCACCTCCACGGTCAAATACTCTGCTGCTTCAATGTGCAAAAGTCTCACCCTAGTGCTCTGCTTTCCTTCACCTGGTGTAAAGGGACAAGCGGCACACAACGTACCGCTGTCCGTGTTTGGAGATAAGCATCATAATTTCTCGGAAATAAGTTTGAGCTGTGTGAACTGCAACAGATAGTCAGGTCCGCCGGCTTTGGAATCCGTGCCTGACATATTGAAACCTCCGAACGGATGAACGCCGACGAGCGCCCCCGTACATTTGCGGTTGAAATAGAGGTTGCCGACATGGAACTGCTCCCTGGCCTGCTCCAAACGGCCGCGGTTTGCCGAAAATACCGAGCCGGTCAGCCCGTATTCTGTGTTATTCGCAATGTCGAGCGCCTGCTCGAACGATTCGGCCTTGCAAAAGGCCACCACCGGACCGAAGATTTCCTCCTGCATAATGATCCCATCAGGAGCGGCGTCGGCGAAAATCGTCGGCTCAATGAAGAAGCCTTCCTCTCCTGCGGTGCCTCCGCCGGTCACAAGGCGGCTTTCCTTCTTCCCCTGCTTGATATAGCTTAAAATTTTATGGTAAGCCGCCTCATCGATCACCGGACCGGTTGAACTGGACAGATCGCCGGCTGCGCCGACTTTAAGCTGCCGGGTTAGCTCCGTGCAGCGCCGGAGCACTTGCTCGTACACATCAGTATGCACAATCGCGCGCGAGCAGGCCGAACACTTCTGTCCCGAGAAGCCGAAGGCCGAAGCGACAATCGCCTGGGCAGCCGCTTCCAAATCAGCCTCGCTGTCCACGATAATAGCATCCTTCCCGCCCAGTTCCCCGACAAAACGCTTCAGCCACTTCTGCCCGGGCGAGGTTTGAGCCGACAATTCGAAAATACGCAGCCCGACTTCCTTTGAGCCTGTAAAGGAAATGAAGCGTGTAAGCGGATGGCTTACCAGCAAATCGCCGATCTCTCCCCCGCTGCCCGGCAGGAACTGCACAACTCCCGGCGGCATTCCGGCTTCCTCCAGCAGGGCGACAAAGCGGGCGGCAATGACCGGTGTCGCGCTTGCCGGCTTCAACACCACCGTGTTGCCTGCCACAACAGCGGCCGTTGTCATACCCGCCATTATGGCCAGCGGAAAGTTCCAGGGCGGAATGATGATGCCGACGCCAAGCGGGATATAGCGCAAATCGTTGTCTTCCCCTTCGAGGGTGACTAAGCGTGAAGCAGCCGTCGTATCCAGCTCGATCATTTGGCGGGCATAATACTCCATAAAATCAATGGTTTCCGCCGTATCCGCATCCGCTTCGGCAGCTGTCTTGCCAGCCTCCAGCATGAGCCAGGCACTGAACTCATGCTTGCGTCTGCGCAGCAGCGCTGCTGTCTTGAACAGCAGTCTCGCCCGCTGCTCGCCTGGCACCCGTGACCATGCAGCAAAGGTTTCATGCGCGGACTGAATCGCCTGCTCAGCCAGCTCCGCATCAGCCTTGGACACACGTCCGATGACTTCTGCTTTGCGGGAAGGGTTGATGGAGTCGAAGCTTGCCTCTGTTTTCACCCGGTTTCCGCCTATAATCAGCGGATACTCCTGACCCAGCTCCGCCCTCGCTTTATCCAGAGCAACTTCGATTGCCTTGCGGTTCGCCTCATTGCTGAAATCCGTAAATGTTTCAGGACGATATGGCACCATGCTCATCTCACCTTTCCTTTATTCTATTTGGAACACCCGCTCGATTCTCTCAGCCGCCCAATCCAGCTCCTGCTCGGAAATGGTCAGCGGCGGGGCCAGCCTGATGACATGCTCATGCGTCTCTTTGCAGAGCAGGCCCTCCTGCTGCAGCCTTTCGCAGTAAGACCGCGCAGTGCCTGCCGCCTCGATCGCGATAAACAGCCCGCGCCCGCGGATTTCCACAATATCGGGATGATTTAGCCTCTTCAAACGGTCAAGAAGCCTGGCTCCCAGCCGCAATGAGCGTTCAGCCAGCTTTTCCTCTTCAATGACCTTTAGGGCAGCCACGGCGACGGCGCTTGCCAGCGGATTGCCCCCAAAGGTGGAGCCGTGCGACCCCGGTTCAAACAGGCCGAGAATGCTGCGGTCTGCGGCAACCGCAGATACCGGCAGCACGCCGCCACCCAGCGCCTTCCCCAGTATGTACACATCAGGCACGACCCCCTCCCAGTCACAGGCAAACCGCCGTCCTGCCCGGCCGAAGCCAGTCTGGATTTCATCAGCTAACAACAGCACGTTTTGCTCCGAACACAGGCTGCGGACCTGCTGCAGGTATCCGTCCGGCGGAATGACAATTCCCGCTTCCCCTTGAATAGGCTCCAGCAGGAGTGCAGCTGTGTTCGGATTTATCGCCTGCTCCAGCGCTTCAATATCACCGTATGAAATGATGCGGAACCCGGGTGTAAACGGGCCGAACTCCGCCCGGTACGCAGGCTCTGAGGAGAAGGAAGTGACGGTCAGCGTCCTGCCATGGAAGTTGCCTGCACATACAATGATTTCCGCCTGGTTGGCAGGAATCCCCTTTACCCGGTATCCCCAGCGGCGTGCCGCTTTGATGGCAGTCTCCACCGCCTCAACGCCCGTGTTCATCGGCAAAATCATCTCTTTGCCGGTCAGCCCGGTCAGAAGCTGCAGCAGCTCCGCCAGCGGTTCGTTGTAGAAGGCCCGCGAAGTCAGCGTAATCCGGTCCGCCTGGCGCTTCAGCGCCTCGATGATCCGTGGATGGCGGTGGCCCTGATTGAGGGCGGAGTAGCCGCTCAGCATATCCATATACCGGTTCCCTGCCGAATCGGTTACCCATACCCCCTCCGCCTCCGCAATCACAATCGGCAGCGGATGATAATTATGCGCCCCCAGCCGCTCCGTCTGCTCCATAATGGATTCCATTGTAGACATATCAGGCACCTCATTCCTTATGCCGTATTAACGGCATTCGTTTTTTTAAAAGTTTGAATGCCACACCGGGTCATGATCAGCGCTTAAACATCGATTTCAGCACAAAGCTTACATTTTCAGGACGCTCCGCCAGTCTTCTCATAAAATACCCGTACCAATCGATGCCGTACGGCACATACACTCTCATCCTATAGCCCTCCCGCGCCAGCTCGCGCTGCAGTTGGGGGCGAATGCCGTAGAGCATCTGAAACTCAAAGACATCGCGCGGGATTCCTTTTTCGATGGTGCAGGTTTTAACATGTTCGATAATTCGGTCATCATGGGTCGCTACAGCGGCATAGTGTCCGCGTTCCAGCTGAATACGAATCAGACGGATAAAGTTTTCGTCCACCTCGCTCTTTTCCGGATAGGCAACTTCGG
Source organism: Paenibacillus jiangxiensis (assembly GCF_046098255.1). NCBI lineage: Bacteria > Bacillati > Bacillota > Bacilli > Caryophanales > Paenibacillaceae > Paenibacillus > Paenibacillus jiangxiensis. Next base: position 46,319 of record NZ_JBJURI010000013.1, read on the forward strand.
GCGGCTCCTTGTAGGCTCCCTTAACCAGCCTGTAATTGGGGGCCAGATATTCCAGCCGCTTCATGTCATCCTCCGTCTTCCGCAGATAGGCCTGCAGCACAAGTCCCACATGCCCGCCCCCGTAATCGGCATGAAGCTGTTCAAATATGCGGATGGCCGGCTCGTTATGGGCATAGTCCTCCATATCGATCCGCACAAATCCGCCATGAAGCTTCGCCTCCCCGACAATGCTCCGCATATTGGCCATGCATTCATCCTCGGACAGATCAAGCCCGAGCTGGGTCAGCTTAACCGATACATTGGAGCGTATGCCGGAGGCGGCTATGGCTCTCACCGCGCTCACAACCTCCAGCGCCGCCTCTTCCGCTTCCTCCCTGCTCGCCACGAATTCGCCCAGATGGTCCAGTGTCGCCTCAATTCCTTCCGCGTTCAGTTCTTTCACCTTCTCGACGGCGGCTGTAAGCGTCTCACCCGCCACGAAGCGATCCGCTCCCAATCGAAGCCCGTGCGATTTGGCCATTCGATTGGCCGTACGGTTCTTCGACAGGTAGAGCAAGGTGTTTCTCATGATCTCCATTTCGGTATCCTCCTTTCTCTGAATACATAGAGCGATGGGGGGAATATACGTCTATCGACGTAATTCAAAGAAGTCAGACCGCAATTATCGGAAGTTGGCATAAGTATCGGCTGTCTCAGCGGATGTGCGGAAGGCGGCATGAACAGTTTCCGGGAGCATCTGCGCAAGCGTGCCAAAGGCATATGCGCGATCGAGGCGCTCCGTCCATTTATGGGCATCTTTTCCTACCGGTCCGACATTAAGTACAGGGGCGGATATTCGCTTTAAATCTTCGATCGGAATGCTGTATCCGCGCCCCCAATTCGGCATACTGCGGGCCAGGGTTTGCAGGGATGCCGGGTCCGCCGTGCTGGCATAGCTCAGATCGGTAATTCCCGGCATGTAATGCCTTGTTGCAAGTTCCACTCCGCATTCCTTGCTTGCGAAAGCCCGCAGATCCTCCACAACCTTCCTGATGAACGGATTGCTCCCGGAGCATACGGCCGGATAATAGGGCGGGGCAAAAAACAAGATCATCATCGGCGCCAGTTCTTTGCAGAGCAGTGCAAGCTCATCCGTGAGCATAATGGCCACATCCCGGTCATCTGCAGCTCCTTTACCGGCCACGGTGCGGTCCATGAGTTGCTCCACCCGTTCCTGCCCTTTCGTACGGCAGGCATAGTCAAACAACTCATCATAAGTCAGCGTTCGGATCTTCAAATCCTTGATGGCCATACCGCCATGAAACAAGATGTAGTCCGATTTTTGCGCGTAGGCTTCCTCCATGCGCTGAGCCGCCCGTTTGGCGGCGGCCAGCAGCGGCTCCTTTACTTCATCAGCCGACTTACTCATCATAAGCAGGTTAAAAAGCGTAACCGCACGAAAAGGCGTCTGTACCGAATATTCCTTTTTGAGTCCGCGTTGAATCAAATTGGTTGGCGGCGATGTTGCCTCACCGTCCTCCATTTCGCAAAATTCCGTATTCAGCTCGATTTCACAGGTGATCTGGGAAGCCATGTAATTGCCGTTCAGACCCGCCATCGACTCTCCGACATGGGTTTCCTTGCCGAAGCATAGAAACCCGGGAAGCACCTTGCCGATCGTTCCAGTATATATATACCGGTTTTGGTCTTCCACATTCTGAAAAAGCATCGGCTCCGAATTTAAAATCATCTTGTAATTCAAGCCATGAAGCTGTGCCATGTGTGACAGTATGCTTACCGCAGCTCTCATGCCGCTCGAATTGACTTCTTCATCTGGAACGGCCAGCAGCAAAATATTGCCTTCAAATTCTCCGAGTGATGCTCTTTCCAGAAGCGACAGCTGCAGGACGAGCCCGCATTTCATATCCATCACGCCCCGTCCGAATACCCAATCGCCATTGGCAAGATCATCTCTGGCCTCTTCGGGAAGCAGCCCGGGATGGGCCCGAAAATGCTCCGTCAGCGCTTCAATGTCAAAAGCCTGCCCGGCAAACTCACCGTAGTCCTCTACACCCACTACATCAAAATGGCTAAGCAGCACTACCGTATCTCCGGCAGCTTTTTCTGAGCGTACCAATGCGGTCAGTACGCTGTTCCCGTCATCCAACAGACGGGTTTGCACCAAATCGGGTCTGGTCTGAAAATAAGCAAGTTCTCTAATCCGCTCCGCCAGCCAAATGGGAAACTCCTTTTCGGCACGACTGCCCGTAATGCTGGGGATACGGACAAGGTCGGCAAGCAGACGGGAAAGCTGGTCCGGTGTTGACCATTTTTTCATCTTCTTCACTCCTTGCGGCAGAACCGCGCATACCATCCGCTGGAAAGAGCCGGTACGACGGCGGCTGCGACAAATTGTATTCATTTGCATTCCGTATGCTCATGGTGAGGGAAATGTAAAATCAGATTTGAAGAGGTTCTAAGGTGGGGTGGAATCATTTTCCTGAAGTGCAGATCACAGCTGAAAGTAATTATGAGAGGGTCAAAAAGGGTGTGGTATAGATGTGGTGTAGTAGTTCGATTAGAGCAGCAAAAGTGGAAAATGATCTATTGCGGTAGCCTTGTATCGGAAACAATTAAAGCACTTCTTAAATACTTTTTCCGTATTACGGAAACTATTTCCGAAAACAAGTTTCAATAAATGGCGGTCTGCAAACCGCCCATTTTGGCCGAGATTTCTCTGGCTGAGCTGATAACCATCTTACTGAGATAGCCCAGTCTCTCCTGCGATATTTCGCCCTTGGGGACACCGATGCTGAGTGAGCCGGCTACTTTCTGCCCGAAGCCAATGATTGGAGCAGCGACAGAAGCTGTCCCTTCCGTTCGTTCACTGTAGCTGACACAGAAGCCTGCTTTCCTGATCTCAGACAGCCTGTTGAATAATTTGCTTCGCTCGGCAGGATCAGCAATAAGAACGGACAGAATGTCCTCCGCTTCAGCAGGAGGCATGAAGGCCAGCATCGTTTTGTTCGGGGCTCCGATGTGCATATCTATACGCACGCCCAAAGTATCAATGACCTTCAAGCTTGAGGGGCTGTCGATACGCTCAATCAGGATCGCATAAAGCCCGCTCGGAATACTTAAATAGATGCTTTCCTTGACCTCTTCCGCAAGCCTCTCCATTACAGGACGTGAAGCGGTGCGCAAATCCATTTGTTCCAGCTGGCGCAAACCGATTTCCATCCAGCGGGGGCCAACGGTGTAATGCTTTGTTCCGGCAGCCTGGCTGACCAGTTCATGCTTCATCAAGGACGCGATCAAGCGATGGGTTGTACTGAGCGGCAGGCCAAGCCGGTCGGAAATATCTGAAATCGGCCAGTAGCTTCTTTTGGAATCGGAGGTCAGCAGCTGGATGATCTGCATCGCCCGGTCGAACGACTGAATCATGGTCTAACTCCTCTTTTGGGAAGCTTCTTTCTTAAAAATGATGTTAATTTTTATTCTTTGTATTGTCAATAAAAAAATGATTTTTCGCTGTTTTTTTGTTAAAACCGTTTTTTCATGTCATAAAATATTACGTATAGCGCTTTCAAAAAAAGCTAAGCAGACCCGCTGAGGTCATCCCCATTCATAAGTTGAATTAAAAAGAAACAGGATTGCACCTGCAAGCATGTAAAGCTTGTGTGCAATCCTGTTAATTTGACTCATCCTGCTTCAGCAAATTGCTGTATTGATCAGGTATCCGGCCAGCTGCGCCACTGTCTAATCTGATATCTCCCGCAGCTTATTGCGCTTGCCGTGTCTCAAGGGCGTTCAAAAGCAAAGTCACTACTTCAGCACGGGTTGCTTCAGCCACTGGATTAAATTGATTCTTGCCTGCGCCCTGCACCAGACCTGCCTCGGCAGCAGCAGCCACATACGGTGCAGCCCATGCCGGAATGCGGGCGGCATCGGCGAACGTTGGCTTCGCAGCCGGGTCAACGGTCAGCCCGAGTGCCCTTACCATCATCACAGTCATTTCGGTTCTGTTCATTTTCGCAGACGGACGGAAGGTTCCATCCTCATATCCGCTAATAATGCCCAGTTGTACAGCTTGTGCCACGTAAGAACGTGACCAGACTGGAATTTTGCCTGCATCCTTAAAGGATAGCTCGTTACTGCTGGTCTCAAGGCCCAACGCACGGGCCAGTATAACTACAAATTCAGCTCGGCTTGCAGCAGCGTTAGGGCGGAACTCGCCATTTTCATAGCCGTTAACAATACCAAGAGTTACAGCCTTCTGAATCGCCTCTCTCGCCCAGTGATTAGCTGTATCGGAGAAGTTGATGCTTGTTGTCGGCGGTACCGTTGTGCCACTTGGCGACCCCGGAGTTGTCGGCGTCACTGGAGTGGTTGTCTCTGGATTCGTTGGCTTGGTCGGCGTGGTTGTGCTTCCTCCGCCAGAGCTTCCACCGGAGCTTCCGCCAGAGCCGCCACCACCTGAATTACCGCCGCCTGAACCCCCGCCACTGGAGCCGCTGCCAGGAAGAGCAGCACCCTTGAGATCGATAATCCGTTCTTCCACTCCTTGCTTCACTACACCCACTCGCTGCAGATGCTCAAGGAATACCTCATAATCAACGAGATTCAACTCATAATGACGTTTATCCGTCTTGGCCGCCTTCATGGAGCGATAGAAATCACCACCATCGGCCATAAACGAATTCGCAGCAACGATATAATATGCATTTGGATCAATATCACTATAGGTTCCGTCAGCATTCTTGATCTGGACTCTCCGAACACGTTCGCCAACCTGTGTAACCTGTCCGGTAGTAGCGTCAATCTTCTCCCCTGGCTTGGTCGAATCATAATAGAAGCGCAGTCCTGATACTTGCGGGAAGCGGCCTTCACCGGATTCGACCCCGCTGACGCCATTTTCCAGAGCTGCTGTAATTTCCTTGCCTGTCATCTTTAGCGCTGTAAGGTTGTTGCCGAAAGGCATCATCGTCAGCAGTCCGCCCAGCGTAATATCTCCCTGGGGCAGGGATGCCCGTATACCTCCACCATTCTGGATGGCTACGTACCCTTTCACATCATCCACCTGTACGATGCTTTTGACTTTCGCAAGCATGCCGTCAGTCATCAGGTTGCCCAGATTGGTCTCCTGCTTGCGCACACTTCCGCGTTCTCCGTTCAGAAGCACATCTGTGCGGCCCACAACAGTTCTCTTGAAATCATCCAGCTGAGGGGAATATTCCGACAGGATTGCCGCTGCCTCCGGATCATCCGGGTACACATAGGCTCCGGAAGCATCCTTCTGATCCAGATTCAGCAGGGATCCTTCCCAGCTTTGCAGAACGCCCTCTTCATTAAAGGTAACATCCAACTGTCCCAAGGATTGGTTGTATTCTCCTGTCTGTACAATCAGCGTTGGCTCTGCCTGATCATTCACCACCACAGGCGCAGACAGCTTCGTATGCGAATGACCGCCTACAATAATATCAATGCCCTGTACAGCCTTCGCAAGCTCCAGGTCTACAGTGTAGCCCAGATGTGATACAGCGATAATCTTGTTAACACCCTCGCCATTAAGCATTTCTACAGTCGCATTTGCACTGGCCACCTGATTGCGGAATACGATATGATCCCCCGGCGAAGACAGTGCTACCGTGTCTGGTGTCGTCAAGCCGAAAATACCGATCTTCTCGCCATTCACTTCTTTGATGATGGCCGGATAGATCGCGGCCTTCTCACCTGGCTGGCCGATTTCATTGCGGTACAGACCAGACAAGCTCGGATCATTCGTAAAATCAATATTGGAGCTGACAAACGGGAACTCCGCCTTTTTGATGAAATCGGCCAATACGGCCGGGCCTTTGTCAAACTCATGATTTCCGAAGGTCATCGCGTCATAACCTGCCAGATTCATGAACCGCAGATCGGCCTGTCCATTAAACAGGTTAAAGTACAGTGTGCCCGAGAACACGTCTCCCGCGTCCAACAGCAGGGTATGATCGTTGCGCTGCTCCTTAATCGCCGTAATACGGCGCGCCACATTGTCCAGATGAGCGTGCGTGTCATTGGTATGCAGCACGCGCAGCTTGTAACCGTCGTCCTCAGGAAGATCCGTGAAGGACAGCTGAGCCAGCAATGGATCGTGGTCACTTACCCGGCCATGTGCTTCCTCGAAATCCGCATTCACATGAACGGCCTCGATCGCAGCGGTTTTGGCAGTCCGGCGATCTGTCAGGATATGATCCAGCGTCTGGGAGTTGCCATCATAGATATAGGAATAACGCTTGTTTTCCGGAAGCTGATCTACCAGGTTGCTAAGCTCCTGGCCCCTCACCAAATTCAATGTTTTGGAGAATTGGAAATCATTAAAATCTCCCAGAGCCACGACTCTGACGTCAGGATCGCGTTCAACCAGCTGCTTAACGAAGCCGTTCAAGATGGCAGCCTGCTGGGCGCGCTGCACCTCACTGCTGCGCACCACCGGCTGTACACTGCCGAATGGCTTCAGATCACCTCCCTTGGAGTTGAAGTGGTTGGCGATGACAACCACACGCTCACCCTTGAACGAGAATTCTGCTGCCAAGGGCTTACGGGAGCTGGCGAATGCCTCATCTCCCGGTGCAATCCGGCCAGGATTCAGCGACAGACTGCCATCCGCATTTACCTGCACACCCGTAGTAGAGTCTCCCTTGACCGTATTGTCCGTCAGGCTTACACGCGCGGGGTTATACAGGAAGCCAACCCGGATGTTCGCTCCCGGCGCCCCGCCATCCTGATTGTTGACCGGTGCAATGTCTGTATAGCTGTAGCCGATTCCACCCTTATCCTTAATAGCATCAATCAGCGTCTGGAAGCTTTGATCTGCAGCCGTTGCACCGCTGTTCGTATCCCCGTCGTTGTCCTGAACCTCCATAACACCGATGATGTCCGGCTGTTTCAGATTATTCACCATAATACTTGCAATCTTCTGGGCTCTTGCTGCGTCCTTCTTGCTAAAGTTCTCTACATTGAACGTGGCCACAGTCAGCTTGTCATCAGCCGGTTCAATAGTAGTGACGGCCTGACTCAAGCTGCTTGGAATGACTTCCGGAAGGTTGCCTTCCGGTTGAATCTTGAAATTCCCTGAAGAATAATTCATAACACCTGTGACAGATCCGTTCAGCTTATCACCGGTCTTGACTGCTCCGGATGGCTTTTTGCTAATAAATATCCGCTGCGGGTTCAAGGAGCTCTCGAATTCCGCGCCTCCGTCTCCACGCAGAATGACACCACCTGCTGGCGTGCGCAGCGGATTGTTAGGCTCGTTATCTACTACGACAGCAAGTCCTGGCTCACTTGAATAGGGGCCTACAATCGTTGGCTGATTGATCTCTACTCTCATGCTCTCCAGACTTTCGAAGAAGTCAATGGCATCCTGCTCTGGATTGAACATACCAAGACTGTCGGAATCAATCATATTAGGTATGACTCGTCCGCCTGTCCCAAGGGTGACTGGAGCAGGCAAAGCTGCGATTGTATTCTCCTTTTGAATGTCACTTGCCACAATCTGAGTAACTGTCAGTTCATTGGCAGCTGGCAGGTACTCCTTGACCTGACCGCTTACCTTCACCGGGGTACCTACAGTCACGCCATGTGACGGGCGATACACCTGAATGGCTTCAGAGGTGGCATCGTTGTCATCCTCTTTGCCCGCATGTTCCTGCATGGTGAAGGTGCTTCCGGATACGGAGGTAACAATCCCCTCAACTTCCTTGACCTCCATGCCATTAAACAGCGAGTTTTGGGAGCTTCCCTGAATATCATGGATGCGCAGTCCCTCCAATGAAGGAAGCACTTTGTATGCGAAGGTATGCACACTGCTGATTTCATTGTTGCTGACCGCAATTGCTTTGATGGTGGTATCTTCCTCAACCACAATCGGTGCTGAATACAAGGCGGATTGCGTAGTAGGCTCTTCACCGTTCAGCGTGTAATAGATTTGTGCCCCGTCCTTCGGTGAGGTCAGTGCCACCGAGCCGCCCTTTACAATACCGCCAGCCGGAACACTGGCTTGTACAGACAGCAGGCGCTCGATCACGTCTGATGCATCCCGTGGCAAGAGCTCCAGACCGTAGCTTGTGTTATAGGTCAGCACACCTGTAATCCGTTCATAGGTCTTGCCTGCAGCAAGAGCTGTGGGAGCATTCTTGGCATAGATGGTAATCTCCTGATCGCTGTGCGTGTCTTTACCATAGAAGGTTGTGCTGCTGCTGCGGGCGATTTCTGCTTGGCTAATCTCTACAAGCATGCCTTCATAGCGCTCGCCCGGACCTTTACCGCCCCCGCTTGCCGGTGCAAAATCTGCAGAGGTCAGCTGGCGTGGCGCTGGAAGTTCCTGAGCGTGGTCAGTTACCTTCACATACCCGCCGGTAAAACCGCTCTTGTTCACTTCCAGTTGAAGCAGACCGTTATAGACCGTTAACGGGCCATAAGCCTCGATGCGGTCGCCGACCTCAACAGCAGACTCGCTGGCGCGAACAACAATGCCTGCGTCACTGTCCTGAATATAATAATTGGTCAGACCGCCGGATACCTCACGGTAGGTTACAATGCCGCGTACGGCAACCGGTGAATTTTCAGGCAGCTTTCTGGCATCGGTGATGCTGATTGGAGTAGTATCGGCAATGGTATACTGGAAGCTGGTAATCGCGCTTGGCTCCAGCCCGCCCTTGCCTGCATACGCTTGAATGTAAGTATCTCCGGTAACGGTAATTGGCGTATCATAAAGTGTGAATTGCGCATTAGGACCGTAATCCGTGCTGTAGTAAATATAGGCGTCATTCGTAACCGTGCTCAGCTGCACCTGCGTGTTGATCGGCACCGGTCCGGAAGGCGGTGCAGCCTTTACAGGAGCTGTCTGCGTGTCCGGTGTGCTGTCGACTAATGCAAAGGTTGTGGACGTAGTGGACCTGATTCCTTTTGTACTAAAATAAGTGCTGAATGTGCCATCGCTTACGCGGATTTTCTGCTGGAATACATCAGGATTTGACTGTAATCCGAAGCTGCTGCGCACACTTGCAGGAAGCTGCACAGGCATCATCTTGCTCACATTCGTCTCGTTGGGACTGGCCGCGATGGCTATGTTGGTATCTCCGCCAAACGGCTCCGTCTGCTTGACATTGGTTGTGCTTGCATAAAAGCCAACCACATAACCTTCAACGGATATCGTTGAATCATCAACGGTACGATCTAATGCCTGGTCTACCGTAATGACCTCGCCCGCTGCCGCTGCACGGTCTGCGAACAGCCCGGCTGGAACCGCTGCGCTAATCATTACCATGAATATGAGCATCCACTGGAAGACTCTTCTTACCTTCTTGCTGTACATTCATTCAACCCCTATTCATAATAATTGGCATGCGCTTACAATATGTCTGCCTGTAAAAAAGCCTGTCCAAGGCGATACAGCTTGTACATCATATGAGCATCAACTGTCTAATAACACTCCCGGCCCATACGAGCTTACACCTCACCCCACTTTATGCCTCTTGTGCATAGGGACATACAGCTGCTTTGCAGCGACAGCAGATGTACATTTTCAAGCGGCGAATGACAGCCTACAAATCCCTACTATCTGGGAACAAGACAACGGGAGCAGGCACTTCATCAGTGTAGGTGCTTTCTGTAAATTGAGCTTTATGTTTTTGTTAACATGATGTGAATTTGGTAACAAAAAAGCAGACCCAGCGGATCTGCTCTCGGCTTTATTTAAAATCTATGGAAGAGGCCCCGGGATTAAGCCTGCCAATGCTTCTCGATGAACTCGTCCCGTCCCGATTTTTCACGATCTTCCTTGTAATGCTTCGTATTCTTCTTATGGTAATCCTGGTGGTAATCTTCCGCAGGATAGAATACAGCCGCAGGCAAAATTTCCGTTACAATAGGCTTGTCAAATCTGCCGCTCGCCGCAAGCTCCTGTCTGGAGCGCTCGGCCGCTTCCCGCTGCTGCTCATTATGATAAAAAATGGCTGTCCGGTACTGCGGTCCCCTGTCATGAAACTGGCCGTCCGGGTCCGTCGGATCGACCTGCACCCAGTACAGCTCCAGCAGCTTCTCATACGGAAACAGCTCCGGATCAAACGTGATCTGCACAACCTCGTAATGCCCTGTCGTGCCCTTTTTTACTTCTTCATAGACGGGGTTCTCTGTCGTTCCGCCCATATATCCGGATACAATGCCGTGAATGCCGGGCAGCTCCTCAAACGGAGTGACCATACACCAGAAGCATCCGCCGGCAAAGGTCGCTTTGTGCGTCATAAGCTCATTTCTCCTCTTCAGCATTTACATCGCGGATAAGCCTATCCGCGCTTATTAATTATAGTGCTTGTACATGCTTAAGCAAACAGCAGGTCACACTTGTGGCACTTCCTGGGGTTCACCCAGCCGTTTTACAAAACGGTGCCCCGTCACCTCGAACCCGTTTTTCTGGTAAAAGTCATGTGCCAGCACCCGTTCCGGCTTCAGACCGCTCGTCAGGAACAGCGTATGCGCAGCCCGTTCAGCCGCCCATTTTTCAACAAAGCGGATCAGCTCTCTGCCGATCCCCCGCCCCTGATACTCCTTTTTAACGACAAATGCGGAAATTTGCACGGCAAAGCCGTCACTCTCATAATACAAAACATCCTTGCACCCGGCCATGCCTGCAACTCTTCCTTCAAGATCCGCAATCCAGGTATGGCTGCTGGAACTCCTTCCAAACTGCTCCATACGCGCTTTCATCTGACCGGCCGTTGTGGGATAGCCCAAATCTCCCATTAACAGGGCCAGTTCCTCAACATCGGACGGCTCATATTCACGGATTACGATTTTCTGCACAAGGTCATCCCCATTCATGTCCTAGCTTTTTTTAAAAGTGTAGCATCCGGACCCGGTTTATTTCCATCCCTTTTTCAAAAAAACTGCCCTTGAACCACTATGGCTCAAGGGCATTCTGTTCAGGCAAATCAGCCTGTATATTCCGTTAACTTTTACGAAGCATCTTCTGCTCCCTCGGCTGCCTCAGCTTCCCTTGCATTGTCGGCCGCCTCATTTTCGGCTTCAACCGCACGCGGAATCACAATGGAAGCAAGCAATTCTTCTGTAGGGGAAATCAGCGTTACCTTGTCAGGCAGCTTGATGTCTCCCGCTGTCAGCTTGTCCCCGACTTCCATGCCTGAAATGTCGGCCCCGATCAAAGACGGCAGATCATCCGGTAATGCCTCGATCTCAAGCTCTGTTTCCTGTACCTGCAGGATGCCGCCTGTTTTGGTGCCTGCCGCAGTGCCCTGATAATCGATGGCTACACGGACACGGATCGGTTTGTTTTTGGAAACTTTCAGAAAGTCAGCATGCAGCCATTGGCCGTCACGCTCCTGATAATCCTTAATCAGCACCGGCACCTTGCGGCCGCCTTCCAATACAAGATCCAGCATCTCCGTACGTCCGGTCCGGATCACTTTCTTGAATTCCTTGGCATCCACACTTACCGGAGTCCCCTCCATATCGGAGCCATACACAACCGCCGGAATACGGCCATTCAATCTCAGCTTGCGCAGTTCTGAGCGTTTCGTCTCCGTTCTCGGCTCCGCCGTCAGTTGATTGCTTTTATTGCCGTTAGCCATAGTATATAACCTCCTCCAGGTTCTCTTCACAAGTGGCTGTGCCTTGATATTCGGGCGGCTGCCGCAGCGGCAAGCCTGCAAGCAAAACAAGCCCCATAAATATACCTTAACCATTTTACAGAGCGTTGACACATTTTATGCAAAAAAAAGACGCTTTTTTTCTCATAAAAGAGATAAAGCGTCTTAGCTGCTCCGGACCTGTTATACCGCTCGTACCGCCACCGATCCGCTGTGAATCATGACCCGGATAGGCTCGTTCCCGTCACCAAGCTCCAAATAGCGGTCCATATCGATATCCTTGTCCTCCCACTGGTTCAGCCTGAAAATATACCCGATCCTCCGCACATGCGGTGCCACCCGGATACGTGCTACAGCCCGTCCCTCCCTGGTCATCGTGAGTGGAACATGGCCATCCTGTACACCGGTACCCCAAACCCAGACGTTCCAGCCTTCGTACTGACCGTCCGGACGCTGGTAATACATCTCGACCGTGCGGAAGCGCCCATCCTGCTTATGGATCTTCGTCATTTCACTGTCCGTATTTCCTTCCTCATCGGAATGCTGATCATCCATGCCATCATACAGCACCATCATGGACCAGCGCGGAACCGTCACCCTGTCACCCTCAGCGATGGAAAGCGTCTCCGTGCCTGCCTGGCAATCATTAACGACAATGTGCCACCGCTCCGAATCATCAGGCAAAAACATCGTTTCATCCCGATCAGAGCCGTTATAAATTACCACTATATTTCTCCAGGTGTCCCCGTTGGCATATCCATGAAGCCGGAAGGCAACCACATGATCGGAAGCGCGCAAAATTTCCAGATGCCGCTCCACCTGTTCCCGGGTCCTCATACGGAAAGCGGGGTGGCTGCGCCGCAGCGCAATCAGTCCTTGATAATAGCGGAACACCGGCAAAAAGCGGGCTTTATTGCCCCAACGGATCGCATTGACTTCATCACCGCTGCGGTAGCTGTTGTGATCTCCATACTTGGAGCGCATCATTTCGTCGCCCGCTTGAATAAACGGAATTCCCTGGGAGGTGAGGACCATGCCGTTGGCCAGCAAGGAGCGGCGCACCGACTCTTCTTTCAGCAAATCATCCCCGTTCACCCAGCGGTACGGATCCGCGGCTTCCACCGCCTGCGCCGCACTCCGTCCATCTGCAGGCACACCCTGATTCCATTCCGGAAAAGAACACACATGGCGCAGATGGCGGGCTGTAATAATTTTATCCCACAAATTCAGATTATCGTGGGCAGTAACATAGTTGATTGTCTCGGAGGGAGCCTCGGTAAAATCGTATATAGCCCCGCGGATTCCCTGCACCACATCGTCTTCTTTGCCCCAGGCGCCGGTTGCAAATCCGGTGCCCCAGCCGTCGCTGTCGCCTTTAACCGCATTGCGGTAATTGTCGTTGAAAACGGCAAAGCCTTTGCCCCGCTGCGCTCCCTTCAGCGTTTTGTGCTGCAGGGGCGAATCGCCGCCCGTCCACGGCTCCCCGTAAATCATCATGCCTGGGAACACCTCGCTGCGCAGCTCTTTCGTGAGCTCTTCAACGGTAGGGGTATCGATCAGGCCCATCAGGTCAAAACGGAAGCCGTCCACATGATACTCCTCGGCCCAAAACCGCAGCGAATCCTTGATGAACTTGCGAACCATCGGCCGCTCGGTCGCCAGCTCATTGCCTACCCCCGAACCGTTGGTCAACCTTCCCTGCTCGTCTGTGCGGTAAAAATAACCGGGAACCACCCGTTCAAACGGCCCATCATCCACAGCAAATGTATGATTGTACACCACATCCATAATGACACCGATGCCTGCGGCATGAAGTGCCTGTACCACCTGCTTGAACTCGCGGATTCTTACGGCTGGGTCCGCAGGGTCACTGGCATAAGAGCCTTCAGGCACGTTGTAATGCTGCGGATCATAACCCCAGTTATAGCCTGAGCGGTCCCCCGCGGCCACTGCCAGCTCATTGACCGTCTTGTAATCCGGCACCGGCATCAAATGCACATGCGTAACACCAAGCTCCTGCAAATGATCGATGCCAATGCGATTGCCCTGCGCATCCTTCAGCCCTGTTTGCACAAACATCTGAAAGCCTCCTTGTCCCCCCTTAAAGGGAGCTTCCGGATCGGAGGAAAAATCCCGCACATGCAGCTCGTAAATAACGGCATCCACCGGTTCCCCATGCTGGGGGCGAACGTCATTTTTCCAGCCTGCAGGGTTGGTTTCAGCCAGATCGATAATGGCGGAACGCTGTCCGTTAGCCGAAACGGCGAAGCTGTATGGATCAGCGGCATAATGCGGCTCTAAGCCCGGCAAAGTGACAAGATACATATAAAAATAACCTTTCCAATCCCCTTGCAGCTTCAACGACCATACGCCATATTCATTCCGGGTTAGGGGAAATTCGCGGCCTCCGCTATGATCCGTTACATTACCTTGCTCATCGTATTCACCCGCATCTTCGTACAAAGACAAAACGATACGCTCCGCTGTTGGAGCCCATATGTTAAAAAGACAGTAATCCTTCGTATAGGTCAAACCAAGGTCCCGGCCATAATAAACCGGAATGAGAGATGCTTCATTTCTCATTTGCATCACCACCATTATTTTCAATACTGCGGTATCATACTCACTTTGGAAATCACATAATACCCCGATAAGCCGAATCTGTCCACTGACCAATACTACCATTTATGCTTCCTGAACCTCTTTCGTATACCTTCGCGCCAACAAATATATCAGATATTACGGACTTATTTCCTGCCGCCGTTAGCCTGTCGAATATCGAAGAGGGAATCACTCTTCTATATATTCTATGCCATGCCAAGCATTGCTGCTATAGTCCGGCATAGAGTACCGGCCACAAGCTTAGAGTCACATATGTATATACACAAAAAGCACCCAGGCGTATGAAGGGCCTGAATGCTTTTCTGCTCAGTAAATAATATTAAGCGTTTAATTCCTCGTACTTCTCCAAAATTTGGCGATGCACAGGATGATCCTGCGGAATCGACGTATAACGTGTGATTGCGGCAGCCAATCCTTCGGTGCGGATCGCTTCCTGCAGCTCTGCGGCTTCAGGATCTTCGCTGACATTGAACTTGCAGGCAGCCGCCATGCCAAGGGCAAGATGATCCGGGTTAATGCCGTATTCATAGGCTTGCAGAGCCGGACGAACAAGACGGTCGTTCGGCGACAGCTTCCGCAGCGGGGAGCGGCCCACGCGGGTGACTTCGTCAGTCAGGTTCGGGTTGCGGAAACGGTCCAAAATTTTGCTGATATATTTATCATGCTCCGCCTGATCAAAGCCGAAGCGCTTGACCAGAACAGACCCGGTTTCCTCCAGCGCCCCGCGTACGGAAGCGACCACCTTCTCGTCGGCAATGGCTGTCTGGATTGTTTCGAAACCTGCCACATAACCGAGATAAGCTGCAACACAGTGGCCTGTGTTTACGGTAAACAGCTTGCGTTCAATGTACGGCTCCAAATTGTCCACGTACAGCACTCCTTCGATTTCCGCATGGTCCGGAGCCATTTGGGAACGGTCAACCACCCACTCATAAAAAGGCTCCACCTGCACATGCAGCGGATCCTCGTGGTGCTGGATCGGCACGATCCGGTCTACCGCTGCGTTCGGGAAATATACGGAGGTCTCCGCTTTTGCGCGTACATCCTCTTCCAGCAGGGCAAATACATGCTCCTTCAGCTGCGCGCTGCCGCCGATGGCATTTTCGCAGGCGATCACATGCAGCGGGGATGCCCCGTCTGCAATTCGTTGTGTGATGCCTTTGGCAATTCCCGGTGCAATATGCTTCAGAATATTAACGCCAACCGCCGTCGTCACCAAATCCGCAGAAGCTACCGTGCTGGCTACCTCATCCACATTTTTTCCGTCAATGGCGGTTACATTGGTTACGATTTCCGTGTCCTTGGCATCATTGGCCAATTCCACAGTATACTGCTTGCGGCTGCGCAGCTCGGACACGAGTGTGTCGTTGACATCAGAGAAAATCACTTCATAGCCGGCGCGTGACAACAGCAATCCGATAAATCCGCGCCCGATATTGCCTGCTCCGAAATGGACGGCTCTCATAGTTCCATCTCACTTTCAAACAGATCGATAATTTCCTGTGCACTTGTGGCGTTGCGCAGTTTGTCCATATTCTCTTCCTCGGAGCATACCACAGCGATCCCGGTCAGAATCTCCATGTGCTCCCCTCCCTGTGCTGCGATGCCGATAACCATATATGCTTTCTCCCCGTTAAAATCCACACCCTGCGGGAATTGGATAATGGAGATGCCTGTTGAGTTGATAAATTCCTTGGATTCTTTCGTTCCGTGCGGAATCGCAAGTCCATTGCCTACATAGGTGGATACGATTTCTTCACGCTCGACCATCTTGTCAATGTACGCTTCCGTAATGTGGCCGGCGTCCAGCAGAATCTGGCCCGCCATACGGATTGCCTCGTATTTGTCACTCGCTGTTGCGTTCATTTTAACTTTGTCTGTGGACATGATGCTCATTGTATGGTCCTCCCTGTCTCTAGTTTGCTGCGGAAAAAGTCGGTCAGTTCATCTGCCATATAACTGGTGATTTCATCCCGGCTTCCGTGCTCCAGCAGCGTAATCATTTCTCCTTGAAGCAGCAATGCGCTGATTTCGCTGAGCACCTCCAAGCTCTCCTTGGACAGCTCGCGCGGCCCCAGCATTAACAGCACCTCTTTTACCGCTTCCTGTGCTCCTTCCAACTCCAACGGTTCGCTAAGTCTGTACAGCGAAAGCGAAGGCGTGCGGATGTGTCTGCTGCGTGTGTGGAACAAGGCCAGCTGTGTATCCGGAATCACCTGGCTGCCTTGCTGCTCTCTTTCGGCCAGAAGCTCTGCTACTGCTTCCGGGTCGTGCACGGTTCCCCGCCCGACCTCGGAAATGCACATGGCGTATAAAACTTCATTCATATCCATTCCCCGGTTATCCAACGGGTAGACATGAAAATTCTGCACGATCCGCACAATCTCCTGCAGACTGTCCTTGAGCCCGACCAGCCACCCCAATCCTTGGTTCGGTTCCACAGTCTGCCCTTGCCTGCCGCTTACCTTCTTGAGTGTTATGTTCTGGATAAAATGACGCAGGCGGTCACTCTCCTCCTGCGTCAGGAGTGGACTGATTTTCAGATAACGATCCTTCTCAAGGGGCAGATCGACAGTCGAAATGACCAGATCGTAATCCTCCTTGGGAATGCGGGCCGCTTCGAACCATGAA
Organism: Paenibacillus jiangxiensis; assembly: GCF_046098255.1. Lineage (NCBI taxonomy): Bacteria > Bacillati > Bacillota > Bacilli > Caryophanales > Paenibacillaceae > Paenibacillus > Paenibacillus jiangxiensis. The sequence continues at coordinate 63,202 of NZ_JBJURI010000013.1, forward strand.
GCCCGGTCCACAATCTTGATCTGCGGGAGCTCCTTCGCCAGCCGTGTAGCCAGCAGTCGCGAAGATCCGATTCCGCTGGTGCATACGACAATGGCGCGCACCTCCCGCTGCAGCTGGCGCAGCCGCTCAATGGAAGCGCCGAAGTGCATGACCAGAAAGCCCACTTCTTCATCAGGCACATTCAGCTCGGTCATACCTGACACGGCCCCCTTGACCGCCTCGAACAGCTCGGCATAGTCCTTGCGGATCTGCTGCAGCAGCGGATTGCGAATGTCATTTCCTTCTTTCAGCCGTTTAATGACAGGCTCGACATGGGCAATCAGCCCTTCACGCAGGAGGCGATCCTCTCCAAAATGCACCCCTGCGTTCTCCTCCACCCGGCGGATCAGTTCATTCACAATTTCCAGCAGCACCAGATCATCCAGCGGCAGCAGCCTTGTCGAGCGATCCTCGGCGGAACGGAACAGATGTCTGAAATATTTTTTCTCCCGCTCATGGAACTGAAGGGACAGTGCAACCGACAATTCGGCGCATATTCGCTCTACCATAGCTGAGCGAACTTTATCCTCTTCGTCATTGGCCCCCAGGATCAGCTCCGATTCCGGCTGCTCGACCGCAAAACCCCGCCGGATACGGGCGATGGCGACAGAAAGCTGAATCAGCAGTTCCATATATTTGCTCTCGACCATGTTTTCCAGCCATTTTTCATTCGGCTGCCATAAGGCGTTCTCAACCGTCAGCATCACATCTCTGCCGATCAGCTCCATCAGCTTATCCATGGCATGGGATGAGTGTCTGGTCGAATCCTTTCCGAACAAGTCGGATTCATCGAGATGCTCCAAACCCAGCTCGGAAACGGCTCGCCTGATGTCCGTTTCCCTGCCAGTGATCTGCACACCGTATCCACGCCTGCGCACAAGAGTAAGCCCATGCTTCTCAATCCAGGACTGCAGCTCATCAAGATCATGGCTGACGGTTGCAACTGTCACCTTCAAATCAGCAGCCAGCGACATCAGCTTGATCGGCTCCCTGTCATCCAGCAGCATGCATAAGCTGTAAATCTTTCGCTCTTCTGCTGAATACTCTACCGACTCCGAGCGAAAAAGCTGCTGACGAAGCTGGAAAAGCCGAGAGGGATCGGCATCCAAATGGATTCCGATCCCGGTTTTTTTTTCCAGCTTGACCCCATGGGGCTCCAGCCATTTCTCTACCGCACTCAGCTCACGCAAAACGGTTCTCGTGCTGACATTGATGCGGGCGGCAATGTCGCCCGCAGTCACCTCTCTGGTCTGCTGCAGCAGGAATTCAAGAATTTCGCTTTGTCGTTTGGTAATATTCATCGTACCGTCCTCCCGATTTCGCTCTTGAACTGCCTGTGCGTATGACCCGAAAAACTTTATTGTAAGGCATTACGAATTATTTTTTCAGGCGTTCCACAAGTTCCTCATATTCAGGGCTTTTCAGGAAGTTGTCGATGGAAATATGCTCCGCATTCGGCGCAACCGTTTTGGCACGGTCAGTCAGCGTTTTCTGTGTGATTACGATGTCGGCATCCTGCGGAATTTCGCTGATTGCGGTGTTCGTTACGACCACATCCACGCCGGCCTGCTTCATTTTCTTGCGGAGAATGGATGCGCCCATGGCGCTCGATCCCATACCTGCGTCACAAGAGAATACGATTTTATTGACATCGGTCTTAACGACATTGTTGGAAGCCAATGCTGCTGCACGATCCGCTTCACGGTTATCGGCTGCTACGGCTGCATTACCCGTTTTGCCTTGGTTTTTCATATCTTTCATACGTTCGGATGCATCTTCCAGGCTCTCATCTGTCTGTTTGCCTGTCTTCAGCAGAATCGCGGCAACGACGAAGGAGACAACCGCCGCTACTACGACACCGGCCAGCATCGGAAGATAACCGCCTTTTGGCGTCATAATAAAGTAAGCAAAGATACTGCCTGGCGAAGGAGCAGCTACCAGACCTGCGCCTGTGAGCATGAATGTAAACGTACCTGCAACACCACCGGCCATTGCAGCCAGGATCAGAATCGGTCTCATCAGAATGTACGGGAAGTAAATCTCATGAATACCGCCAAAGAAGTGAATGATCGCTGCGCCCGGAGCGGAAGCTTTAGCCGAACCGCGGCCCAGGAAGCAGTATGCAAGCAAAATGCCAAGACCTGGTCCCGGATTGGACTCCAGCATGAACAGAATCGATTTGCCCATTTGCGAAGCTTGCTCTGTTGCAATTGGTGTCAGGATACCATGGTTAATGGCGTTGTTCAGGAACAATACTTTACCAGGTTCAATGATGATGTTGACAAGTGGGAGCAATCCTGCGTCCATCAAGAACTGAACTCCGGACGACAGCACTTTACTGATCACTTCGATTACCGGACCGATAATCGTATGTGCAAGCAGTGCCAGAATGGCACCGATAATACCTGCGGAGAAGTTGTTAACCAGCATCTCGAAGCCGGATTTGATTTTGCCTTCAACCGCTTTGTCAAACTGCTTGATTACCCATGCCGCGAACGGACCTGCGGCCATGGCGCCAAGGAACATTGGAATGTCCGCGCCGACAATGACACCGATCGTCATGATCGCGCCGACCACACCACCGCGCTGTCCGTGTACCATTGTACCACCTGTGTAACCGATCAGCAGCGGCAGCAGGTATTTGATCATCGGATCAACAAGCGTGGCAAAATTTTCGTTTGGAATCCATCCTGTTGGAATAAAGAGGGCCGTAATCAAGCCCCAGGCGATAAATGCGCCCATGTTCGGCATAACCATGCCGCTCAGGAAGCGTCCGAATTTCTGCACTCCAACGCGCAGGCCTCCGCCGCTTCCGGACTTAGCGTCCACTGAACTCATATTGAAAACCTCCTCAATGTATTGAAACCTTCAGGTTAAGGATTCGTCAAAATTCGATACGAAATAAAGGAATTTGTCGCTTTTTCTGATTTTGTCAAATCCTTAGGTAAAAGGCCTCATATCCTTTTGCTTACCTTCATCCTAATTGAAAACGGTATCTCCATCAATAAAATGAAAATGCAGTTTCGTCATGAACGTTGATGACAAAATTTAAATTTAAGATTCTCGGGGGAAGAATAGTATGCTCTAAATACGATTCATATAGTCATACCTTAATATAAACGAACTTCGCCGGTATTAACCGCAATTTCCCTGAACATTATGTCTTGGTTCCAAAGTTGTTGACCAAACGGCAAAAAGCATGGCCGCTGTATCTCACATGAGATATCAGGCTGCCATGCTTATCAATATGCTTGCAAAAACGAATATACGCTTGCATACACTTTATGTCGTTTTTTCGAAAAAAACGTAGCAAATAGGACAAATATCCTATTTTAGAGTGAATGCTTCATTAAGCCTCTTCCACAAGCCGGCTATACGCTTCTGCACTCAGCAGTTTGCTTACTGCATCATTAATGTCGCCATCCACCTGGATTTCAAGCATCCAGCCATCCTCGTACGGCGAACTGTTGACCAGCTCAGGCGAATCCTGCAGCGACCCGTTCACTTTAATCACCGTACCGCTTACTGGAGCATACAGATCGGACACCGTTTTGACAGATTCGATTGTACCCACGCTTGCGCCAGCTTCCAGAGTTCCGCCTTCCTCGGGCAGCTCGACAAACACAATGTCGCCAAGCTGATGCTGCGCAAAATCGGAGATGCCGACCAGCAAGGTTCCTTCTTCCGTAATTTTCACCCATTCATGCTCTTCACTGTACAAATAGTTTTCTTTAACTTCGCTCATGTATACCGCTCCATTTCCACTGGAATTTTCGGCCATAAAACACTTTGATGTTCCCCTAAGCTGTTCTTTCGCTTTCTCTTTTTCAACGTAAGATTAAGCCAAGCAAGATTTAAATGTCAATATTGCTTACAAAAAACCACTTCTTTTTTTCCGGATTAAAGCACTAAAGGAAGGGTAATGGCTTACATTTTGTTATCCGTCTTAAAATATGACAAATTTATTGACATATGTCCGGTGATCGCGTATTAATGGTTATAGATTGAATAGCGGATGAACGTATAGGGAGAGATTACCGATATTCCGGGAAAATGATGCGCCAAGGCGCGTCTGAACAGGACCGGGCGGATTGGCAGTGTGAAGTGTGAAGCCAGCCCCGTGCTTGCCTTGTATCCGCGGAATCAGCAGGTAACGCCGAAGGAGTAAGCCGGCAAGCGGTGAATCTCTCAGGCAAAAGGACCTTTACCGGACGCAACTCTGGAGAGAATCCGCAGCAGCGGGTCACCCAAGGGGAAACCTGTAACCAAGCAGGGCAACTCTCAGGTATCAAGGACAGAGCTGAAGAATGGAATGGCTGGAAAGCCATGTCCCCCTTCTTTGGCCTGTCCTTCTTTGCTTTTCCATAAGCTGTGCCAACTCTTTTGCGAGGTGAATTGTGTTGACCGCATTGAAAAGAACACCACTGTACCCGCTGTATGCCGGGTATCCCGGCGTGCGCTGCATTGATTTTGGCGGCTGGGAGCTGCCTGTCCAGTTTAGCGGCATCCAAAAGGAGCACGAAGCCGTACGAGAACGGGCCGGACTGTTCGATGTCTCCCATATGGGAGAGTTCAACGTAACAGGCGCTGAAGCGGTAAGCTTTCTGCAGCATGTAACCACTAACGACGTATCCAGGCTGGAAGACGGCCAGGCCCAGTACACGCTGATGTGTTACCCGGATGGAGGTGTCGTGGACGACCTGCTTGTCTACAAACGCGGCCGCGATTCCTACATGCTCGTCGTGAATGCCTCGAATATCGAGAAGGATTGGGAATGGCTGCAGCAGCATAAACCGGCCGATGTGCAAATGGAAAATGTATCAGATCAAACTGCGCTGCTTGCCCTTCAGGGTCCTGCAGCAGTAGACATCCTTACCGGCACCGTAGACAGCGATGTCACTTCACTCGGCTCCTTCCGTTTTGTTGAGCATGCCAATTTGTTCGGGGCGTCAGCACTCATATCCCGCACTGGATACACAGGAGAAGACGGCTTCGAGATCTACTGCCGTACCGAGGATGCCCCGCTGATTTGGCAGGGGCTGATGAAAGCAGGGGAAACCCACGGGCTGGTGCCCGCCGGTCTGGGTGCACGGGACACGCTGCGCTTCGAAGCGAAACTGCCGCTGTACGGCCAGGAGCTGTCTGCGACCATTTCCCCGCTGGAGGCGGGCCTGGGCTTTTTCGTCAAGCTGGATAAAGGGCCGTTTATCGGTCATGAAGCACTGCTTGCACAGAAGGAGCAAGGGACTCCACGCAAGCTCGTTGGCCTGGAAATGCTGGACCGCGGCATTCCGCGTTCACATTATCCGGTATTCGCGGAGTCGGAGCAGATTGGCGAAGTGACGACAGGAACGCAGTCCCCTACCCTGAAGCGGAATCTGGGGCTTGCGCTGATTGACAGCCATTTTGCCCAGCTTGGCACGCAGGTTGAGGTAGAAATCCGGGGCAAACGCCTCAAAGCAGAGGTTATTAAGGCACCGTTCTACAAACGAACGAAATAGAGATAACCGGAACATAACGGATATTGAGAGGAGCGCAGCCAATGAATCAGCACAGATACTTACCGATGACCAAGCAAGATCGCGCCGAGATGCTTCATACAGTCGGCGCCGACAGCATTGAGGACCTGTTCAAGGATATTCCCGAAAAAATTCGTTTCCGGGGCGAGCTGCCCGTTTCTTCAAGACTGGATGAACGGGCCCTGACCCGCCATATGTCGGCGCTAGCCGGCAGCAATGCCAGCAGCGAGACCCACGCCAGCTTTCTGGGCGCAGGCATCTATGATCACCATATTCCGTCCGTGATTAATCATGTCATTTCCCGCTCGGAATTTTATACGGCATACACCCCTTATCAGCCGGAAGTAAGCCAGGGAGAGCTGCAGGCTATTTTTGAATTCCAATCCTATATATGCGAGCTTACCGGCATGGCGGTAGCCAATGCCAGTATGTATGACGGAGCCACCGCGCTGGCCGAAGCCGGCAATCTGGCGGCAGCCGCCACACGGCGCAAGCGCCTTGTCGTATCCCGCGCCGTTCATCCTGAAGCCCGGCAGGTGCTGAACACTTACGCGCACGGCCTCAACCTGGAGATTGTTGAGGTAGGTTGCAAAAATGGCGTCACCGATCCCGAGGCGCTCGCAGCAGCGGTAACGGAGGATACCGCCGCCGTGTTGGTGCAAAATCCTAACTTCTTCGGCTCCATTGAGAATCTCCGTCCAATGGCCGACCTGATTCATGCCCAAAAAGGGCTGCTAGTGGTCAGCTCCAATCCGCTCTCACTCGGGCTGCTAGAAGCGCCAGGCAAGCTGGGAGCTGATATCGTGGTAGGCGACGCGCAGCCGCTCGGCATCTCTTCTTCGCTCGGTGGGCCGACCTGCGGTTACTTTGCCGTATCACAGGAGCATATGCGCCGCATTCCGGGAAGAATCGTCGGCCAAACGAAGGACCGCAACGGCAAGCGGGGATTTGTTCTTACCCTGCAGGCACGCGAGCAGCATATCCGCCGCGAAAAAGCGACATCAAACATCTGCTCCAATCAGGCGCTGCTTGCCCTCTCTGCGTCCGTGTATATGTCCGTCATGGGCAGAAGCGGCATGAAAGAGGTAGCCGAACTGAATCTGCATAAAAGCCGGTACGCCCTTGAACGTCTCACATCCCTGCCGGAAGTGAACGCTGCGTTCACTTCCCCGACCTTTAATGAGTTCGTGCTCGTCCTGCCGGAGAATACAGATATGCCTTCCCTGCAATCACGTCTGCTGGACGCCGGTTTTATCGGCGGTTATGATCTCGAAAGAGACTACGAAGAATACAAAAATCATATGCTGATTGCCGTAACGGAGCAAAGAACCAAAGAAGAGATTGACCAATTCGCATCGGTGCTGGAGGAATTGTTATGACTCAATCCGAACATGATATGCCGCTGATTTTTGAACTAAGCCGTCCCGGCCGTATCGCATTTTCTCTGCCCGAATGCGATGTGCCCCGCCGTCCTGCTGACGAACTTATTCCATCCGAGCTGCTGCGCAGCGAGCCTGCCGTACTGCCGGAAGTCTACGAGGTTGACGTCATCCGTCATTACACGGAGCTGTCCCGCCGCAACTTCGGCGTGGATAACGGCTTTTATCCGCTTGGCTCCTGTACAATGAAATACAATCCGAAAGTTAACGAAGACGTTGCGCGTTATTCCGGCTTTGCGAAAATCCATCCTTATCAGCCGGAAGAAAGCATTCAGGGCGCACTTGAGCTGCTGTACACACTGCAAAACGATTTGGCAGGCCTTACGGGCATGGATGCCGTCACACTGCAGCCTGCTGCCGGAGCCCACGGAGAGTGGACCGGCCTGATGATGATCCGCGCTTATCATGAAAGCCGCGGCGAACACCGCACCAAAGTAATTGTGCCTGATTCCTCGCACGGAACCAATCCGGCGAGCGCTACGGTTGCGGGCTTTGAGAGTGTCACGATCCCTTCGACCAGCAAGGGTCTTGTGGACCTGGATGCCCTGCGCGCCGCCGTTGGCAGCGACACTGCTGCTCTCATGCTGACCAACCCCAACACCCTGGGGCTGTTCGAAGAGCAGATCACGGAGATCGCGGAGATTGTGCACGAAGCCGGCGGGTTGCTTTATTACGACGGAGCCAACTCCAATGCCATCATGGGCATTACACGTCCGGGAGACATGGGCTTTGATGTCGTGCATTTGAATTTGCACAAAACGATGAGCACACCGCACGGCGGAGGCGGCCCGGGAGCCGGTCCGGTCGGTGTCAAAAAGCTGCTCGTTCCGTTTCTGCCAAAGCCCCTTGTCGTCAAAAACGAGGATGAGACATACAGCTGGGATACAGAGCAGGCCGATTCCATCGGCCGCGTCAAAGCATACTACGGCAACTTTGGCATTCTCGTCCGTGCCTATGCGTATATCCGCACCTACGGGCCAGAAGGCCTGCGTGCCGTATCGGAAGACGCTGTGCTGAATGCCAATTATATGATGCACCGGCTTGCGCCTTACTACGAGATTCCGTATCCGGGTGTCTGCAAGCATGAATTTGTCATGTCAGGCCGTGGCCTGAAAAAATACGGCGTTCGCACCCTGGACGTCGCCAAACGGCTGCTCGATTTCGGCTACCATCCGCCAACCGTATACTTCCCGCTGAATGTGGAGGAATGCATCATGATCGAGCCGACCGAAACGGAAAGCAAGGAAACGCTGGACGGCTTTATCGATACGATGATCCGCATTGCCAAGGAGGCGGAGGAGAATCCCGAGCTGGTGCTGAACGCCCCTTACACCACAACGGTCACACGCCTGGACGAAACGACCGCCGCACGCAAGCCTGTTTTGAACTGCGCCTGCAGTTAGTTCACTCTCCGTTTCTCAATGCAAAGGAGTGTCCTAAAGGTCTATTGACCTAGGACACTCCTATTTTGTTATAAAACGCTCCGGGACTAGCTGCAGCCTATCAAATTAACACTTATTTCCACTCTGCAACATCGGCAATCGGCTTTCGTGTTGAAGGGCGGCCATCAGAATCTGCCTTGCCGATGGATACCAGCATAACCGAAACGTAACGTTCCTTGTCCAATCCAAATGTTTCAGCAATGTTCTCCTTATCATACCCACCCATGGCACACGTGTCATAACCGTAAGAACGTGCAACCAGCATTAACTGCATAGCCACCAGTCCGCCATCGGTTAAGGCCACGTCTTTACGAAAATGATCCGGGGTATTGCTATAATGAATGTCAATAGCCTCAAGGATATATTCTTTCACAGATTCAGTCATTGACCCCTGTTCTACCTCTGCATTGAAAACTTCCGGCGCACTCGCAACATGCTCCAGATCGCCAAAAATTGCAATTACAGCAGATGAAGTTACTATCTGTTGTTCATTGTATTGTTGCCCATTGAATATGGCCAAAGGCAGCAATTTGGATTTAGCCTCTTCGCTTTCAAGGATTAGGAAACGCCATGACTGCAAATTATAGGACGAGGGAGCCTTGGTCGCCTTGGTTAATATATCCGTCATTTCATCACGGCTAATCTTAACAGAAGTATCGTATTTCTTAATCGACCTGCGTTCAAAAACAATTTTATCGAAATCGTTTATCCGATTTCCATGCCCATGTAGATTCATGCTTCTATTCCCCTTATTTATTGGATTGATATTCGATTGCAGTAACATCATACCGCGCGAACTAAGGGTCAACTAGTACGGTGTTTATACTACTATAAAAACTATTACCTTAACTTAACTCACGAAAATTCGCTAAAACAAATGCGTTCGTTATATGCTTCATATACAATCTATTAAGCATAGATAATTGGAAAGGGATGCGACTCATGAATGATGAATTACGGCGTAAGGAGCTTGCTGAATTTTTGAAAAACCGTCGCAACAGGACCAGACCAGAAGAAGTTGGACTGAGCAGCAATTCTAATTCTCATAGAAGAACTAAGGGCCTTCGCCGGGAGGAAGTGGCGGTTTTGTCCGGAATCTCAGTGCCTTGGTACACGTCCCTTGAACAAGGGAGAGATGTGCGTATATCAGATAGTGTCATCGAAAGCTTGGCCCGTACTTTAAAGTTAAGTCGTGATGAAAGAATCCATCTCTACGTCCTGGCGGATCGCAAGATTCCTCTAGAATCGGTTTTAGATGTGTCATATCTGCAAAAATCTAATCCTGAGCTTCAACGCATCGTTGATCAATATATGCATCTGCCAGCCTACACCATTGACGGTCAGTGGAATCTGTTAGTTTGGAATCAGGCAGCCATTGAACTATTCGGATTGCAGCCTAACAAGATGAAAAACTGTTCGGGAAATCTGATATGGTTAATGTTCAATGACCCTGTCGTACGAGGCCGTTATGCGGACTGGGAAGACTCGGCTCGAAAGCTGCTCGGAGCTTTTCGCTACACTTATGCTCGCCGGATGGAGGATCCCTACATCCGTGAAATTATTACGCAGCTTTTGGAAGTGAACGAAGATTTCAAAACGATTTGGGAACTCCATGACGTCCAGTGCTTTCGGGATGATAACCATTTTAAAATACAGCATCCCTCTGCAGGTGAAATTAATGTTTTTTCCAACCCGTTTTATGCAGCCGAATACGACGATGTTACCCTCGTTTTGTATACACCTGAAGGCGTCGCGGATCAAAAAAAGTTAATTAATCTTTGAGACAACTTGCTGTTAGACACTTTACTTGAACATAACATTTCCTATTATCAATTGCCTAAACCTCAACTTAAACGACCACCTGCTTTGAGCAGGTGGTCGTTTAAGTTACTGATATGCTCATAACTCAAATTGCTTTTTCTACTCACTAATGTTAGGAGCATCAATATATATGGCTGCATCATTTCCCTTTTTCACCCATGTCACTTTAGCCCCTAATGTCTCGGCTATAAAACGCAAGTTGACATTGAAAAACCCGTCAGTAGGATCGAGGAATGGAGGAGCTACTAATTTCTCTTCCTTTCCGTTTACAAGCGCATAATAAGAATTATGGGTTAAAACAATGGTGGTAGTACCGTTCGTTGCGGTAACTGTCTTTGTAGCTGAGTCCCAAGATACATTCATATTAAATTTTTCAAAGATAGGTCTAAAAGGTACATAGGTTACTCCTGCTGTTCCGATTCCAGCCAACACATCTAGTTTTTCATTATTTATATAAATTTCCGGATAATCTAATGATGCATAAGCCATACGCGAAGTCATTAGCATTATCGTTATGATTAAGCTGAACATAGATAATAATTTCGTTGTTTTCATTTTCCGCTGACCTCCAAAAAACGCGGCATTAGCAAAAACTCCTTATGTATTTGGTACATTACCCAATATATTACCTTCTCTATGATAAAATCAACATATTTTTTGGGTGTGTACTAGAGGAAATTACATTACCAAGAAAATATCCTTTTGTTCTTGATTAGCCCTTCTGTTACCTTGTTTCTATAAGGGAGTACTAGTAATGTTTTATTTTTTTCATCCCCGAAACCACCCACAAAAAAACTTACCTTGAACAGGTGAAGCATTCAAGGGACACTACCCTGCCAAGTGCCCGGAATTCTTCTGGAGAAGCGAAGCGTTCGCCTTTATCCCCGGATTTCTTCCACTGTCCATTTCAATCAGGAAATCCGGGGATAACAGCGATCGTAAGAAGAATCCGAGCACGCCCCAGCGATCGTAAGAAGAATCCGAGCACGCCCCAGCGATCGTAAGAAGAATCCGGGTACGCCGAATCCCGGGCACGCCCCTAAAAAAAGCCGGTATCCCCTTAGGAATACCGGCTGCTGTAAACTCAGCATGAGTATGTTTTGGAAAAAGATAAACCTTATGAAAAACGGAAAAGATTTTACCCTTCAATGCTCTGAACCAATGCAACAACCTCTTCGGCTGTCTGCATGTCCAATGCTTGTGCGGCCAGCTTCTCCATGTCCGCGCGGGACAGCTTGGAGATCTGGCTGCGGGCAGGCAGGATGGAGGTTGCGCTCATACTGAACTCATCCAGTCCCAGTCCGAGCAGCAGAGGAATAGCTGTAGCGTCCCCTGCCATCTCACCGCACATGCCAGCCCAACGTCCATTCGCATGAGCTGCGTCAATAACCATTTTGATCAGGCGCAAAATGGCCGGGTTGTATGGTTGATACAGGTAAGATACCCGTTCGTTCATGCGGTCTGCCGCCATTGTATATTGAATCAGGTCGTTGGTGCCAATGCTGAAGAAATCGACTTCCTTCGCGAATTGGTCTGCCAGCACCGCCGTTGATGGAATTTCCACCATGATGCCCACCTGAATTTCCTCAGACACCTGAACACCTTCGGAAGCAAGCTTCGCTTTCTCTTCCAGCAGGATCGCTTTGGCTTCACGGAATTCACCCAACGTAGCAATCATAGGGAACATAATACGCAGATTGCCGTACACGCTGGCTCTCAGCAAAGCGCGCAGCTGTGTCCGGAAGATATCCTGACGGTCCAGGCAGAGACGAATGGCCCGGAAGCCCAGGAACGGGTTCATTTCCTTCGGCATATCCAGATAAGGAAGCTCCTTGTCACCGCCAATATCCAGTGTGCGGACTACGACAGGCTTGCCCTCCATTTTCTCCAGAACCGTTTTGTAAGCATTGTACTGTACGTCTTCCGAAGGAAGCTTGTCGCGTCCCATGTACAGGAATTCCGTACGATACAGGCCTACACCCTCTCCACCGTTCTCAAGCACACCTGTAACGTCGTTTGGTGTACCGATATTGGCAGCCAGCTCGACGTGAACGCCGTCTGTCGAAACAGTCGCTTCGTCGCGCAGCTTGCGCCATTCTTCGCGCTGCTTATCATAAGCCTGCTGCTTTTGACGATATTCAGCAACCACTTCGTCGCTCGGATTCACGAACACCTCTCCATCCAAACCGTCCACGATAATCAGATCACCGCTTTTTGCTTGGGAAAGAACATCCTTCGTGCCGACGACAGCCGGAATTTCAAGCGAACGGGCCATAATGGCGGAATGCGATGTGCGTCCGCCAATATTTGTGGCAAAGCCTTTGACATATTTACGGTTCAATTGCGCTGTATCGGAAGGTGTCAAATCTTCTGCAAGCACAATCGTTTCTTCGCTGATTTCAGCAGGGCTCATGAACTGCAGTCCAAGCAGGTGATTCAACACACGCTTCGTTACGTCGCGCATATCAGCGGCCCGCTCTTGCAGATATTCGCTCTTCATGTTTTCAAACATGGAAATAAATTGCGATGCTGTTTCATCCAATGCAAATTCCGCATTGACTTGTTCGTTTCTGATTTTATCCTTAACCGGATCAATCAGCTCGGGATCGTTCAGAATCAGGAGGTGGGAAGCAAAAATTTCAGCCTTCTTCTCCCCCATTTCCTGAAGGGTCCGTTCCTTGATTTTCTCCAGCTCGGATTGCGACTGCGCCAATGCTGCGTCCAGCTTCGCGATTTCCGCTTCGACATCCGTTACCGTGCGTTTTTCTACAGAGTAGTTAGGATGCTCCAAGATAAACGCCTTGGCAATAGCGATGCCTGCCGAGGCAGCGATCCCGGAGATTTTAAGCATTTACTTCGCCCAGCCCTTCTTTAACCATTACATCTTCCAGCGCTTGCAGAGCTTCTGCTTCGTTGCCGCCTTCACAGATGATGTTGATTGTGTCGCCTTTTTCCAGACCCAGGGACAGTACGCCCAGGATAGATTTCAAAGTTACCTTTTTGCCGTTCGCTTCAGCAAAGGATTCTACACCGCTGAATTTTGTCGCAGTGTTCACCAGAGCTGTTGCCGGACGTGCATGGATACCGTCTTCGTCAGTGATTGTAAATGTTTTTTGCATGATGATTCTCCCACTTTCTGAATATATTATTGTAAATCTGCTGCTTGCTGATATGACATCAACCGCTTATGCCCATAGAACGCTCCCGCGGTCCTGGGACCGCTGCGGAACGTTCACTATAGAAGCAGATCGTTACTATTTTATCGTAATAATTTTATCTTCGCCAGCTTTGAGTGTTCCGCTCTTGTCCAGCGTGACTCCTGCGCCCTGCGGCAGGTTGGAGAAAATGATCGCAGAAATGATCGATTTGGCATTTTCTTTCACATACTCCAGATCCACTTTCATAATCGGCTGGCCAGCGGATACAAGGTCTCCCTCGTTCACCAGCACCTCAAAGCCCTGTCCCTTCAGCTTCACGGTATTGACACCGATATGCACCAGAACTTCCTTCCCACCATCGGACATAATGCCCACCGCATGCTTGCTCGGGAACACGTTAAACACCTTGCCGTACACCGGAGAAACAATATTGCCGTCATGCGGCAGTACCGCAAATCCGTCACCGGTCATACGCTCGGAGAATACCGGATCCGGCACTTCGGTAATCGAAAGCAGTTCCCCGTTTACTGGCATTACGATATCCTCGGTGATAATGGCTTGCCTTGCTTCACCGGCCGCTTTTTCAGCTGCAGGCTCAGGAGCGGCTGCCGGTGCAGGTGCTGGAGTGCGGCCTGCCATAATATCCTGCATTTGCGATTTAATCGTATCGGAACGTGTACCGAAAATCGCCTGCACATTGTTGCCGACCTCAAGCACCCCGGAAGCGCCAAGCTGCTTCAGACGGTTTTTGTCAACATTGGCTTTGTCGTTGACTTCAATCCGCAGGCGTGTAATACAAGCATCCAGATGCTTGATATTGGACGGACCGCCAAATGCCGTCAAAATATTGTGCGGAAGATCATCAACTGCTCCTTCGCCAACATTTTCATTCTCTTCGGCCTGCTCTTCGCGTCCAGGTGTTTTGAGATTGAACTTGCGAATGATGAAGCGGAAGCCGAAGTAGTAGATCACGGCCAGCACAAGACCAACGATAATGACATACCACCATGGTGTCCGGTTCGGCAGAATACCGAAGATCAGGAAGTCGATAAAACCGCCGGAGAACGTCATCCCGATTTTTACATTCAGCAGATACATCGTCATGAAGGACAAACCTGCAAAAATGGTATGCACTGCGAACAGCAACGGAGCTACGAACAGGAAGGAGAACTCAAGCGGCTCCGTAATACCTGTCAGGAACGAAGTCAATGCGGCGGAACCCATAATACCTGCCACATATTTCTTGTGCTCCGGTCTGGCTTCGTGGTACATGGCCAAAGCAGCGGCAGGAAGTCCGAACATCATGAACGGGAACTTACCAACCTGGAATGCGCCTGCAGTAAATGGCACGCCATCTCTCAGTTGAGCCATGAAAATGTGCTGGTCACCGCGAATGACCTGACCTGCTTTGTTGACATATTCACCGAACTCAAACCAGAACGGAGAATAGAAAATGTGGTGTAATCCGAAAGGAATCAGAGCACGTTCGATCACACCGAAAATAAATGTTGCCAGTACAGGATTCGTGTCCACCATAAAGTGGGACACCGCGTTCAGGAAGCTTTGAACCGGCGGCCAGATGACAACCAGCAGCAAGCCGATGAACAATGCGCCAACCGATGTCGCAATCGGAACAAACCGTTTGCCGGCAAAAAAGCCGAGATAAGACGGAAGTTCGATTTTGAAGAAACGGTTGTACATCGCTGCAGCCAGGATACCGATGATGATGCCGCCGAAGACACCAGTGGACAACGTTGGAATACCCAGCACTGTCGCATACCCGGTTACGGATGAAGCGAGCTGAGGAGTTACGCCAACGGCAGTACCCAGCGTCACGTTCATGATCAGATAACCGATGATGGCGGCAAGACCCGCAACACCTTCACCGTTGGCCAAACCGACGGCAACACCGACCGCAAACAGCAGTGCCAGGTTGTCAAAGACAATTTGACCGGCATTCATCATGATGGTTGCGACGGATTCAACCCAGCCGGCGCCAAGGAAAGGCATATACTGAACCAAATCCGGGTTAACCAGCGCGTTGCCGATCCCCAGCAGCAATCCTGCAGCAGGCAGGATTGCCACGGGAAGCATCAAAGCTTTACCGACACGTTGTAAAACGCCGAAAAGCTTTTTAAACATGAAACCCACATCCTTCAATATTATTCATCTCAAAACAACAACAGAAAAGAACGCAAAAAGGCATGAGCCAATAAAAGCATAAAGGTGACAACCTTGGGATGTAGCTTTCCCCCTGGAGGCTGTCTCCAATCATACTTTAATCAACTCATGCCTGATCGAATCAGTTACACGTTTTCATCTTCAATTGTTGTTTTGCTTATTGACGAAAGTCATTGTAGCACCGCTCGTCGAAAAATGCAATCCTTTTCATTACAAAAAATTTCAGCTTTCGTCCTTCCGCTGCTGCAGGCGCTGAAGGTGCATCGTAAGATAGCTTACCTCCGCCGGGTAGACGGGCTGATGAAGCCGGTTTTCCATAATCTTGGTCAACTTCCACGCCAGCATATACATTTCCGGATACTCCGCATTCAAAAGCTTGTCCAGCTTGTGCATTTCCAGAACCTTCTCGCCGCGCCGGATTCGCTCAAGCGCAAATCGCAGATGGGTCAACAGCCGGGAATAATCCAGAGAATCCGTAGGGATTTTATAATCAAGCGTCTGCTCCACGACCTGTACCAGATCCGAAATAAGCCGAGAATGCTCCTTGACCTGGGAAATATGCTGATTGGTCAAAGCGCTGTAAATATGGAGCGCGATGAAACCGATTTCGTCATTGCCCAAATCTATGTTCAGTTTGTCATGGATTTTTCGGACCGCGGATTCAGCCAGTTTATATTCCTCAGGGTAGATTTCCTTCGTCTCATACAAGAACGGATTATGAATCGTAATCCCCTGCTCTTTGCGCTTCATGGCAAAAGCAATATGATCCGTTAAAGCAATATGGATATGCTCGTTCAAGGGCGCGTTGACCTGGCCTTCAATATCATGAATGACTTCGCCGATAATTTCGATCAGCTTCTCATCCACCTGCGGAATGAGCTGCTTGTACTGCTCCTGCTCATCCTGATTTGTCAGGATAAACATTTTCTCAACGGCAGACAATGAAATCTGATCTCTGGATTTGCGGTTGAAACCGATTCCTTTTCCGATGACGACAACTTCCTGGTAATCCGGATGTATGCCTATGATGACGTTATTATTGAGTACTTTGGACACTTGTAGGCTGCTCACATTCGCACCTCTTTTTTTCATACCCACCTCTATCAGCTAAAAGTAACAAATAATAAGCTGGAGGTCAATAGAAGCTCTTTACACCAATAAAGCCGCCCTGCGGCAACCTTTTATGGTTTGCAGGGCGGCTTTATTGCTCTTATTCCTTGGTTGACGATAATTCGCCGGCCGTTGCAGCTGCCTCGCTGCCCGCTGCAGGCACTGGCACAGGTTGTGCCGTTTTTGGCTTGGTCAACCCCTGGATCAGCGCTTCCAAATCAATTCCGGATACACTTTTCAGCATTTCAGGAGCCGTGGACATCAGCTCGGTGACATAATTGCTAACACGTGCCGCGCCTTCTCCCTTGCCTGTATCGACCACCGTCAGCTTGTCAATGGAGGAAATCGGAGCCGCGACACGTCCAGCCAGCTCAGGCAGCATTTTGACGATAATGTCGAGAACGGCTGCCTCGCCGAACTTCTGGAAGGCTTCCGCCAGCTTTTCCTTCGCCTCTGCCTCAGCAAGCCCGCGCAGACGGATGACCTCCGCGTCGGCCGAGCCTTTGGCCAACTCTGCATCTGCCATTGCCTGGCCTTCCAACCGCTTCTGTTCCGCCGTTGCCTGGGCCTGTTTTTCAATGGAGTATTGCACCGCATCCGCTTCACGCATTTTGCGGGCTTTATCCGCCTCTGCAGCCTGCTCAACCGCGTAACGGTCTGCCTCCGCTTTTTTCTTCACTTCAGCATCATACTGCTTTTCACGCACAAGAATCTCTTTTTCCTGCAGGTCGATTTCCCGTTCCTTACGCACAAGCTCTACCTTCATCTGCTCTTCCACCGCAGTTTGCTTGGCGCGGGCTTCCTGTATGTGATATGCCTGATCCGCTTCCGCTTTGGCTGTGTCCTGCTCTTTTTTAAAGGCAGCTACCTTAAGCTCTTTCTCTTTCTCCGCTTCAGCAATATTGGTATCACGCAACAGTTCAGCCTTTTGTCCTTCCTGTTCCGCCTGCGCCTTCTGAATCCTGGCATCCCGCACCGCTTCGGCTTCCGCAATCTCCGCATCCCGCTTGACCGCCGCAATCCGCGGTTTACCGAGCGCATCCAGATACCCGTGCTTGTCACGAACGTCCTTGATGGTAAAAGAGACGATCTGCAGCCCCATTTTCTTAAGATCACGGGCCGCAACTCCCTGCACCTCCTGGGCGAAACGATCACGGTTCCGGTATACTTCTTCCACGGTCATGGAACCGAGGATCGCCCGCAGATGACCTTCAAGCACCTCTTGGGCCTCGCCCTTCAGCGCTTCAAGCGGTTTGCCGATAAACTGCTCCGCAGCCGTCGCCACATCTTCAATGGAGCTCCCTACTTTGATGATGGCAACTCCGTCCGCGATGACCGGCACCCCTTGCTCTGTGTACACCTCAGGTGTAGTCACATCCAGCTTGTGGGACAGCAGGGAAATAAACTCGGACTGCTGAAAAATCGGCCATATAAAAGCGCCCCCGCCCCGCACAATTTTAATTTTCCGACCGGACTCATCCTCTGAAATATTTTTATTGCCCAGAAAAGAACCCGTCACAATCATGGCCTCATCCGGCCCCACCGTCTTGTACCTTGCCCAAAAGGCAATACCCAGAACGACAATAACCGCAACTACAATCCCCGGAATCAGAAAAATATCCCATGCTTCCATGCAAACCCGCCCTTTCTGTTTATGTAGATTAAGAGCCTAACACACTACATCTCCAGCCCGGATACATTTACTACTCCATCGCTCACCTTAACCACCACAATGCGTGTACCTGCTGAAAGCGGCATGCCGTCAAAACTGGAGGCCGTATGGATCGTATTGGAAGCGCCAAACTTGATCATAACCTCGCCGTAGCCGTTCCCGGGAACCGGAATGGTCACCTCCCCGATCTTTCCCTCCAGTTCCCGCATGGAAAAACCGGTGGAAGTTTCGCTATTGGCTGCAGGGATGACAAAACCGAAGAATACCAGCAAGGCAGCCGCGACAGCGATGAGCAGTGATATCGCCAGAACGGCTCCACTTCCCAAGGAAGTGTATTTTGACAGCAGAATGCCGGCTCCTCCAAACGCTGTACCCGCTCCGGCTACAACGATTGGCTTGAGCCAGTCAAATCCGGGAAATTCAAAGGACGCTTCAAGCCAGTCTCCTAGAACATCACCAATAAACACAGTTATTAGAGTAAAAAGAACACCGCCGATCAAAAAACACCAAAACACCGTTTCCATCCGATTTCCTCCTTCCGCCGCTTGTGTAGGCCTATAACAATATATACGTATAAAGCAGACATAGGTTTCAGGATTTTCCTGAATTGCCATCTCGGACGGGGTAATAGCTTGCTTTGGCAATCTTCAAATGACAAAAAAAAGACTGCTCTCAGCAAATAAATAACTGAGAACAGCCTGACTGCTCATCGATATGGATTGAAAACTACAGGGAGGCCTTATAGATGGCAACAAGATCCTCGCGCTGCAGCTGCTTGAAGCCGCCAAAAGGACCGAAACGCTCCATCGCTTTGTCCGCCATCAGTTCGATATCCTGATCACCAATGTCATAATCCGCCAGACGGCTCGGTGCGCCAATGGAGGTCCAGAAATCACGCAACGCCTGAATGCCCTCTTCGCCGACCTGTTCATCGCTCTTGCCTTCCGGATTCACGTTGAACACATTGACCGCAAGCCGTTTATAACGCTCCGGCTTCACATGCAGGTTATGCTTCATCCAGTTCGGGAAGATAATCGCAAGTCCACCGCCGTGCGGAATATCATATAGAGCGGAAAGCTCATGCTCAATTTTATGGGTTGCCCAATCCCCCGTGAGTCCCATGCTCAGGAAGCCGTTCAGCGCCATTGTGCCGCAGTACATAATCGTCTCGCGCAGCTCGTAGTTTTCAAGATCCTCTACAAGCTTTGGCGCTGTATCAATCACGGTGCGCAGCACGGTTTCACACCAGCCCAGCTGCACCGGCGTATTCGTTTCCAGGTGGAAATAATGCTCCAGAACGTGTGACATGATATCAACCACACCGTATACCGTCTGATCTTTAGGCAGCGTGAATGTAAAGGTTGGGTCGAGAATGGAAAAAGCCGGATAGGCAAGTGGACTGCCCCAGCCTAACTTTTCCTGCGTAGCCTCATTTGTAATAACCGATCCGCTGTTCATTTCGGAGCCGGTCGCGGCCATCGTCAGCACCGTGCCGAACGGAAGCGCATCCTGGGGAACAGCTTTATGCTCAACAAAATCCCACATATCTCCATCATATTTGGCACCGACAGCAATCGCCTTGACACAGTCGATCACACTGCCTCCCCCAACCGCCAAAATCAGCTCGATATGATTTGCCTTGCACAGCTCCACACCTTTATGTACTGTGGACAGGCGCGGGTTCGGTTCAACACCTGGAAGCTCGGTTACTTCCGCATCGCTTTCACGAAGCAGACCGATCACCTGATCATACAGACCGCTGCGTTTAATGCTGCCGCCTCCATATACAAGAAGCACACGTTTACCGTATTTCGGAACCTCGCGTTTGAGCATTTCAAGCTGGCCTCTGCCGAAGATTAAACGGGTCGGATTTCGAAATTCAAATGCTTTCATCGAAACGCTCGCCTCCTATGTTTGAGTTTGATTAGTTTTCTTCTACACACTTTAAGTTCGTGTTCAAAAAGTCAGGTTTTCAGCACCGAGAAGGTTGGATGAAGCTAGGGACTGAGGAGCGGAGCGTACCTGGGGTACGTGAGCACCGGAAGGCCCGGCTGAATTCAAGATTCGATGTCGAATCTGCATCCCGACTTACTTCGTGATCAAAAGATGACTTTTTGAACTACCTATTTAATATTATATTCCTGTCGAAAACGATAAACAAATTGTTCCCTTCGCAAAAAAGAAAACCGCATGCATACGGGACTTGTCCCCGTGCAAAAGCGGCTTTCCGTTTATTATATTTCTGCAGTCAGACCGGAAGATAACCAAGACTCGCAAGAAAACGGCGGAATGCCTCTTGCCCCTCTTCGTCTCTTTTGAACACCCCGGCATGCTCCAGAATCGTGCTGAATTTCAATCCGACCTCGTTTTGCAGCAGGCGTACGGCCTCTTCTTTGTCCATATTCCGTCCATATTTCCCCATTAATTCCTCGATCCAGACGGCATGCTTATGCAGCGGATTGTCATCCTGTGACTCAGCATTTGCAAGGTCCGTATTTCTCGCCAAAATATCCGCGATGGCATCCAATTCTTCTTTCAACCGGCCCGGAAGAATGGCAAGGCCCATTACCTCGATCAGGCCGATGTTTTCTTTTTTCAGATGATGCATCTCCCGATGCGGGTGGAATATTCCTTCCGGATGCTGCTCGCTGGTCCGGTTGTTCCGCAGCACAAGATCCATTTCATAGCTGCCGTCCAGCCCGCGGCGCACAATCGGCGTCACCGTATTATGCGGCACCTGTTCCCCGTCGGCTTCAGTGAAGGCCAGCACATCTGCAGAAGGATCGCTGTACTGTTTCCATGCTTCGTATAAAGCATCGCCTGCTTCCAGCAACTGCTGCGGATCGGCAGAGGTAAAGCGCACCACCGACATCGGCCATTTCACAACAGCAGCCTGCACACCCGGATAGGAAGGATGTGTGAACACCTGCTCTTTTTCCGCTTTTTGGATCGCAAACGTATGGCGCCCTCCCTGAAAATGGTCATGGGTCAGTATCGATCCGCCCACGATCGGCAGGTCCGCATTCGAGCCGATAAAATAATGCGGAAATGAATCAGTAAACGACAGCAGCCGTTTGAGCGTATCACGTGTCAATTTCATGGGCACATGATCATGATGGAATACGATACAGTGCTCGTTGTAGTATACATACGGCGAGTATTGGAAAAACCACGGCTCTCCGTTCATATCCAGCGGGATAATGCGCAGGTTTTGCCGCGCCGGATGGTTCAGCCGTCCCGCGTAACCGACATTTTCCCTGCAGAGCTGGCATTTTGGGTATACAGGCGGCGGCAGCAGCTTCGCCATGGCAATTTCCTCAGGGCTCTTCTCCGGCTTGGACAGATTGATGGTAATTTCCATCTCTCCATATGGAGTCGTCTGCTTCCAGTATACATTTTTGTTGACACGATCCATCCGGATGTAGTTGGAGTCTATAGACAACCGGTAAAACCAATCGGTCGCCGCCTCAACTCCCCCTTCTGCCGTCTTCTCTCGGAATGACCGCACCACCTCCGACGGTCTGGCCATCAGCATACCCATAATTTTGGCATCCAGCAGATCCCGGTACGTATCGGTGTTCTCAGGAATCAGCCCGATCTCATAGCCATAATCAATCAAAACATCCAGCGCAGGCTGCGGGCTGTCAAGCACGGCAGCATCTGCCTCCCCTGCAAAGGGCTCATCAAAGCCGAACCGTTCCAGCAGCAGATTGCGGCTGTAATCGATATCGGCCTCTTCAATTAATCCGCGGACAGCCGCAAAAGCGGTCAGGCGCTCAATGGCCTGAAGGGCCGCCTCCTGCAGCCCGGACTGCTCTTCAGACACAGAAGTCTTCACTTCGTCAGTCATGGTGTAGCTCCTTCCTAGTTGTCACCATATCCGCTCGGATGGGACTGATGCCAGTTCCAGGCGCCACGGATAATGTCCTCAAGCTTCGTACGGCTCGGCGTCCAGCCCAGTACACTGCGGGCTTTATCCGAGGAAGCCACCAGCACTGCCGGATCACCGGCACGCCGCGCCTCCATAACTACCGGTATATCCAGCCCTGTCACCTGTTTCGCCGTTTCGATCACCTGTTTGACTGAAAAGCCCTGGCCGTTGCCGAGGTTGAAAATATCGCTGTTATTGCCCTTGCGCAGGTAATCCACCGCGCGCAGATGGGCATCAGCCAGGTCGCTGACATGAATATAGTCACGGATGCAGGTGCCGTCTGGGGTCTCATAGTCTTCCCCAAACACCGAGATATGAGGCCGCTGCTTCAGTGCCCCCTGCAGCACGAGCGGAATGAGATGGCTCTCCGGACGGTGATCCTCGCCGATTTTGCCGCTCTCGTGTGCACCCGCTGCGTTGAAATAACGGAGAGACACATACTTGATGCCCAGCACCTTGTCAAACCAGGCCATCATACGCTCCATCATGAGCTTGGTTTCACCATATACGTTGGTTGGCTCTGTGCGGTCTCCTTCTTCAATCGGCACCTTCTCGGGCTCGCCGTAGGTTGCTGCCGTGGAAGAGAATACGATTTTGGACACGCCCGCTTCCTTCATCGCTTCAAGCAGGCACAGCGTCCCAAATACGTTGTTGTCATAGTATTTGCCCGGGTTCTGCATGCTTTCCCCGACCAGTGAATTTGCCGCAAAGTGAATGACCGCATCAATCTCATTTTCCTTGAATACCTTGGCCAGCAGCTCTTTGTCTCGCAGATCCCCCTCATACAGCTTGCCGCCAAGCAGCGCGCCGCGATGGCCTGTCTGCAGGTTATCCACAACTACAACATCCTCGCCTCTGTCCAGCAGGGCCGCCACTGTATGAGAACCGATATAACCAGCTCCACCTGTTACCAAAATCGCCATCGTCACATGTCTCCTTTCAGTTCATTAACTCCGTCGCCCACTCCGCAAACGTAAAAGCTGGCTTCAAGTCCTGTACGAGTTCGGTAGGCCTCCCCGACCTGTTTTACAAACTCGTCCACATCTCCCTCATTCACCAGAGAAACCGTACAGCCGCCGAAGCCGGCGCCCGTCATACGTGACCCGAGCGTTCCCGGGATACGGCGCGCTTCCTCAACCATCACATCCAGCTCCTTGCAGCTGACCTCATAGAGGTCCCGCAGGGAATCGTGGGACGCATTCATCAGCTGTCCGAATGTGACCAGGTCATTGCTGCCCAGAGCCTCCACCGAGGCCAGCACACGAGCGTTTTCTTCAACCACATGCTGGGCGCGTCTTCTGACCGTCTCATCCACGATCAGGTTCTCCAGCGCCTTGAACTGCTCCTCGGTGAGCTGTGCCAGATATTCCAGCGACGGCATCTCCTTGCGCAAAATGTTCAGGGCTTCGACGCATTGGGTGCGGCGTTCGTTATATGCGGAATCCACCAGCCCCCGGCGTTTATTCGTATTGCCGATAATCAATTTATAACTGCCTGTTTTAAACGGTACTTTCTTGTATTCCAGCGTATCACACATCAACAGGATCGCATGATCCTTGGCGCCGTTGGCTACGGCAAACTGGTCCATAATGCCGCAGTTCACGCCGACATAACGGTTCTCGGCCCGTTGGGAGAGCAGGGCGATTTCAACCGTGTCCGTTGCCTGTCCCTCAAGAGACAGCAGCGTATAAGCTGTAACTACCTCAATAGATGCTGAAGAAGACAATCCCGCACCGTTTGGAATTTCGCCGTGGAACAGCAAGTCGTACCCGCTGGAGAGCTCAACACCTTTTTCCTTCAGCTCAACGATCACCCCGACCGGGTAGTCCACCCACTCGCCTGTTTTCTGCTTGCCGGCGTCTTTGACAGGTATTACCGCTTCATATTCAAAATTGCTGGAAGCAAAATGCAGCTCGTCGTCATCCCTTGCCCGTACCACCAGTGTCGTTCCGAATTCCAGCGCCGCAGGCAGCACATATCCGCCGTTATAATCGATATGCTCCCCGATCAGGTTGACCCTGCCAGGCGCCTGAAACAGGCGGACAGGATGGGCACTGTCCCCGTATTTTTGCTTAAATTGTTCTGTCAGTTCATGTGTATTCACGTTTTATCCACCCCACTGCAATAATCAGTTCGTGCATCATGCGCGGCTTCAGCACCACCGGGAACCCGATCGTGTCGGTGCAGCAGCATTTGAATATCCTTCTTTATGTAGACAGTATAAATGAAAAACTCCCCCGATGTAATGCAGCCATGTGTTGAACATATGGATAAATGTGACCTTGGACAGTACAATGGAGATGATCGCAACCTGAGTCCCAGATTTATTTTTTGGAAAGGAGAAGGCGTTATGGATCATCCGGCCCATACTTATTCCGTAGCTTCCAATCCGGTGTATTACGAGCACAGCCCGCTTCATGTGCTGTTCGCCGGGGAAAGCCAGACGAAGCCGGGACATGCGCTTGGTCCCAAGCTGTATGATTATTATCTGCTTCATTTCGTGGAATCCGGACAAGGCCGCTTCCGGACTGAGCAACGGACATATCGCCTGAGCGCCGGAGACTGCTTTCTGATCCATCCGGGCCAGTTGGTCAGCTATGCATCCAATACGGACGATCCCTGGCGGTACAGGTGGTTCGCTTTTACCGGCAACGAAGCAGGCCGTCTTATTGAGGAAGCCGGATTCGGAATTGATGCGCCGATATTCAAGGCTTCTGGAGACAGCCGGATTCCGCAATGGATTCACGCCATGCAGCACGCATTTTTCAGCAGAAAAACCAGCTCCCATCCCGCGTCCATCGGCTATCTGTACCTGATCCTTGCCGAGGCGGGGGAGCATCTGACGGAAGCGGCCAAGCTGCCCGGTCCTGATTCACAGGTCAGGATCACGGTCAAACAAATGATTCAGTATATGTCCACACAGTATGCCCATCCCGTGTCCATCGAACAGATGGCCGTCAGCCTTGGCTACAACCGGGCCTACTTGTCCCGCATTTTCAAAAAGGAAACCGGCCTGTCGCCGGTAACCTATCTGCTCAAGCTGCGGATCGACAAGTCGCGGCAGCTTCTGCGTGAACGGCCGGAGCTGTCCATCGAGCAGGTCGCTGCCTCGGTTGGGCTGCCGGACGCTCTTTATTTCTCCCGCCAATTCCGGCGCTTCTATGGGCAGTCCCCAACAGAATACCGCATAGCTGTCGGCAAATAAGTTAAATAAGCTGCACCCGGCAGATAAAGGGGCAGCCCGCTCTCATTGGCGGGCTGCTTTCACGGACGCCTTCCAAGGCCGTCCTTTATTTATGTCCTTCCTGGCCCCCGGCGGGCTGCAGGATGGAATCAATTCTCTCCAGTTCATCCTTTGTGAATTCCAGGTTTGATAGAGCTGCAATGTTCTCTTCAATCTGCGACACCCTGCTCGCGCCGATTAAAGCCGAGGTTACACGCTCGCCGCGAAGCACCCAGGCCAGCGCAAACTGGGCAAGGCTCTGCCCGCGCGCAACAGCCATCTGGTTCAGGGCGCGTATTTTGCGGATCGCGTCCGGGGTAATATGTTCTTTATTTAAAAAGACCGACGTCCCTGCAGCGCGCGAATCCTCCGGTATCCCGTTCAAGTACTTGTTCGTCAGCATTCCCTGGGCAAGTGGACAAAAGGCGATGCTTCCGATCCCGTTCTCATCCAGCACATCCTGCAATCCGTGTTCAATCCAGCGGTCCAGCAGCGAATACTTCGGCTGATGGATCAGCAGAGGCGTGCCCAATTCCTTCAGAATACGGCTCGCTTCAGCAGTCTGTTCAGCATTGTAATTCGACACGCCCACATACAGCGCCTTACCTGACCGGACGATGTGGTCAAGGGCCATCATCGTCTCCTCCAGCGGAGTTTCCGGGTCGAAGCGGTGGGAATAGAAAATATCCACATAGTCCAGCCCCATCCGCTTCAGGCTCTGATCCAGGCTGGAGATCAAATATTTACGCGACCCCCACTCGCCGTAAGGACCGGGCCACATATAATAACCGGCCTTTGTGGAGATCACTAGCTCGTCACGGTACGGCTTCAGATCGCTGGCGAGCACCTGACCGAAAAATTGCTCCGCTGAGCCGGGCGGAGGTCCGTAGTTATTCGCCAGATCAAAGTGGGTAATGCCCAAATCAAACGCCCGGGTAACCATGCTGCGTCCGTTCTCGGCGCTGTTGATCCCGCCGAAATTATGCCATAATCCCAGTGAAATAGCCGGCAGCTTCAGCCCGGATTTTCCGGTACGGTTGTATTTCATGCCTTCATAGCGGTCATCGCTAGCCAAGTAAACCATACCCATCCCTGCCTCTCTGACTCTGAATTAGTAACTGATAAAATGCTTTCCAGGTTCATTTTCATCATAGCTCTTCCGGCCGGTCTTTGACAAGAAACCGATTACACTCTCTCTTCTCCAGGCTCAGCCTGCCGACAGAATCGCCGCAACCCGCTCCATCACCTGTCCTATGGGATCGGTAATCAACAGATTTGCCTTTGCATCGTAAGGAGTCGGATCGGCATTCATAAGCACGGTCCTCGCCCCTCTAAAATAAGTAACCAGAGACGCTGCCGGCTGAACCGTCAAGGAGGTTCCCCCGATGATCAGCAGATCCGCCCGGGAAATGGCTTCAACGGAATTGTAAAGCGTCTCCTGGTTCAGCTCCTCCTCATATAAAACGACATCCGGCTTGATGATTGCACCGTCATGCTGACAGCGTGGAACCGTATCCTCTGCCGCCATAACTTCCTCCAGACTGTAAAAGCGTGCGCATTTCATACAGTAATTCCGGTGCACGGAGCCATGAAGCTCCAGCACCCGGCTGCTGCCCGCCTTCTGGTGGAGTCCATCAATGTTCTGCGTGACGATCGCCTGCAGCCTGCCCTCCTTTTCAAGGCCGGCCAGCAGCCGGTGACAGCCGTTCGGCTCAGCGGCAGGGTGCAGCATTTTGCTGCGGTAAAAAGCAAAAAAAACGTCCGGATGCTCCATAAAAAACGTTCTGCTCAGCATCACTTCCGGCGGATAGGGCAGCTGCTCTTCCTGCCGGTAAAGCCCCGCGGCAGACCTGAAATCAGGGATGCCGCTTTCCGTAGACGTTCCCGCCCCCCCGAAAAATACAATATTGCGGCTTTCGCCGATCCATTGTGCCAGCCTTTCCTCCGGCTTCATCCTTTATCCGCCTCCATGACATTGAACTCGCTATAATATTTTACCTTCAAATCCTCATAGCTGTGAAAAATGATGTCCGCATCCGCCAGATGCTCTGTCAGCTCAGGGTCGGGGGCAAAGCCCAGCGTCATCCTCACACCGGCATGCTTTCCCATCTGCATATCCCCATTGCTGTCCCCTATGACCACCGTTTCGGCCGGGGTTACACCCAGTTCTTCACAGGCTTTCAGCACCATATCCGGCGAAGGCTTCCCTTCCCTGACATCATCATAACCGATTACCGACCCAAAATGGCGGCGAAAGCCGAGCCAGCGCAGATGCTCCTCCGCTTCCTTCCCGCCGTCCGAAGTGACGACACCCAGCTTCAGCCCGGCTGCCCGGCATTGTTCAAGAAAGGCGGACAGCCCCGGAAAAGCCTGAGCGGGCCGGTGGCGGTGGAGATCGGACATGGCCGTTTTGCTGAAATGCCTGACCTGCATCACCGCCTCATCCCATGGCACCCCGGCAGCGTAGAGCTGCCACGCCAGCAGGCCGGTCGTTTCTTCGACCGTGCCCATGGCGAGCGGTCCGCGCATATCGTAGCTGGTGACACGCCCTTCCCGGTCAAGCACGGTGCCCAAAAGCCGCTCCTTGCCCCCGATAAATTCAGCCCCGATCATGGCCAGATACTGTTCCATCATATTCAGGACGGAGCTCGTCCATGGTCCCCACATCTGCAAAAAATGCAGCAGCGTCCCGTCTTTATCCAACAGGATGGCCCGGCAGGGCTCAACATGTGTCCCAACCTGAAGCTCGGGCATGCTTTTCCTCCTTTGCGGCGGTATCTCTTTCACGATTCCTGCACTGGACGATTCTCCCCAATTATAACTCACCTTTCCGCAAAACCATATCAAGGTGACATGTTAAGAGCGGTCCAGAAACGAAGCGCAGCAAGCTTTATCAAAAGCGTATCACCATGGCAATAGGCGGGTCAAATTCAGGGATCAAGCACTCTTACCAGCTCCCTCCATAAAACAGACACAATTCAGGAAAATGTGAGCGTTTGCTGTTGTGAATATTATCACAATTCCCGTTGCCGGGATATCGTATGTTTGGAATATAAGATTTTTAGAAAATACGGCGGCTGTGACGACCGTATGGAGGGAAAACATATGAACGGCGGGTCGGTCCGGAGTGGAGATGCTTTTTTTCTGAATTTAAGGTTTTTATTGATCGTATGTGTGTTTGCTGCCAATGCGCTTGAGCCTTTAATAAATGTCAGCAGTCTGGCAGACCGTTGGTATACCTGGATTTTTATGTTTCACATGCCGCTGTTTGTGTGGGTGACCGGTTATTTTGCCCGTCCGAGCCTGAAAGGTGAAACGGGTGTTAAAGTGCTGCTGCAGATTATGGTTCAATACATCATTTTTCAAACCCTGTACTCCCTGCTTGATGCCGCTTTCTTCCACGTGCAGGGGGTACATCATTCCTTTTTTGCTCCCTATTTGCTGCTGTGGTTCCTCGCCAGCCATTTCTGTTGGAGACTGCTCCTGTTGGCCATGCGGCGGCTGTCGCCGCCTGTACAGGTGGCCATCTCCATTGTACTGGGGACCCTTGCCGGATACATCCCCTTTGAGGGGACGTGGCTGAGCATATCCAGAACCTTTGTGTTTCTGCCTTTTTTTGTGCTCGGCTTTCATATAACTTATGAAAAAATATCATCTCTCCTGGCCCCACGCTTCAGAACTGCCGCTATTGCGGGGTCCCTGCTGCTGCTCGCTGCAGCGGTCTGGACATCTGCCCATCTGCAAACAGGGTGGCTGTATGGAAGCATGACTTACGCAGAGCTGGGCCACGTAGAATGGTTCGCAGGCTTATTCCGGATCGGCACCTACCTGCTGCAGCTCGCAGCGTCGGCTGCCTTCCTTGGATTCGTGCCTTTTGCTGCCGGCTGGCTGTCCCGGTTAGGAAGCCGGACTTTATATGTGTTTCTGCTGCACGGATTTATTATTCGTGGGGCCGCCGTATCGGGAATATACGCTTATATCCATACAACCTTTGGAATCATATGCATCATGGTGACAGCCTGCCTGCTGAGCATCCTGCTCGCCCTGCCTGCAGTCAAGCGTACTGCGCATCCGTTAATAGAGCCTAATGTGGGTTGGCTGTTCATACACACCAACAGAATTGCTGAGCATTTCCCAAAAAGCCGGGGCGAATCAAACCGCATGCAGCCAAAATCCTGAAATTAGCCATACGCCTTCCTTTCCGGAATTGTTTCAGGAAGCATGGGCAGTGGTAAGTAAAGGATGCGCGCAACAAAAACCACTTTTTAACAAGGAGTGAATTTGTTATGGCACGAAATCAGGATCATGGTAAAATGAGCCGTGAAGAGGCAGGACGTAAAGGCGGAGAGGCGACTTCCAAAAATCATGATAAAGAATTTTATCAGGAAATTGGACGTAAAGGTGGAGAAGCCACCGCCGAATCCCATGATAGAGAGTTTTATCAGGAGATCGGGCGCAAAGGTGGAGAAGCGACAGCTGAATCTCACGATAAAGAGTTTTATAAAGAAATCGGACGCAAGGGCGGTCAAAACTGATCGCGCTCGTCTCCCCGGAAGCTTGTCCCGCAGCAGCGGTGACAGGCTTCTTTTTTTGAGCAAAGCTCTTTCATCTTCTGTAATATATATAGAAAAAAAGCCACAGTTATGGTAGACTTTCTAGAAACCATTCACCGCTTTCAAGCGTTGCTTTACAGCGCTGAACCAATATAGGAATTTGGGAGGACAGACTTCATGACAGCTAACAAGAAGAAGATGCGATCAGATATGATCAAAAAAGGCTTTGACCGTGCGCCTCACCGCAGCCTGCTGCGGGCGGCGGGGGTAAAGGAAGAAGATTTCGACAAGCCGTTCATTGCCGTGTGCAACTCCTACATTGATATTGTTCCCGGACATGTTCATTTGCAGGAATTCGGCAAAATCGTAAAAGAAGCCATTCGCGAGGCAGGCGGTGTGCCTTTCGAATTCAATACGATCGGTGTGGACGACGGGATTGCCATGGGACATATCGGAATGCGTTATTCCCTGCCGAGCCGTGAAATTATCGCTGACTCCCTCGAAACGGTGGTATCCGCACACTGGTTCGACGGTATGGTCTGTATCCCCAACTGTGACAAAATCACTCCCGGTATGATGATGGGCGCCCTGCGCGTCAACATTCCGACCATCTTCGTCAGCGGCGGACCGATGAAAGCGGGTAAAGACAGAAACGGCCGTTCCATCTCCCTGACTTCCGTATTTGAAGGCGTCGGTGCCTACCAGGCTGGTAAAATTGACGACCAAAGCCTGCTGGAGCTTGAACAATACGGCTGTCCAACCTGCGGCTCCTGCTCCGGTATGTTTACAGCGAACTCCATGAACTGTCTGGCCGAAGCCCTCGGTCTGGCGCTTCCCGGCAACGGAACCATTCTGGCTGTTGCTCCTGAACGCAAAGAATTTGTTAAGCGCTCTGCAGAGCAACTCATGGAACTGATCAAAATGGATCTGAAGCCACGTGACATCGTGACTAAAGAAGCGATTGACAACGCCTTCGCGCTTGATATGGCCATGGGCGGCTCCACGAACACGGTGCTGCATACCCTTGCATTGGCTAATGAAGCGGAAGTCGACTATCCGATCGAACGCATCAATGAAGTTGCCAACCGTGTGCCACATCTGTCCAAACTGGCTCCCGCTTCCGATTATCACATCGAGGACGTTCACAATGCCGGTGGCGTAAGCGCCGTGCTGAATGAACTGTTGAAAAAGCCGGGCGCACTTCATCCGGACTGCATCACCGTTACCGGCAAAACACTGCGTGAGAACGTGCAGGATCAGCCGATACTTGACGAGAATGTTATCCACCACCTTGACAATCCTTATTCCGAGCGCGGCGGACTTGCCGTACTGTTCGGCAATCTCGCTCCGGAAGGCTCCATTATCAAGGTTGGTGCCGTGGATCCGTCCGTCGGCGGATACCATAGAGGCCCTGCCATTTGCTTTGATTCTCAGGAAGATGCGCTGGCTGGCATCGCCAACGGCAAAGTTAAAGAAGGTCATGTAGTCGTTATCCGCTACGAAGGACCGAAGGGCGGACCGGGCATGCCGGAAATGCTGGCTCCAACCTCCCAGATCGTCGGTATGGGTCTTGGCGCCAAGGTCGGCCTGATTACGGACGGACGCTTCTCCGGCGCTTCCCGTGGCATCTCCATCGGCCATATCTCTCCGGAGGCGGCTGAGGGTGGACCAATCGCTTTCGTGGAAGACGGTGACTTCATCGAGCTGGATCTTAACAACCGCACCATTCAGCTTGAGATCAGCGACGAGGAATTTGCCAGCCGCCGCGCCAATTGGAAAGGCTTCGAGCCAAAAGTAAAAACAGGCTACCTGGCCAGATATTCCAAGCTTGTAACGAATGCCAGCAACGGCGGTATCATGAAAATTTAACTATCAAACAGCCCTTTCGCTTCCCACAGGAAGCGGAAGGGCTTTGTTTTTACTGCCGGGCGCCTCCTCGTTCGCTTGCAGAACATGCTGAAAGGCCAACCAGTAATGATCTGGTTGACCTTTCTCGCAAAGGAGGAAACATCGTCCGGCCCCTCCCATCTGTTATTTTAACTGCATCGCATACTCGTAGGCCGTAATGCCGAACACCCGCTTAAAATGTTTGTTCAAATGAGCAAGATCCACAAATCCGCATGCAACTACAGCCAAGTAAATGTCCCGGTGCAGCTCAATCTGACGTCTGGCATGCTCGACCTTCATGTTCAGAAAGAACTGATAAGGGGATATGCCAGTCTGGATCTTAAACTCACGGATAAATTGATATTTTGACAGACCAAACACCCTGCTGAGATCCTCCAGCTTCAGAACATCATGAATACTGTTGGACATGATCTCTTTAGCTCTCTTGACAAAGGCTTTATCTGACCTTCTCCGGGGCACATCCATATTAACACCCGCTAGGATGTGCAGCAGATCGTACAGCAGTTCACTGATCAGTGACTCTTCCCTGCCGCTCTGGATACTACGGCTGATGTTCAGAATCCTCCGCGCCAGCCTGATATCGTACACAAGGGGGGTTCTGAAGCGCAGCTCCTTGGGGCCGAGAATTTCCGGGCAGAGCTCCGGTTTGATATACAGTATGACATAATCAATTCCTGCCCGGTCATAAGCGCTCCCGTCATGGTACTGCTCCGGGTTAAACAGCATGACCCCGCTCCTGTGTGAAGACAGAAAATGACCGTCAAGATTATATTGCTGAATTCCGCGCAGGGTAACCCCTACCGCGTATTCTTCGTGAGCATGCCTTTTATAGGTAAAATCTGTGAAGCTGGCAGACAAGGCCAGAACATCCGCCGATTTCTTATAAAGGAATTTTTCCATGATGCCGTATACCTCCGGAGCCTAGATGATTCCCGATACCATAATGGCTGAGTATACCAGGAACGCGGCCAAGATAATATTCAGAATTTTATGGTGCCGATTCAGCACGTGTCTGAGCATTCCTCCAAAAACAGCCCAGCTTGCAAAGGCCATGAATCCGATTATGGTAACGATCCCTGCGAACAGGATCATGGCGGAAACCGTAGTATAGTAGGGCATTACATAACCAGGAAGCACGGTGAGCGTAAACAGTATGGCCTTCGGATTTACAAATTGCATCACGAAACCGGGGAAGAATCCAAGGACAGGAATGGAGTCATCTTCCAAACTGCCCATCCTGAAAATCAGGTAAGCGAGATAGAGCATATAGACACTGCCAATGATCCGCATTGCGTTCATAAGCCCGGGAACAACCTCTCCCATCAGATGATTCAATAAAGCAGAACCGGCAAGCAGCAGCCCAAAAGCTAAAGTCGCCCCCCATACATAAGCCATCGTCTTTCGGGTTCCGTAATGCCTTGCAGTAGATAATATAACAATATTGGTGGGCCCGGGAGTAAGGGTAACGATAATGCAGTAAAGGAGAAAGGATGTAATATTCATAGTGCCTCCTGGAGTAGTTGTTGCCTGTATCATACTCCTGGGCACTAATTATGCTATAGTACATTATTGCAGACAGGACCAATATCCGTTAATGCTTGATTCCCGGCAAAAAGGGACCTCCCGGCAGCCGTCATATGCTGACTTCCGGAAAGTCCCTCTCAAGTTAAGCAACTGCTTCAAGCAATCGTGCTTGTCGTGCTGTTTACCGTCTGGGCAGAAGCGGTACCCATCCCCATCTCTTCCGCAGGCTCGGAGAGCGGATGATCTTTCAGACTCATACCGGATCTTGCTGAATCATTCTTCAGGAAACGGCCTATTAATACAGAGGCCGGCATGACGATTAGCTTCGGCATGAGTAAAGCGGAGCGATGCTTCAGCCTTTCCTGCCCGGACGGATGAATGACGCTAAGCAGCAGCCGTAGATACAGTGTCGAGGAGACAGCGAACAGGCCGCGGGGAAGATCGCGGATGATAAAACCAAGTTTCTCCGCACCGCGATTGATCATGCTCACACCGTAAATGGCTTTGACTCCTTTAAGCAGGGAATCATCAGCAACTTTTGCCGCCAGATCCGGGAGCTGCTTCTCGACGGAACGGATCATTTGTATCGCTACATGCATTGGCGTCTTGGCCGTGGACCCGATCCGGTACAGCCTTTCATTATCAAAATGCAGTTCAAGCACCTCATCCCCTTTAACGAGCGAGGAGCCATCGGCAAAGTCTACAGGCTGTCCCTGGTATTTGCGCCGTCTGTAATGCAGCATTGGCTCCTGCGGATTTACCGGCTCAAGCCGGAACAGGGCGTGAAATGCGCGTTCATACAGCAGCCAGCCTCGGACTACAGCTTTTTTAAACCAGCCTACAGAAGTGGTCATTTCCATTGCACCTCCTGCCAACTCGTCTATCCGTACGCTGCGCAGACCTCTGCGCCCGGCCTCAACCAGCACCCGCTCCAGCGCAATCAGCATATTTTTGGGAGCGTCCGCATTGGCACCAAGCGTCCTGCCGCAATCATGCAGCAGCATAACCTCCCCACCGCGCAGCTTTTGCAGCATTCTTCGGGTCAAGCGGTCCTCCCCCGTCTTGACGCGCCAATCACCAAACATGGAAGACCAGAGAACGATGCGGCGACCGTTCGATTTGGCGAAGTCGAACAGATTCACAATGCCCCAGGGTGGACGGTAATAGGCCGTACGTTCGCCGGTGACCTCATGGATGATTCGCTCTGTACATAAAATCTGTTTGCGCACGGTCGCCGGACGCATAAACCAGTTGGATTTATGTACATAATTGTGAATACCAATCAGGTGCCCCTCTTCATGGATTCTCCGCAATATGGCCGGGTGCCGCTCTGCATTCGCGCCCACGACAAAGAATGTCGCCTTGGCATCAAAGCGCTGCAGCAAATCCAGCAATTGAGGGGTATAAACGGGATCAGGCCCGTCATCGAAGGTAAGAGCGAAGGCATGCTCCTCATTCTTTCCCCGGCGGAATACCCGAAAGCCGAACAGGCGGCTTATGATTCCGGGTATAAAAGCGTAAAATGATGTAATGTAAAATAGCCATAGCAGTACATTCTGCAGCACGTCTTATTCCCCACTTCTCTATTTTGACATAGCGTGCCGTTAGCCTATTTCAATCCACGCTCCTGTGTAAGGAGCGACCTGAGGAAAACTCACTAACTTTATTTTAACATAAAAGGTTAGAAAATTAGGCTGAACTTATATAAATGGTGTACAATATACAAAAATGATTTACCCAAAAAAAGGAGTCGTTGTATTTTATGCTGCCTCTTTATAAAAAGTATTGGCGCACCGCCTTCGATATAGCTCTGATTGCGCTGACCGTCTATCTGATTTTGTTCATATCCAGCCAGTTGTACCATATTGCGGCCCCAGTCTTTCTCTCGTTCCTCGTATTCTGGTGCATTGAACCGCTGGCCCGCTACCTTAACAAAAAGGGGATGCGCAAGCCGTTTGCTTCCGCCATTTCCGTACTGCTGTTTGTTGTTATCCTGCTCGCTTTATTTTTCGGACTGGGGCTGATCATCGTGACACAGCTCGCGAGCTTGGCCGATGATCTGCCGCGGTACACCACCATAGTGCAGCAGGCGTTTGTGAATCTGACAACCTTTTTGCAGGGTAAAATCGCCAGCTTGCCGCCATCGATCACACAGAACATCAACGATTATTTCGATACGGCCACGAAGCTGGCCTCAACCTGGGGAACCAGTGCGCTGCAGCGGATCGTTGCCTTTCTCGGCTCCTTCTCCACCTTCATCACCAACTTTGGGGTTGCCATTATCCTGGCATTCTTTCTCAGCATGGAAATTGATCTGTGGAAAGTTATCGTGCGCAAAAAAACACCACATACGATTAAAACAGCGACAAGCTTTTTCAGAAATCACGTATTAAAGGCGATCGGGTCTTACATAAAAGCTCAGGCTATGCTTGTATCCATTACGTTTATCATTATTTTTCTCGGCCTGCTCATTCTTGGTACAGGCAATGCCTTCACGATTGCCATCATAGCGGCGGTATTTGATATTCTCCCGCTGCTTGGCGTTCCGGTCATCCTGATTCCATGGGCCGTCTATCTGTTCATTATCGGCAATACCGGCCTTGCCATCGGGCTGCTGGTGCTTTTGGCCGTCACCATGCTTGTTCGCCAGCTGGCCGAGCCGAAGATTGCAGGCAATTCCATCGGCGTGACGTCGGCCTACCTGATGCTGTCGTTCATGTTCATCTCACTTTCGATCTTCGGGGTGGCCGGCCTGATCCTCTCCCCCATTCTGCTTATATTGATCAAGGAGCTGTGGCAGCAGGGGTATCTGCAGCAATGGATTCGTTTTCCGAAAGAAGAATTTGACGAGCCACCGTTTCTGGCCAAACTTCAGGAAGAAGAAACGCCACCTTCCGAGGAAGCAAGCAAATCCATGACTTGACCAAACAGCTTAGTAGCCTGATTCGGCGTATCTGCCGGAACATTCTGCACAAGGACGGCCACCGCATAACGCGGTTTTTCCACCGGGCCATATCCGATAAACCATTGATTATTGACCGCCCTGCCGGCCTGTCCGGTCTGGGCGGTTCCTGATTTTCCGGCAAGCCTCCATTTGGCGGAGGCCAATCCCTTGCCGGTTCCCTCCTGTACCACCTTCTCCATCCAGTGCAGCAGAGTGTGCGCAGTGTGCGGATGTATTGTTCCTTTCGCAGGCAGAGCATGAGCGGGAAGCTCTAGAAGGGTGCCTCCGTTCGCATATTGTATGCGGCGCACCAGCCGCGGCGAGCGCACCTCTCCGTTATGAAGCAGTGTAACAACCAGATTGGCTGCCTGTAACGGAGTCATTCTCACATCCCGCTGCCCGATGGCTGTCTGCACCCGCGCACCTGTGTCATCAGCCTTGATCCGGTTGTCAAATATGCGGCCCGCCTCTTCGCCATCG
The DNA here is from genome assembly GCF_046098255.1 of Paenibacillus jiangxiensis. NCBI lineage: Bacteria > Bacillati > Bacillota > Bacilli > Caryophanales > Paenibacillaceae > Paenibacillus > Paenibacillus jiangxiensis. The sequence continues at coordinate 100,146 of NZ_JBJURI010000013.1, forward strand.
AACAGACGGAGCTGCTTCATCCCCGCCAGATTCTCACCCTGCCAGCCAATCTGCCGCCCCAGGCCAAGAGCTTCGGCCATCTGTGTCAGCTGCCTGGAGCTTAAGCGTTCCGCCAGCTTGGCGAACACGGTGTTGCAGGATTCCGCAAAGCCTTGCTCAAGGGACAGTGTCCCGTGGCCCTCTTCCTTCCAGCAGGCCAGGCCATAGGCTCCATATTCTCCGTGGCAGTGAAAGGTTTCACCCACCTTGGCAACTCCAGCTTCCAGGGCGGCGGCGGCCGTTACAATTTTAAAAATGGAACCGGGCACGGCGGCCTTCACAGCACGGTTGGACCAATCGGAGGCCTGCGGATTGACATGCCGGGGGTCGTAAAAGGGACGCGAAACCATCGCTAGCACATCCGCGTTGCCGGCATCCAGCACTACCACAGCCCCTTCCTTCATCGGGCTGTGCTCCGTCAGGTTTTCGATTTTGCGCTGTAGGGCAAGATCGATGGTCGTTTGCACCTGCAGCGGATAATAGCTGTTGGAGGGCTTGCTCATGCGCAACCCCGTGTCCTGGAGCGTATGACGCTGCGCATCCACCAAATGGGATATGATGGTTTCTCCTTCCCCTTTCAGCAACGGCTGCAGAGCTTTTTCCAGGCCGGATGCTCCTGACTCCGTACGATATGCATCCTCAGGGCGTTCGTAAAGAAAACCGAGCCACTGCATGCCGTTTGCTGCCCTGTCGTATCTTTTTCTGTACGGCACAGCTTCAATGGCCCCGGGGGCAAGCCGGGCAACGTAGGCGGCATCCTGCTCGGACAGCTCGACAGGCAGACCGCTGCTGTCCTTCCAGATCAGAGGCGAGCCGAGGCCCTGCCAGCGGCGGAGAAGCTCAGCCGCATCGGTATGAAGAATCCGGGCCAGCTGTTTAAGGCTGTCATCCTGCTTCACGGGTCCTCCGGGAAACAGCACAGGCACCCTGACCCAGGTGCCTGTTATGCTGTGCCCGGACCTGTCCGTAAAGTCTCCCCGGCCGGCATTCACAACTATCCCCTCCTGCCGCTGAATCACGGCTTGCTCCCTGACAGTCCGGCTTCCGTTAGGGACCGTGCTGCGCCCGAAAACGGTCTGAATCCACCCTAATCGGATAATAAGAATGACTATGAGGATGGAAAGTACGGCCGTTACATATTGGATCCGCTGGTGTCGTTCGCTCCGGTTCGTCTGGTGCTGCAATCTCGGCCCGCCTCCTGTAAGCTGATCTTGGGAATAGTATGTCCCCATGCCGTTGCAGTCAAACGCCCGCCTCCCCTAAATATCCCCGAACACGGAAAGGAGCAGCCCACAGCAGAAAAATCTGCTTGAGAGCTGCTCCATGTAACATTAACCGGAAATTATATTCTGAAGTTGGACAAGGTTTGCTGCAGGCTGCCAGATACGTTCTCAAGCTTCTCGGACAATTGAACGAGTTGGCTGGCAACGTTCTCCTGCTCACTGCTGAGCGAGGCTACCTCCTCCGAGGTGGCGGAGGATTGCTCTGCTACCGCGCTGACGTTGCCCATGGCATCGGACAATACTTCCTGTGATTGATTCAGTTCTTCAATCGAACCGGTCACCGCCGTCAGACTTCCGATGAAATCCTTCATCTGCTGCTGCACGGACTGGAAGATTTCCGAGGTTTCCTCGACAGCTTCAATTTGCTGCCTGAACAAAGGATACGCCTCCGTTAACGCTTCCACCGTTTCATTCATTTCGGAAACGATATTATCAATGATGCCGCCAGCCATAATAATGGACTGCCGCGATTGATCGGCCAGCTGCCGGATTTCATCCGCCACCACCATAAATCCGCGTCCGGCTGCTCCTGCCCGTGCCGCCTCAATGGTCGCATTCAGGGACAAAATATTCGTCTGCTTCGTAATGTTCTGCAGAGCATCCAGCACCTGGAACACCGTTGAAGTGGTTCCTTTCAGCTTGTCCACTTTCGCGACGAGCGAGCGTGTCGTTTCTTCCGTTACCTTGGTCTTGCTCATCAACTGCTTAAGCTGCTCGCTGCCTGTTTCACTGGAGCGCCCAACATCCCGCGCAGCCTCTCCCATTCCGGTATTGTGGGCAATAACGATCTCCATCTGGCGCGTAATATTGTCGGTCAGCGTATTGCCGCGCTCCGCTTCCGTAGCGAGACTGGAGGCTCCGTTCGCAATTTCCTCGGTCGCAACGGCAATTTCCCTTGCGGAAATGGCGGTCTTTTTGGAAGCATCGCTCAGTTCGGAGGCTGTCAGCAGAACGTCCTTGGCTGTTGAATTCGTCTGCTGAACCAGTCCGGTAATTTGTTCCATCATCTCGTTAAAGCTTGTAGAGAGCTGACCGATTTCATCCCTGGAGCGGTAATCGGTGCGAACGCCAAGATTTCCTTTGGCACCTTCGTTCATCAGATCCTTCATCCGCTTCAGCGGGCGGCCGATCATGCGCACCATCCACCAGCCGAGCAGCACGGCCACGATTGCAGCCGCAATCACAAACACCCAGGTGAGAATCAGAATGCCTTTGGTGCTTTGCAGCAGTGCGGATACAGGTACGATTCCGTTCAGGATCCATTGGGAGGTGCCAAGCGTCGTATGAACGGACAGCACTTCCTGATCCTTGCCATTGAAATTCACACTTACCGTATCACTGCCCATAGGATCTTTTAAATCCTTTATATAATCCAGAGTCTGCCCGTTTCCCACCAGATCCTTCTGGCTTGACGCCACCGGGATGCCCTCCTTGGTCACAAGATGGATGGCTCCGCCTTCTCCCAGATTCAGGCCCTCCAGCTGCTCTTCAAGAGAGCTCAGCTTGAGATCCATCACCAGCACATACTTGGAGCCGAGCACGGAAAGATCATTCATGGAACGGACCAAACGGTACGTCTTGATGCTTGAGCTGCTGACCTCTGTTGGCAGCCATCGAACGCCTGTATTTTGCAGCATTTCATTGAACCACGGTTCTGTTCTCACATCTTTTTTGTTACCCGTTCCCATGATGACCCCCTTCGGATCTTCAGGGTACAAATAAATGGAGTCGATCGCTTTATTGTTAAACGCCACGTTGGTCAGCTTCTTGGTCACGGAGTCTGTCGCCATGAACGCATCATAGGAAGAAACATCCGGATTGTTCACCTTCCGCAGCAGATCGGCAATTTCCGTGTCAAAGAAGATTTGGGTTGAGGTATCCAGAAAACGTTCCAAAATAATATCCAGCTTTTCGGACGTCTGGTTTACCGTCTGCTGATAAGCGAGCGCGGCATTCTGCTCAATCGTATTGCGAGCGGTTGCATAAGATATCGTGCCCAAACTGACTACCGCAATCATGATCGTGATAAAGAAAATCAAAAACAGTTTCATCCCGACCGATTTCACCGGATTCGCTTCTTTGATCAAGGACATGTATTCCTTGGGTGATTTTTTAAAACCCGCGCTGCCTTTTCTTTTGCCAGGGTCTTCTTCCCCACGCTTGGCCATTCCTTTCATTCGCTCGGGAAGCTTCCAATTCATCTTAATTGAAGGGAATTTCAGCTTGCTTTTTGGGTTTTGAACTGCGGCTTTCTTTGCGGTGCCTTGCGGTTCTTTAGTTTTTTTCTCTCTTTTTGGCGTTATGCCCATTTCTCTCACCTGCCGGATGTTATTCATTCCCCACACTATCCTTAACACTAACACTCTCTTTATGTATTTAACGATATTATACGACAAAAGTCCGTCTTGTCAGCCTTTATTGCCAAAATAAACTAAAACTTTTTTCCTATAAAAATATTAAAAAAAGAGGCCTCCCGACCGATATAGGAGAACCTCAAACCATATTTTTTCAGAATAAATGTTCTTTATTTCCGCTTCCGCATCATATCAAAATAGGAAACTGGCTGATCTACGATCATCTTTACCGGCTGCAGCGGATGACGGGCCGCGTTCAGCTCGTTGCCTTCTTCATCCCACAGCTTGCCTACCGTTTGCTTGAAGAACGTGCCCCCAGGCCCGAAAAATTCAACCTGCTGTCCCGGCTTGAAATGGTTGCGCTGCTGAATCGTCGCCAAACGTGTCTCGGGATTATAATCGAGTACCAATCCGGCAAAGTCATACGGTACAGCCTTCTCTTCCGGCTCGTAAATATGATCCTCATGATCCGGCGTATCATAGAAAAAGCCGGTGTTCAGCGGACGGTTGGCCGCTTTGTTAATTTCCTCGACCCACTCCGGCTTCAACACGTAGTTGTCCGGATCAGCCATGTACGAATCAATCGCCTGGCGGTATACATTGATCACCGTCGCCACGTAATGGATGGATTTCATCCGTCCTTCCACTTTAAAGCTGTCCACACCGACATCAATCAGATCCGGGATATGCTCGATCATGCACAGGTCCTTGGAACCCATGCTAAACGGATTATCCTGTTCATCATACAGCGGGAGTTGGTTAACTCCAAGGTTAAATTGCTCCAGCACACGGTTATCTCTGGCTTCTTCCTCGGATACCCATACCGCAGAAGGACGAGCATCTTCAAAAAGATCATATTTCCAGCGGCAGGACTGGCAGCAGCCCCCCCGGTTGGAGTCCCGATCTGTAAAGTGGTTGGACAGCACACACCGCCCGGAGAAGGAAGAGCACATCGCACCATGAATGAACGCCTCAATCTCGATATCCACATGCTCCTTGATTTCCGCGATTTCGTCCATGCTCGTCTCCCGGCCCAGCACAACGCGCGGCAGACCTTCCTCTTTCCAAAACTTCACAGCCTGCCAGTTCAGCGTCGATTGCTGTGTGCTCAGGTGCACCTCCAGCTCGGGCACGGCTTTGCGGGCCACTTGAATGATGGCAGGATCCGCAGCAATGATAGCGGAAATCCCCACCTCATGCAGCTTGCGCAAATACGCTTCAATACCTTCAACATCCTCATTATGGGCATAAATATTCGTAGCGACGAACACTTTGGCACCATATTTTTTGGCAAACTCGACGCCTTCCTTCATTTCCTCGAAACTGAAATTGTCGGCATTGGAGCGAAGGCCATAGTGCTGGCCGCCAATGTAAACGGCGTCTGCCCCATAGTGAATGGCAAATTTCAGCTTTTCCAGATTGCCGGCCGGTGCGAGCAGCTCCGGCTTATCCAGACGATAACGTTTGCCCTCATATTTACGTTTTGTTAAGGTCCCCATCGTTTTGTTCACCCCTTTGTTTTTTAATAGACCTGTTCTTTATAGAAAAATCCGAAAGAAAGCTCTCTTTCCGGGTCCTGCAGTCTGCGCACTTCATCTAGCCATGCTTCATCATAAGCATAGTCTTCCGGATGGTTATAATAGCTGTCGATAGCCGTACGGTAAGCTTTAACCACAGCCTCGTTATAAGGTGTCGGCTTTAGAAGCCCTTCAATTTTGAAGCTATGGACTCCTGCTGCCATCAGCAAATGAAGGTCTTCGATAATGCATATATCATCTGAGCTCATAATATGAGTTCCGTTGACATCCTCATAGATCGGAAACTTCTCTTCCCGGCGCTCTGCCTCAATCAGGAACAAATGACGTTCCTTCCCGAGATCTCCTTCCACCGGTCTGCCCTGATGCTTCATATAACTGGCCACAAGGCTCCGCTTGGAATGGTAAATATTCGTCATCCCGTGCACCTGCACTTGGGCTTCAAGCTGCAGATGGGGAATCATATCAGTAATCTCATCCATGTTGAGCTCCCGTGCCAGCACGACGCGGGATGCTCCCTTTTCCCCCCAATAATTAGCGGTAGAGTAGTTGGTTGAGGTCATTTCCGCATTCCAGAACAGCGCGATATGGGGAGCATACTCCTTCACGGCTGCAAGAACGGACGGGTCATTAAACTCGACCGCATCCACCCCTATGGAACCGAGCAACTGTACATAACCCGGAATTTCGCGGAGCAGGTCATTAGTCATCAGGTTATTCATGGAAACATATACTTTGGCACTGCGCGCATGCGCGGCCTCAACAGTAGCTTTGATCTCTTCGGGTGTAAAGCTGCCCGCCAGACGCATACCGAACCGGTCTTCTCCGATCAGCAGCGCGTCCGCGCCTGCATCCAGCATCTGCACAGCCTCCCCCGGTGAAGCTGCCGTTACAAGCAGTTCGGGTTTATCAGCCACTTGGCTTACCTCCTATTGTGTCACATTTTGACTTTTTTTGATATTGTTTAAATGTTCCTGATACGTCTTGGCGAATAAGTGCTCCTGGGAGCCGTCCTTTTTCGTAACATAGAAAAAATAATCCGTCTTGGCCGGCTCCAGCGCCGCCTGAATGGAGCTTAAACTCGGGCTGGCAATCGGGCCTGCGGGCAGACCCTCATTCGTATACGTATTATAAGGCGAGTCTACTTCCAGATCTTTAAACAGCAGCCGTTCCTTCTGCTTATTCAACATATATTGAACGGTTGCATCAATTTCAAGCTTTTGCCCTTTTTCCAGCCGGTTATAAATAACCCCTGCGACAATCGGACGCTCGGAATCTACAACAACCTCACGCTCCACCAGTGAAGCGACGGTAAGCAGTTCATGAAGTGTTTCATGGCGCTCCTCAAGCTTTTGCTCCAAATTGGGGATACTGTCCAGCTCTTTCTGAGTCTGCTCCAGCATGGCCGTCATCATTTCTTTCACCGAACTGCCCTTGGGCAGCTCATAGGTTTCCGGGAACAGATAGCCTTCCAGCTTGTAGCGCAGCTGCTTGTCCTCCGGGATATGCGCCAGCAGAGGCATGTCAAATTGTGCGGGGTCATTCGCGAGCTTCAGAAACTCTTCCTTGTCAGCAATGCCTTCCTGCTGCAATCTATCGGCGATTTGCAGCACCGTGAAACCTTCAGGAACGGTAAACCGGATCATCTCCTCAGGCACTACATCTCCGCTGGACAGCTTGGCAATCAATTGCTCGTATGTCATCCCCGGCTGTGCTTCGTACTTGCCGGCCTGAAAGTTGCTGCCTTGCTTCGTAAGTTTTAAGTAGGCTTTAAAAACATTAGAATTTCGAATAAGTCCTTTTTGCTCAAGCAGATCTGCAATCTGTGATGTTCTCATCCCCTGCTCCACGGTAAACGCGACGGTTCCCGCTTGCTGTTGGACAGGCTGCATCATTTGCCGAAGATAGAGTGCCGCTCCTGCCACGACAAGTAATAAGACGAGCAGGAGCAACACCCCGGTCCTAGCCTTGCGCTTCAAATTATCCAACCCCTTCACAACCAAAAAGAGCGGACAAGTCCGCCCTTTCCGGGTTATCATTCACTCTAAAGTCATTTCAAAACTATGGGCTATTCCGGGAATGTGCACTCATCGTACAGCTCCGCAATATCCTCCCACTCGTCATCGTCTTCGATGACGGTCAGCTCGGGCACATCGCCTTTCCATACCACCCTGAAAAGCTCATACTCCCCAGCGGCAGCATTCTGTTCGCGCAGAACCGCATATGCCTGTCCGCCTACCTCAAATTCGGCCTCCAGCGTGTAAGGAACAGAATGTCCTTCCCCGTCCTCAAGTTCCACTTGGGAACCGAAGGCCTCCTTCAATCCGGTCGTCCAGGTCAAATCCTCACGGGAATACATCGTCATTTCTCAAAATCCTCGTCATCTGCTTCTACAAAGGTATTAAATGTTTCTTCAACAATTTCCCATTCGGCATCATCCGTAATCGGGTACAATTTAATATCGTCACCGTCTTCCTCATACCGGAAGGCGTACACATCGGTTTCATCTTCTTCAGGTTCGACCGGTGCAACCATCATATATTTGGCATCAGAGCCATCCACTTCGAATTTCATGATGACCTCGAATTCTTCTTCGTTGCCCTCTTCGTCGTCGATATAAATAATTTCCGGCTGCTCTTCTTCCAGGTCCAATCGATTATCCGCCATCTGCGAAATCCCCCTCACCTTTTAATGTTAGCATCCAAATAGTTTTGCAAAATCAAGCTTGCGGCCATTTTGTCAACAACCTGCTTCCGCTTCTTCCGGCTGACGTCCGCTTCCAGCAGCGTCCGCTCTGCGGCGACGGTTGTAAGCCGCTCATCCCAAAGGTGAACGGGGATGTTCAGTAACTCGCGTAATCTTCCGGCAAAAGCCATTGCAATTTCGCCCCGTGGGCCAACGGTTCCGTTCATGTTCTTCGGCAGACCGACAACAATCTCGGAAACCCCGTTGTCCCGCACCACTTCGGCAATCTTGCCATACTCGCTCTCGTCCTTACGCCGTTCGATAACTTCAAATCCCTGGGCGGTCCAGCCGAAGGGATCGCTCATGGCGACGCCGATCCTGCGGTCCCCATAATCCAGACCCATTACTTTCATTCCGTCTTCCCCTGACGATGGCTGGCCAAATAAGAACGAACCAGTTCTTCGATCAGCTCATCACGTTCTTTCTTGCGCACCAGACTTCTGGCGTTGTTGTGCCGGGGAATATAAGCCGGATCCCCCGACAGCAGGTAACCGACGATCTGATTGATGGGATTGTATTCCTTCTCGACCAGAGCATCGTATACCGTCAGCAGTATTTCCTGCGCCGACGCTTCCTTCTCGTCGGCCTTGACGTTGAACTTCACCGTCTTATCCATGGAATCCATGTAGACACCTCGCTTCCACAAAAACATGACACACATGTTTATGCCAGCTATTCCTTTATATCATACCATAACCTGGTGCCTGCAAGGAAACAAACGGCCCGAATTTCCCAGATTTCTGTATATTTTTCAGAACTGCGGCTGATTTGCTCAGCTTCCGGAAGCCTCGGTCACCAGCTCGACAGCACGGGCAAGCGCTTCATCAAGCTTGGAGGCATCGCGCCCTCCTGCCTGAGCCATATCCGGACGGCCGCCGCCTCCCCCGCCGCAGATAGCCGCAATTTCTTTGACCAGCTTGCCAGCATGAAGGCCGGCCTTGACCTGTTCGGCAGGTACAGCTACGACAAAGTTTACTTTATCCTCCATCGCTGCTCCAAGCACAAGCACAGCGGACGGCAGCTTGCCTTTCAGTTCATCGGCGATCGCACGCAGGTTATCCATCGTAGATGCTTGCACTCGAACGGCCAGCAGCTGCGTATTTCCTGCCTGCACTACCTTATCGGTTAATTGTCCGGCCTCGATAGCGCTCAGCTTGCCCTGCAGCGATTCGTTCTCGCGGCTGAGCTCTTTGATCTGCTGGTGCAGCCCCTCAATCCGTTTCGGCACTTCATTGACGTTCGATTTCAGAAGCGTCGCAGCCGTCTTCAGCAGCTCAAGCTGGCCTTCCGAATACTCGTACGCATAACGTCCGGTCACAGCTTCAATTCTGCGCACACCGGAGCCGATTCCGCTCTCGCTCACCAGCTTAAATAGCCCGATTTGCGAAGTGTTGCCCACATGACAGCCGCCGCAGAGCTCAATGCTATAATCTCCCGCTTTGACAACCCGCACAATATCCCCGTACTTTTCACCGAAGAGGGCCATCGCTCCCAGCGCCTTGGCTTCGTCAATCGGCATCAGGTCAATGGTGACCTTGTCCTGGCTCCAAATATGGCTGTTGACTCTGCGCTCGATATCCGCAAGCTCCTCGTCTGAGATGCTGCCAAAATGCGAAAAGTCGAAACGCAGGCGCGAGGCCTCAACCAGGGATCCGGCCTGATTCACATGCTCGCCCAGCACCTCTTTCAGCGCTTTATGAAGAAGGTGTGTGGCGGTATGGTTTTTCTCGATATCCTGGCGGGCTTCAGCATCTACTTCCGCCCGTACGGTATCGCCCACGCGCAGCTCGCCCGCCTGCACCAGAATCTGATGGACATGCTGGCCCTGTGGCGCTTTGCTCATACCCTCAACTTTTGCAGTCACTGCTGCACCATGCAGCACCCCGCGGTCGCTCACTTGTCCGCCGCTTTCCGCATAAAACGGTGTAATATCCAGGACAATCTGCGCTTCCTGGCCCTCGCTTACAGTATCCACCATGGCATCCTCGTGAATAATGGCAAGCACTTTGGACTCCGTCACGAGGTCATTATATCCAACAAAATCACTTTTAACCGTCAGCTCGGAGAGCGCTCCGCCCTGTACCTTCATGCTGCCGCTATTCTGGCGTGCCGCGCGTGCGCGATCGCGCTGCTCCTGCATCGCCTGGTCGAAACCTTCGCGGTCAACGGTTAAACCGTGCTCGCTGGCATAGTCCTCCGTGAGGTCGAACGGAAATCCGTAAGTATCATACAGCTTGAAAGCATCTGCACCGCTGATAATCGTATGGCCCGCCGCTTTTGCCTGCTCGCTGATCTCAGCCAGAATGGCAAGGCCGTCGCTCAGCGTTTCGTGGAAGCGCTCCTCTTCCGTTTTGATCACCTTCACAATGAAGTCGCGTTTGTCCACAACCTCCGGATAGTAGACTCCCATCACATCACCGACGGTTTTAACCAATTCGTACATAAACGGCCGATCCAGCCCCAGCATCTTGCCGTAGCGGACAGCGCGCCGCAGCAGACGGCGGATTACGTAGCCGCGTCCTTCATTGGAAGGAAGCACCCCGTCGCCTACGGCGAAAGTTACGGTACGGATATGATCCGCTATAACCTTGAGGGCTACATCCTTCTCAGGATCCTCGTTGTATTTAACACCGGCCATGGCGGCCGTCTTCTGAATCATCGGCTGGAATAGGTCTGTATCAAAGTTGGAGTTCACATCCTGCAGGATGGAAGCCAGACGCTCCAGACCTGCGCCTGTATCGATATTTTTATTGGGAAGCGGCGTATAGCTGCCGTCCTTGTTATGGTTGAACTGGGAAAATACAAGGTTCCATACTTCCAGATAGCGTTCATTCTCTCCGCCCGGATACATTTCCGGGTCCGACATGTCGCTGCCATAAGCTTCGCCGCGGTCATAGAAGATTTCAGTACACGGACCGCACGGCCCCTCACCGATATCCCAGAAGTTGTCTTCCAGCTTAATAATCCGCTCTGCAGGCAGGCCGATTTTCTCGTTCCAGTATTTGTAGGCCTCTTCATCCTCCGGATAGACCGTGACCGACAGCCGCTCAGGATCAAAGCCGATCCACTTTGGACTCGTCAGGAATTCCCACGCCCAGGTAATTACTTCTTCTTTAAAATAATCCCCGATGGAGAAGTTGCCCAGCATCTCGAAAAATGTATGATGTCTGCGCGTTTTGCCGACATTCTCAATGTCATTAGTACGGATGCATTTCTGGGAATTCGCGATACGCGGATTTTCAGGCTTGACACGTCCATCAAAATAAGGCTTTAAAGGCGCCATGCCCGCATTAATCCACAACAGCGTAGGGTCGTTATGCGGTACAAGCGAAGCGCTCGGTTCAATCGCATGCCCTTTTTCCTTAAAAAACTCCAGCCATTTGGAGCGAATTTCACTGGCTTTCATAACACATGCCTCCATCGGTTCAAAATTAGATAAGGTAAAAACAGAAAAACGCCCCTGAAAAAATCAGGGACGAATATATCGCGGTACCACCCTGGTTATCGCCGCCTCTGCCTGGGCATAAGCAAACGATCGCCTTATATGGACCGGTAACGGGGTCCTGCCGGCGGGGATGAGCCGCACTCCGAAATGAGCTTTCCGCCGTTATCTGACACAGGCTCTTGCAGCCTTCACGGAAGAACCTGTGAAGAAGCCCGCTCTCTGGGAAAGAACCCCGGCGTACTTAATTTCATCAACGTTTTATCCTGTAAACATACATAACTAATTATACTTGCGGGTATAGGCAATGTCAATAAATTCAAACTGTTTTCCGCTTAATATAATAGGCGAAAAGCCGCTGCACTACTACCTTGAGCACAGCCATGACCGGCACGGCCAAAATCAGGCCCGGAATGCCTGCAATCTCCCCGCCTACCAGAAGCGCAAAAATAATTGCGAGCGGATGCAGGTGCAGCGTCCGGCCTACCACCTGCGGCGACACCACATTACTCTCCAGGATTTGGCATATGACATTTACGATAACGACCATGATCACCATTTTCATCGATATCGTTGAAGCCATAATGACGGCAGGTGCTGCACCGAGAAAGGGCCCCAGATAAGGAATGATATTAAAGATCGCCACTATACTGGCCAGCAGCAAAGCATAGGGCATTCCTGCAATCATGTATCCCACATAAGCGAGTGCGCCGATAATGACACATACGAGAAATTGGCCCCTGATGTAGTGCCCAAGTGCCGTATCGATTTCCTTCAGCATCACAACGATCCCCTTGCGATGTGCCCCTGGCAGAATCGACACCACCGCCCGCTCGAACACATCAAAATCCTTTAGAATATAAAAGATCAGAAACGGCACGATGAAAATATTGAGCAGCGTATTGATCATGCCGCCGATATTATCCATAATGCCCGTAATCACTGTGGAAATACGGTTTTCCAGTTGAAAAACCCATTGATTCATTCCGCTGCGCACGCCGCCGGGCATCATTGGATTGTCCAGATCGGACAGAAGCCCCTGCGCATGCATCGTTATTTCAGGCAAATGCTCATTTAATTCTTCCAGCTGCTCAATAAGCATGGGAATGATGTTCATCAGCACAACTCCAAGGCTGGTCAGGAAAAAGGCATAAATGAGCAAAACCGCCACTCCCCTTGGTACCTTCCTGCCACTGAGCATATTCACGACAGGGTTAAGGACATAGGAAATAATCATAGCCACGGCAAAGGGCGCGATAATCGTTTTTAAAAAACGGTATGTAGTGAAAAACAGCGGACGCAGGAGCCACAGGAAATATAAAATCATCAAACCGAGCAGCAGCAGCACACCGTAACGGAAAAATCTGTTTTTGGCTAAATGCTCCATCTTCTGCTTCACCTTCTTTTTGGGACTTGCTCTCCGATTCAGTATATGCGGAAGCAGACCGGATTAACCCCCATCCCTCCTGCCAAAAAAAGCGCTTGTTCTTCCGGTATCCGGCAGAACAAGCGCTTGTAAACCTCAGCAATACGAAGCCGGCAGCGCAAAGTTTCAAGAGGATGCGTGTGCCTGCGGGAATTCCTGGGTATATTCCTCCCCAAAAAACAGATCGTCCAGCGAACTGAGCGTTCCGTCTTCTTCGACCTGGTAAACAGACATTTTATCGCCGATTACCTGCAGTTCAATGTAACAGCCCCAGCAATAAAACTGGTGGGAGCCGATTTTGCCTATATCTTTGGAATTACAATTTGGACATTTCATAAATTCACCCTATCCGTTAACAGAATATATAACCTTCTCCAATCGCTGCTCGCTGAGCGGGGGAACCATAATGGCATTCTCTCCGATGGACATGCCGTCGGTGCAGGGCAGCCATTTCCGCCCTTCGATCAAGTCCGAAACGAAACCCTCGCTGATTTCAATCCCTTTTACCTTGTTTCCCAATTCCTGGTCAAAATAAACATCGGTGACATGTCCAAGCATAAGTCCCTCCTCCGTCAAAATGGACAGATCCTTAAGCTTGCTGCCGCCAAGAAGGTAAGTATAATGTATGTCGTCGGCTTCCGTCTTGCGGACAGCCTGCTGATTGCGAATCATTACGGCATCTTCTCCGTACGCTACGATGTCTTCCCAATCAACGGTCTTGACGTGGGAGGAAAAAAGGCTTTTCCCTTCCAGCTCAATCCCTTTAATGGTCCAGTCCGCCGTAAGTATAAAATCATGTATTTTGCCAATCTGCTTGCCGTCCTCCACATCGAACACAGCAAGACCGATCATCTCCTGAAGCTTCATGCCGGGTACCTCCTCATCATTCATATTCCGAACATGCGTTGAAGTCTTGCTCTTGTATGCAACAGCTTTGACGTTCGGCTGATGAAATGGAAAACCGTGCTATCCTCCTTTCAATGTCCGGAGCTTCCCCTAATGCCTATTACGCAGCCTTTGCGATATGGTTGCAATTTTTTCTGCCGTGTATTCCATTTCTTCCGTAGTATTACCCAAACCGAAGCTGAAACGAATCGCGGAACGCAGAATATCTTCGGGAAGATTCATGGCCTTCAGTACATGAGACAGCTCAATAGAGCCGGAGGTGCATGCGGAGCCACTTGCCGCCGCGATCCCTTCCATATCCAGATTCATCAGCATCGTCTCCGTGCTGCAGCCTGGAAAGCTGAGATTCACAATGTGGGGCAGGAAATGCTCACTGCTGCCATTCACCGTAAATCCGTCACTGCCAAGTCTCTGCTCCAGTCCGTTCAGAAGCGTTTCGCGGAGCGACAGATCGTGCTCTCTCCGTTCATGTACTGCAGCGGTTGCAATAGCGGCAGCTTTCGCAAAACCGGCGATACCTGCCATATTTTCCGTGCCTGCCCGCCGCTGCTTCTCCTGCAATCCTCCGTACTGACGGGGCTGAAGAACTGTGCCGCGGCGCACATACAAGGCTCCGATCCCCTGCGGACCGTTGATTTTATGTGCCGACACACTCAACAGATCCACCGGCAAATCACGGCATGAGATCGGCAGCGCCCCGAAGGCTTGTACAGCATCAACATGAAACAGGATGCCTCGGCTATGGGCCAAATCCCCCACTTCAATAACAGGCTGAACTGTTCCAACTTCATTATTCGCATACATCATGCTGATAAGAAACGTATCCGGCCGGATGGCCGCCTCCACCTCTTCCGGATGCACACGCCCGGTATGGTCCACAGGCACATAAGTCACTTCGTAGCCCAGACGCTCCAGCTCCGCACAGCTGTGGAGAACCGCATGGTGTTCTATTGCCGTTGTTATGATATGACCGCTCCTGCGCCCTTTGGCGAAGGCCGCTCCAAATAGGGCCAGGTTATCGCTTTCCGTGCCGCCTGACGTAAAAGTCACTTCTTCCGGCAGACACCCTAAAGAAGCCGCAACGACGTCACGTGCTTCGCTGACGGTGCGCTTGGAGGCACGACCGAAAGCGTGCACGCTAGAAGCGTTGCCAAATTGGCCGGTCATGGTGTCCATCATGGTCTGCGCAACCTCAGGATGTACAGGAGTCGATGCGGCATGGTCCAAATAAATACGTTTCATCGCTAGCCACCTCGTATCAGATGTAGAACATGTAGTTATCTGCCTGATCCTTTTCCTGATAGGTTATCAAGTCCTTAAGCGTCGTTGAATCCAGCACGCCAGCAATGCTGTCACGGATGCGCAGCCACAAATCCCGCTTCGCCGGATCGTCCTCCTCCGTAAAATCAACGGGTGAAATCGGTCCCTCAAGCACGCGGATTATATCTCCTGCAGTGACTTCGGCCGGATCGCTTGACAGGATGTATCCGCCGTATGCCCCGCGGATGCTTTTCACGAGACCCGCATTGCGGAGCGGCGCAATCAGCTGCTCCAGATAGTGCTCGGACAGCTGGTTTCTCTCGGCGATGCTTTTCAAAGAAGTCGGCCCTTCTCCGAATTTCGCTGCTAGCTCCATCATTATAGTCAATCCGTAACGTCCTTTAGTTGATATCTTCAAAGGTGCCACCTCTTCATAAATAAATTGCTGCATGATGCAAATTCTATATAAAAGACAAAGCTGCATAATGCAAAAAAACATTCTATTCCGATCATAGCTCTAATGGTATCATATCCAGACCGTTTATGGTAACCATTCGTTGCAGGATTGTCAAATTGTTTTTGAGCTGCCCTTGACATTTTTAACAGATCACATCGCAACTTGCAACAAATTATGTTACAATACGAGGGTTAAGGATTCATACCCTTGACCAATCCAACGAAAGAATCGGTGATGACGATGGCAAAAGCCAATAAAGATACCCGTGTCGTCGTCGGTATGTCGGGAGGCGTCGATTCCTCCGTTACAGCCCTTCTGTTAAAGCAGCAAGGCTATGACGTGATCGGCATCTTCATGAAAAACTGGGATGACACGGATGAGTTCGGCCGCTGTACGGCCGAAGAGGATGCGGAAGATGTGCGCCGTGTCTGTGAGCAAATTGATATCCCTTACTATACCGTCAATTTCGAAAAAGAATATTATGATAAAGTATTCTCCTATTTTCTTGATGAATATAAGTCCGGACGAACTCCAAATCCGGATGTCATGTGCAACCGTGAGATCAAATTCGGCGAATTTCTGAATAAAGCGCTGGATTTGGGGGCCGACTATGTGGCTACAGGCCATTATGCAAGGGTTGTGGAAAATGACGGAGTCTATACACTTCTGCGCGGTGTGGACAGCAACAAGGATCAAACCTACTTCCTGAACGCGCTCAGCCAGAAGCAGTTGTCGAAGGCGATGTTCCCCATCGGGCATATCCCTAAGCCGGAGGTGCGGCGGATTGCTGAAGAAGCGGGACTGTACACCGCCAAGAAAAAAGACAGCACCGGCGTATGCTTCATCGGCGAGCGCAACTTCAAGGAGTTCCTCAGCAATTACCTGCCTGCCAAGGGCGGCGATATGGTCGATATCGAAACCGGGGAAGTTAAAGGCCGCCACGACGGCCTGATGTATTATACGCTCGGGCAGCGTCAAGGGCTGGGCATCGGCGGATCGGGCACCGGCGAGCCTTGGTTTGTGGCCGACAAGGATCTGGAGCGCAACATTCTGTACGTCGTTCAAGGCGACAAGCATCCGAGCCTGTATTCCACAGGCCTCATTGCCGAAGGTGTAAACTGGATTGCTGGCGCGGACGCCATTCCGGCACAGCCGCGGCGCTGTACGGCCAAATTCCGTTATCGCCAGCCTGATCAGGGCGTAACGCTGACTTGGCGCGAGGATGGCTCTGTTCATGTCGCTTTCGACCAGCATCAGAAGGCAGTAACTCCGGGACAGGCTGTTGTATTTTACGACGGCGACGTCTGCCTCGGTGGCGGCACCATCGACAAGATCGAGAAGCTGCAGGTACAGCCTCAAGCTTGATATAACACGGACACTCTCCTGCTATCGGTTAGCCATTCTTCCTCCGGGAAGGATGGCTTTTTTTAGTTATTAGAAAGTATAAATCTACCGGGATCATTTACTAATATCGCAAAAAAACCTCTTCTAAACGCGGTCTGGCTCCTTAAAATGAACGTCGATAGACGCTTTTCTTATTGGTATGGATAATCCGACCGTCCCCTGATCGTGATGATTTCCCCGATGAAGGGTATGTATATAATAGCCTATCGTAGAGGAGAGATCACCCATGAACATGAACGAAGCATTTATTATGCCACCCGGCGCTTCGGTAAAGCTAAGCTCCATTGATTCCAAGAATACGGCCGGGTACCGCAGCCGGGAAGAGATTGGGAAAGAGCATAAAAGGTTGCTGAAAAAACTTGAGGAGCTTCAGGAACCGCTGTTCGCGGGCAAAAAACATGCCCTTCTGTTTGTTTTTCAGGGAATGGACTGCAGCGGCAAGGATGGGGTGATCAATCATGTTTTTTCCGCCGTCAATCCGCAGGGCCTGCTCACGTATAGCTTTAAACCCCCCACCCCCGAAGAAGCTGCACATGATTTCCTGTGGAGAGCGCACAGAAAAGTTCCCGGCAAAGGATATATCGCAACTTTTAATCGTTCCTACTATGAAGATGTGCTCATTACACGTGTTCACCGGACCATCTCCGACCAGGAAGCGGCACGGAAATTCGAGCAGATCAATGCGTTTGAACAGCTGTTGACGGACAGCGGTGTGAAAGTAGTGAAAATTTTCCTGCATATTTCAAAAGCATTTCAGCTTGAAAAGCTGATCGACCGGATTGAGACACCTCATAAAAACTGGAAGTTTGACGCAGGTGACCTGACGGAGCGCAAATCCTGGGATTTGTATCAATCCTACTATGAAGACATATTCGAGCGCTGCAGCAGTCCGGAGCTGCCCTGGCATATCGTTCCCGCCGACCACCGCTGGTACCGGGATTTTGCCGTACTGCAGATCGTCGTGAGCACACTGGAGGGTCTGGGTCTCTCCTTCCCCGAACCGAAGCCGGAGCTGAAAGAGCTGCTTCCGGAGCTGTACCGGGAAAGAGGGCTAGAGAAAGAGAAGGAGGAGAAATAAGCGCGCACAGATGTAACAGGCCCGGCAGTGTACATGACTGCTGGGCCTTTTTTGAAGAGTATGGATCAATTGATTTTCAACGGATCTGAAATATGTTCAATGATTAAACCAGGATGCAAGCTCCATTCCGAGTGCCGCGCCAGCGATGCCGAGCAGAACCGAGGACAGCACATACAGCGCTGCACTGCCGCCGCGGCCGCTATCGATCAGCTGCAGCGTTTCATAACCGAAGGTCGAGAAGGTCGTATACGCCCCGCAAAAGCCAACACCAAGCATCCCCCACAAGGCGGGGGACAAGGTCCCCTCCGAAAACAGATGGTACAGTGCCCCCAGAAGCAGAGAGCCTGAAATGTTAATAAGCCATGTTCCCCACGGAAAAGAGGTACCCAGGCGGGCGGACACCGCCTTGCCCAATCCGAAGCGCAGCACCGCGCCCGCGATGCCGCCGATACCCGTCAACCAGATCATACGGCTTCGCCTCCTTCGGAACGGGAAGCCATATACTGCCCGAGCCTAATGCCTGCCAGAGACATCAGAAGCCCGCCGAGCAAGCTTGCTGCAATATATAACAAGGAGATTGCGGCTTGGCCTTCACTCCACAACCGCACCGCATCTACAGTGAAGGTAGAGAATGTTGTAAAGGCTCCGGTAAAACCCGTACCAATGGCGAGGCGCAGCCGCGGCGGAATCCGCCATACTCCGGGAGTGACCGCGAAAAACCAGCCCAGAAACAGGCAGCCAGACAGGTTAATGAGCAACACAGCCAGCGGAAACCCGCCGTTTCCCGCCGGAATCCACTGCTGCATGCCATACCTGCAGAGCGTCCCAAGCAGCCCGCCCGCGCCTACAAAGACTGAATCTTTAATCATGGGTTATAACTCTCCTATGGTGATGAACCAAACTTTGATGGCACAAAGTTACGTTCTTTTTATTTCTGCGATTCCCGCCATTGCTGGTTCTGCCGGACCTTGCTTTCATTCCCCTGCTCTGTCGCTCTGTAAAAGGTTCGGTCAGCAATTTCATCCGGCAAATACTGCTGTCTGACATAGTGATTAGGAAAATTATGCGGATATTTGTAGCCGACATACCCCAGCTTCTCCGCCCCTTTATAGTGGGCATCCCGCAGATGCAGGGGAACCTCGGCCGACTTGATTTCCTCCATCGCGGACATCGCGTTCGAGATCGCCATAACTACCGCGTTGGATTTCGGGCTTTCCACCGCAAACAGGATCGCCTGGGCAATATTCAGCTTGGCTTCCGGCCAGCCGTTATTGCGATACGCCTCCAGCGCACTGACGGCCTGCACCATCGCCTGCGGATTCGCCAGCCCGATATCCTCGCTGCTGGCAGCGATCAGCCGACGAATGAACGTCATTGGGTCCATTCCCAGCTTTTCCACCGCGTACAAAAACCAGAACAGCGCCGCATCGCTGGAGCCGCGGATGCTCTTGTGAAAGGCGGACAAAACATCATACTGTGTGGATTCATCCGCCTTGACAATCGGCCTGCGGATGGATTCCTCCGCCACTTCGAGCGTTACATGGACCGTGCCGTCCGCCAGCGGAGAGGTTGTCAGCGCAGCCAGTTCAAAAGCGTTCAGAGCACGCCGGATATCCCCATTCGCCATGGTAGCGATATGATCCAGGGCTTCTTCATCGACCTTCAACTCCATAAAGCCAAGCCCTTTTTCCTCATCGCCGAGGGCTCGGCGCATGGCCGCCAGCGAATGCTCCTTGGTGAGGGCCTCCAGCTGAAACAGGGTGGACCGGCTCAGCAAGGCCCCGTTGACGTAGTGAAACGGATTTTCCGTCGTGGCTCCAATAAAAATGATCGTCCCCTTTTCCACTGCAGGCAGTAAAGCATCCTGTCTGGAGCTGTTGAAACGATGCACTTCATCGAGGAACAGGATCGTTTTTGTGCCGTACATCGCCTTGTTGCTTTGCGCCTGATCAATCACCTCGCGGACATCTTTAACCGAAGCATCCACCGCATTCAGACGCACAAAGTTCCCCTGCGTATGATTCGATATAATATGCGCCAGCGTCGTCTTACCGCATCCCGGCGGTCCATACAGCAGAATGGAGCTCACCTGGTCGGCTTCAATCGCCCGCCGCAGCAGCTTTCCAGGTCCTACAATATGTTCTTGCCCAATATATTCATCCAGGCTTACCGGTCTCATCCGGTCCGCAAGCAAACGGCTGCCCGGGGTCGACTCCTGGGAAAACGAAAATAAATCCATATGTTTCACATCCTTGAAAGTTTGCGTAACCGTTCGTAACACTGTCTTCTATTTTAACATACCGCCAGTCACAGTGCAGTCAACCAGCCTTCCCATCAAGTCGTAGATATGCAGGATAGCTCTTCAAGAGCAGAAAAAGATAAGGTCCTGTGCTTTGTACAGATACATGCATGGCGTACGTCACTTGAAGCACAAAAAGCCGAGAACAGGGAGAAACTCGTTCCTGTTCTCGACTTTATTACCAACCATAAATCGCCGGAGATTGGCGATTTATGGTTGGCATTGATGAGTAGAAGGACGCACGCAGCAGCGGAAAGGACGAAGCAATTCCGGAAAAGCGCAGCGTTCGCCTTTATCCCCCAATTTCATCCGCTAAAAATATAATCAGAAATTGGGGGATAACAGCGATTGGAGGAATGCTTCGTTCTTGGAGCGCCTCAAAAACAGCCCTGCCCCTCATCTACCCTTCGACATACTCCGGCAACCGCTCCGCATACATAAGCCACAGCTCATGCAGCGCCCGCGTACATCCGACATACAGCAGCTTCGCGTCCATGGCGTCCGCGGCATAGTGCTGGTCGTCCGCATCAGCCACGATAACACCGTCAAACTCAAGCCCTTTGGAAAGGTAGACAGGCAGCACCGACAGCCCGCCCTCATACTGCTTCATGGAGCCGTCAATCAGATGAATATCGATCCCCTGCTCTGTGAAATAGGCATGAAGCTCCTCCGCCTCCTGCAAAGTGCGGGTAAGAACGGATACGGTACGGTATTCTTTAGCAGACAGCTCCCGCAACGCGGACAGCAGATGTTCCTTCCGCCCCTGCGGACCGTATGGGAGCACGCGGACTGGATCGCCACTGCGGAATACCGGCACAGCCGTAATGCCGCTGCGCACACCCTTTTCCAGAATGACATTGGCAAACTCAATGATTTCCAGCGTCGAGCGGTAGCTTCGCGTCAAAGCAAAATACCCTGTGTCCCCGCTGTCAAACAGGGAGCTGACTTCATCCCAGCTTTGAACGCCTTTATAGGCATGAATGCCCTGGGACAAGTCCCCCAGAATCGTAAACGAGTGCCCTTTCACGAACAGATCCAGCAGCGCCGTATGAAACGGTGAGAAATCCTGGGCTTCATCGATCACCACATGATCGAACCGGCTGCCTGAATCGATGTCATGTGTCAGAATGTGCAGATATACAAGCGCAGGAAGATCCTCCTCGCGCAGCACATTCTTTTTCAAATCCGCCGCCGTCCCCTTCAACACATGGACAGGAATTTCTTCCATGATGGATGAAGGAAGCGCAGGACCTTTTACCGCCTGAAAAAGCTGCTTATATATCGTTATGGCTTCAAACTGCGGCCATTTTTTGGCATAGGCCTTTTCCCGCTGTCCTGCTTTCTTCTTCTGTTCCTTCAAAACGGTGGAGGATGCCGGCTTTTTCAGCTCCATTTCAATCCAGCGGTGGATTCTCGCCAGCACACGTTCGGTGCGCTTGGCAAGCGGATAATGCTTGTACTCTTCATTGAACCAATGCAGTATTTCGTTTCTGGACAGGACCGCTCCGTCCCACGGACTGAAGTCGCCTTCAGGCACCGACAAGGGCTCAAGCTGCTGCACATATTTTTCAAGCAGCCGCATAAAAGCCAGCGATCCCTTAAATCTACCGGGGGTGGTTTCATTCACCTCTGGCCTTGCTGCCCCGGACTCAAACCAGGTCTGCAGCGCATCCTCTGCCGGGGCAAGCTGAAGGTCCGTATCCAGTATGCCAAAGGCCCAGTCATTGAAAGTGCGCTGTTGTATGCTGCCGACGCCAAGCTCGGGGAGCACGTCGGATATATAATCGAGGAACATATGGTTTGGCGCAAAAATGATCATTTTTTCGGCCGATACCTGCTCCTTGTACTGATACAGCAGAAAGGCTAGACGGTGCAGCGCAACGGTAGTCTTTCCGCTCCCCGCCACACCCTGGATCACCAGTGCTTTGCCGCGTTCCGCACGGATAATCTGATCCTGCTCCGCCTGGATGGTCGATACGATATCGCGCAGGCGGTTGTCTTTATTCTCACCGAGCCGATAGACGAGAAACTCATCCGACACAGCCGGATCATCACTCTCCCGGTTGTAGGTATCAGCGACCCTTTCCAGAATCTGCTTCCGGATCACTACATTTCGTTTTAAATAGACCAGCCCTTCAATCAGACCTTCCGGCGCTTCATAGGAGGCAATGTCCTCTCCGCCTGTAAAGGAATAAAACAGACTGGCCACAGGGGCGCGCCAATCGATCACAAGAGGATATTCTCCCACTTCTTCACGATCTACGCCTACTTTGCCGATATAAAGAGGCTTTCGTTCACCTTTCCCCTGCTCCTCAAAATCCAGTCTTCCGAAATAAGGCTCCTGCAGACCTTTCGTCAAAGTCTGACGCCTTTCCTCCCGCCCAGCTTCGAGCGCCTGCTCCGTGAAGTCATGGCCGGTATATACCGGAACCGATTGCAGCTTTTGCAGCCTGCGGTCGATTTCCTCCATTACCTGCGTCAGCCTTTGCTTTTCTTCTTGATAGGCACTTTGAAAATCTTGATCCACCTTCAGTTACCTCCTAAGAGAGATTTGGTTGAGCCTTAACACTTTTCAAAAAAAGGAAGCTAAATCATACCATATTGAATCAAAATAAGCTATAAGTGATTGCTGGCCTGCTGACCTGCATATAACCTATGGTTGAATACTCCTGGGGAAATTGGAAAAGAGACCCTCAAAGAGTCTCTCCCCAATTATAACTGCGATTATGAAAACTATCGATTTGTAATAACAAGCTCAAAAAAGCTCGGGCATTGGTTCAGACTGTCCTGCCTCAACAAACTGTTTTTCCGCCAGCTCGCGGTACACCTCATGAGACTGCATCAGTTCCCCGTGGGTTCCTGAGCCGGTTACCTTTCCGTTCTCAAGCACTACGATCTGGTCCGAATGAACGACCGTTGATAAACGGTGGGCAATGACGATCGTGGTGCGCCCCTCCATCAGGTTGGCGAGCGCCTTCTGCACTTCATGCTCGGAGGAGCTATCCAGCGCTGAAGTCGCCTCATCCAGCATCAGAATATCGGGGCTGCGCAGGAATGCACGGGCAATGGCGATGCGCTGTCTTTGACCGCCTGACAACTTAATGCCCCGTTCGCCCACCTCGGTTTGGTACTGCTGCGGCAATTTATCGATAAAAGGAGCTGCATACGCCAGCTCGGCCGCCCGCCGGATTTCATCCATGCCCACCTCTCGTGAAATTCCGTACGTAATATTTTCAAGAATCGTTCCGGCCATCATGGGGCTTTCTTGGGACACATATCCGATCTTGGCCCGCCAGGTCGCCAGCTTATACTCGTCGATCCTGTCCTGGCCGTATTTGATTTCCCCTTCTGCGGGTATATAAAATCTCTCCAGCAAGGCGAACAGTGTCGACTTGCCGCTTCCGCTCGGGCCCACGATAGCGGTCGTCTGGCGTGCAGGAATCACCAGATTGATATCTCTCAGCACCTCTTCCCCTGTGTTATAAGCAAAGCTTACATTTTTCAATTCGATGCTTGCACCCTGGGGAGATGCCTCCTTTCGCTTATCCTGCGGCTCCACCTCG
Source organism: Paenibacillus jiangxiensis (assembly GCF_046098255.1). Classification (NCBI taxonomy): domain Bacteria; kingdom Bacillati; phylum Bacillota; class Bacilli; order Caryophanales; family Paenibacillaceae; genus Paenibacillus; species Paenibacillus jiangxiensis. Next base: position 123,937 of record NZ_JBJURI010000013.1, read on the forward strand.
TGGGCAAGTATGGTTTGTATCCGCTCTGTGGCGCCCAGCACCTTCTGAATTCTTGAATACAGGGTGGTGAACTGCGCCATAGGCATAATGACTTGGAAGAGCAATAAAATAAATGCAACCAGATCTCCCGCCGTTAACAGGCCCGATGCCACACGAATTCCCCCAACGCCAAGAATAAGGACGAGCACAGCCGTCATGGCAAAGGTGGAGAGCGGTCCGATCAGAGCCAGTATTCTTGCCTCCTGCAGTCCAAATTTGAACATGCGGCGGATTCGGTCCTCTCCGGAACGGGCTTCTCTCATCTCTGTACCGTAAGCCTTAACAAGGCGAATCTCCCCGATCACCTGCCCCAGCACAGAGGTCAGACTAGCCATTTCATCCTGCTGCTTTTTGGAAATACGGTACATCTTCCGGCCTACCGGCATCAATATCAAAGCCGTTATCGGCACCACGGCCAGGATAATAAGTGTCATCACCCAATCCAGATAGAACAGCAGGGCAATGCCGCCGATAATGGCGATGATGTTAGAGACGAAGCTGACCAAATACTCGGTGATCAGGTTCATGATCAGGCTCGTATCATTGGTAACCCTGCTCATGGTGTCTCCGGTGCGGTTGCGGTCGAAAAACGGAATCGGCAGCGCCAGCACCTTGTTCCAGAGGCGGGTACGCAGATTGGCCACAATCCGCTGTCCTGCGTAGTTCAGCATATAGATCGACACCGCCGAAGCGGCAGCCTGCAGAATGAATGCGGCGACAAGTCCGATGATGACTTGCCTGTTCAGGGAATCGACCGTAAGTCCGTCAATCAGCCCCTTCGTCATGAGCGGAACGATCAGGCTGGCTGTGGTCTGAACGAGCGTCAGCAGCAGAGCCACGACCAGCACGGCACGCGGTGGATTGGAATCCTTAATGAGCCGCGCAAAACGGCGCAGACCAGCCGTATCCGGTCTCGGGGCGCTTGATGCGGTAGTTTCCATTATGGCTCCCTCCTTTTGTATAGGATCTTGGGAACTGTTGATCGTATTTCATCTTTCTTACAAATTGGCGTTCAGCACAAAATTGGCAATGAACAGCAAAGATATCACATACAATACACGCGGAACTTCTCTTCCCTTCCCCGCAGCCAGCTTGGCCATCGGGTAAGCGATAAAACCAAAGGCCATGCCGTCCACGATGCTGTAGGTAAACGGAATCATCACCATGATCAGAAAAGCCGGAAAGGCGTCCGTAAAGCTTGAGAAGTCCATTTCCCGCACATTTTGTACCATGAGTCCGCCGATGATAATGAGTACAGGCGCAATCGCGCTGTCAGGAATGTACGTCAACATAGGGATGAAGAAAAAAGTCAACCCGAACATCAGCGCGGTGACCAACGGCGTCATGCCTGTCCTGCCGCCGGCGGCGATCCCCGCGGTGGACTCCGCCGCAGCAACAGTCGGACTGCTGCCGAAGATTCCGGCAAGAATATTGCTGACCGCCAATGCACGCAGGCTGCCTTTAAAAGTCTCAGGTCTGCCGATCATTCCCGTCTGGCCGGCGATCAGCCCGATATTTTCAAATACCACGATCAGCAGCAGCAGGAACACGGCAATCCAGAAGGCAATCGTGGCAAAGCCGGACAGCGTAAGATGCGCGAACAACTCTCCGAACTGTTGCACCGTATCCTCGCTCTTTGTCATGCCGTCCGGGTGCACCGCTCCCAATGCATAGGCAAGCGCGGTGCCTGCCAGCATGCTGATTAGCAGTCCCCCCTGCACTTTGCGGATAAAAAGGACAAGCGCCAGCATCAACGTCATGCAGGCCGTGATAACTCCCGGATCATTAAAATGCCCAATTGCAACGAATGTAGTCTGGTGGGCGATCACAATGCCGCTCTTTTGCAGGCCGATAAAGGTCAGGAACAGCCCGATCCCCACGGTAATGCCATGCTGCAGGTTAAGCGGGATCGCCTCACTGATCTTGCGGTACAGGGACGTAAAGGCGACGATGGCAAAGAGAACGCCCGTAATGGAAACTACAGTGAGCGCTTCCTGCCAGCTCAGCTTCATCGAATGCACCAAGGTATAGGTGAAAAAAGCGTTGATGCCCATGCCGGGCACCACGACAATCGGCGACTTGCCGCCAAACGCCATCAGCAGGCAGCCTGCTGCGGAAGTAAGCAGCGTAGCCAGCATGGCTCCCTGCAGCGGCATCCCCGCATCCGACAGAATCGCTGCATTTACGAGCACAATATATACGACCGAGAAATAAGAAATAAGGCCGGCCGCGACTTCCTTTTTCCATAGATCCCCGGGCTTCAGCCCAAGACTGCGGGATAAAAATCCCTTATTCATAAACGTACTGCCTCCACATCTTCTGAGTAATCTTGTTGCTCTGCAAGCAAACATTCTCATCATACATTGCAAGGCTGCTTTTTTACAAGCGATGTAAGCTGCATCCCATGCCGCAAACAAGGGGAAAAGACCTGCGAGCCTATCCGGAGGCTTCGCAGGTCTTTCATCATTTTTCAGATTAAAACTATTGTTCAAGCAGTTCTTTAACCACTACGCTCACCATGATCAGCCCCGCTACCGGCGGAACAAAGGCATTGCTGGCAGGCGGCTGTTTGGCTTTGCGGATCTCGGGCGCATTCTCGGGCACAATCCGCTGCGTTACGTCCTGGCGCGGCTTCATCGGCTCCTCGGTGGAGAATACAACCTTTACGCCCTTTTTGATCCCGTCTTTGCGCAGCTTCGTGCGGATTACCCTTGCGATCGGGTCCATGGACGTTTTGGAAATGTCCGCAACCTGGAATTTGGTCGGGTCCATTTTATTGGCCGCGCCCATGCTTGAAATGATCGGGATATTCCGTTTGAGGCATTCTTTGATCAAATGGATTTTGTAAATGATCGTATCAGAAGCGTCGATTACATAATCCAGCTCGTATTTGAACAGCTCCTCGTATGTCTCTTCCGTGTAAAACATATTCAGTGCGATCGCTTCACACTCCGGGTTGATCAGCTTCACCCGCTCCACCATCAGCTCCGCTTTCTTCTGGCCGATGGTCGTTGTCAGGGCGTGAATCTGCCGGTTAATGTTTGTGATATCCACAACATCCTTGTCAATCAGGATAATACGCCCGACGCCCGTACGGGCCAAAGCTTCAACGGCAATGGAGCCCACACCGCCGATGCCGAGCACCGCTACCGTGCTATTCTTCATCTTTTCGAGACCTTCTGGACCGATTGCCAATTCGGTACGGGAAAATTGATGCAGCATGCCGGAGACCTCCTTTTAACTCAATTTATAGAATTGGACAATATCTTCTTTAATAAACCGTTTGGGTCGGACTGAAGCCGGACAAGGCATGAACCCATTATCCCAAGGATAACGGGTTCATATCCGAAAGCCGCGTCCGCTCAAGACGCAGGCTATCTGTCATACGGTTTGATAGGTTTAAGCCTTCGAGGCTGCAGGCTTTGGTGCCAGACGGATATGCAGCTGCTCCAATTGACTCGCATCGACCTCGGAAGGCGCGTTCATCAAGAGGTCCGTTGCGCTTGCCGTTTTCGGGAAGGCAATCGTTTCGCGCAGATTCGTACGTCCGGAGAGCAGCATGACCAGACGGTCGAAACCGAAGGCAATGCCGCCATGCGGTGGTGTGCCATATTCAAAGGCATCCATCAGGTAGCCGAATTTCTCTTGGGCTTCTTCAGGAGACAAGCCGATCGCGTTAAACATTTTCTCCTGTACATCCCGCTTGTAGATCCGCATGGAGCCGCCGCCTACTTCGTATCCGTTCAGGACGATATCGTAAGCCTGGGCACGGATTTTGCCCGGATCAGTATCGAACAAGGCAATGTCCTCGTCTTTTGGACGAGTGAACGGATGGTGTTCAGCAACATAACGTTTTTGCTCTTCATCGTATCCAAGCAGCGGGAAGTCCACCACCCACACAAACTTGAACTTGCTGTCATCGATGAGACCGAGCTGGCGGCCGATCTTGAGGCGAAGCGCGCCAAGAACGTCTGCAACGACTTTTTTATTATCCGCCGAGAAGAGCAGCAGATCTCCCTCTTCCGCTCCGGTGCGTTCCCTTACCGCTTCAATCTCTTCAGGAGTAAAGAACTTCACGATCGGTCCCTTGAACTCGCCGTCTTTCACTTGAATCCAGGCCAGGCCCTTCGCGCCGTAACGTGCGGCGTAAGGCCCGAGATCGTCAATCTCCTTGCGTGTCCAAGTGCCGCAGCCTTTGGCATTCAGCACCTTCACTTCCCCGCCTTTCTCGATGACGGAGGAGAACACCTTCACGCCGCTGTTTGCCAGCAGATCGTTCATCTCAATGAGCTCCAAGCCGAAGCGCAGATCAGGTTTGTCAGAGCCGTATTTGCCCATCGCTTCCGCATGGGTGATGCGCTGGAACGGTGTCTCCAGCTCAACACCAATCGTCTCGCGGAACAGCTTCACCATCAACTGCTCCATCATCTCGAGAAGCTCGTCCTGCTGCATGAAGGAGGTTTCAATGTCGACCTGTGTGAATTCAGGCTGGCGGTCTGCGCGCAAATCTTCGTCGCGGAAGCAGCGGGCGATCTGATAGTAGCGCTCTAACCCACCCACCATCAGCAGCTGTTTGTAAATTTGCGGCGACTGCGGCAGTGCGAAAAACTCACCTTCATGCACACGGCTTGGAACCAGATAGTCCCGTGCCCCTTCCGGGGAACTCTTCGTCAGGATCGGTGTCTCCACTTCAATGAAGTCCTGTCCGTCCAGGAAATCACGGAACACTTTGGCCGCTTTGGAACGCAGCTTCAGTGTCTGGTGCATTTCAGGACGGCGCAGGTCCAGATAGCGGTATTTCAGGCGGAGTGATTCGTCGACTTCAATCCCGTCCTCGATGAAGAACGGAGGTGTTTTGGACGCGTTCAGCACCTCGATCTCGGTAATGCGGACCTCAATCTGACCTGTAGGCAAATTCGGGTTTACCGTTTCAGAGTCGCGCTGTACAACTTCTCCCTTGACTTCAAGCACATATTCAGTGCGGACACGGTCTGCAATCTGCAGCGCTTCTCCCGAATAAGCAGGATTAAATACGATTTGCACAATCCCGCTGCGGTCGCGCAGATCGATAAACAGCACGCCCCCAAGGTCGCGGCGCGTCTGCACCCATCCGTTCAGGACGACGGTGTCTCCGATGTTGGCTGTAGTTAGCTCTCCACAATGGTGAGTCCTTTTCATGCTTGCATCCCCTTTATCATTTTGAATTTTAAACGGTTATGAAGTTAAGCCTGTGGCTTCAACTCGTTTACAAGATCATCGAGGCGAACGGTGCGCTGTTCTCCGCTGTCCATGGCCTTAAGTGCAATTTCGCCGCGCTCCAGCTCATCATCCCCAAGGATTGCGGTATAACGGGCATGGAACCGGTCGGCCGATTTCATCTGCGCCTTCATCTTGCGTCCCAGGTAATCCCGTTCGGCTGAAAATCCTGCCTGGCGCAGCTTGAACAGCTGCTTTGTCACTTCACGATCGGCAGCTTCACCAAGGGCCACCAGATATACATCGAGCGGCTTGACGGCTTCAAGACCGACAGACTGATGCTCCAGAATCAGCTGAATGCGCTCCAGCCCAATGCCGAAGCCGATGCCCGGCTGATCCGGCCCTCCGAGCTCGCCTACAAGCCCGTTGTATCTGCCTCCGCCGCCGATCGTATCAATGGCGCCGATCCCTTCGGCCTTAAGCTCGAAAGCCGTCATCGTATAGTAGTCAAGACCGCGCACGAGCCGGTGATTCAGCTTGTATTCAACACCCATATCCGTCAAATACTGCTGCACCTTCTGAAAATGCACGGTGCACTCTTCATCCAGACTGTCAAGAATGGACGGGGCGTCTTTGAACTTGTCCTGATCCACCTTGCAGTCCAGCACGCGCAGCGGGTTGCGCTCCATCCGGGACTGGCAGTCCTTGCACAGCGTATCACGCATCGGATTCAGGAAATCCAGCAGACGCTGGCGGTATGCAGCCCGGCTGACCGGGTTGCCGACGGAGTTCAGCTCTACCTGAACCCCATTCAGTCCCAGATCCAGGCAGAACTGATAGCCCAGTGCGATAACCTCGGCATCAATGGCCGGATCAATCGCCCCAAATGCCTCCACACCGAATTGGTGGAACTGGCGCTGCCGCCCTGCCTGAGGCCGCTCGTAGCGGAACATGGGTGCGATATAATACAGCTTGGTAACGTCAGGCTCGCCGTACAGCTTATTTTCCACAAAAGACCGCACAACACCCGCTGTTCCTTCCGGCCGCAGCGTCAGGCTGCGGTCACCCTTGTCCTTAAATGTGTACATTTCCTTCTCTACAACATCCGTCGTTTCGCCTACGCCCCGTACGAACAGCTCAGTCTGCTCGAACATGGGGGTGCGAATTTCACGGTAGTTGAAGCGGCGGCATATATCCCGCGCTTTTTCTTCGACAAACTGCCACTTTTCCACTACACCGGGAAGCAGGTCCTGCGTGCCGGTCGGTTTTTGAAAAGCCATGCCCATCATCCCTCCATTTTTTAACAAAACAAAAAATCCCCCGCCCTGTTCACATAACAGGGACGAGAGATTGCCGTTTATAAATCACCCGTGGTACCACCCACATTCCGAAATATGCCGCCTGAAGACTTTAAAAAAAAGCCCAAGCTCACATCCGCTCAACGTATAACGCCCGTGCCGCGCAGTACAGCTACTGACCACTCTAAATCAAACTGCCGTGGAGGTTCGCCGTCTGTTCTCGGGGAAGTCATTCGTCCGCTCATCAAGGGAGCTTTTACAGCCTGGAAGCTCCTCTCTGCGCATGTGGGTTCGGAGTACTCGGTCCCGTCATCAAATCATTATGCAGATTATTATTTTCTGATTTTAATGAACCAGCGTGTCAAAGTCAAGATGGTGTATCATCCAATGTGAGAAAATAGCGATATTTGGGCAAAAAAAACCTGCGGAAACGGTCCGCAGGTCATAAAGGATATATTAAAGGGGGTCATGCTGTTATTATAAACAAGCAATATTAAGGGATTATGTTGCGAATATTACAATTCTATTACAGTAGGTTTTTAGCGATATTTGTGCAGGCTGGGCGGAAGCTGACCTTATTCGTCGAAGCGGTCGACATAAGCATGGTTGGCGCGCAGCTTGCGCACAATTTCCTCATAATCTGCATCGTCCACCTTCGCGGACAGGACATATTGCAGCTTGTCATTATCCTCTGAGGAAAACACATCCGCTGCATCCAGCAAACCGGTATCCTGCAAATCTTCTCTACGGACGCCTTCCTCATTCCTGTCTGATACCACCGGAACGACGCGGTCGCTATAGCCCGTCCCGGCTGCGACAGCGCCTGCGGCGCCTCCCGTATTCATAGAACCGGCTGTATTGTATGGAACGAATGGAATCAATAAGCGTCTGTCCCGTCCCAGCGTTCCATCCAGCTGCCCGACTTCCAGATGCTCTGTCCGATAGGCTTGCAAAGAGGTTCTTGCCCCCTCCGCCTCGTCCTCGGTCTTGAAATAAGCTTGAATTTGCTTAGGCATGTCAAAACCCTCCCTTAGGATTTTGTGCAGTTTGCAGAATTAACGCTTCACCAGGAGTGAATTAAGAATTTCACGCACAAATGCAGGCTCATCCTTAGGTGTGCGTGAGGTAATGAAATTGCCGTCCACCACGACCTCTTTATCCTCAAAATTTGCACCCGCGTTAACCATATCATCCTTCAGCGGAGGATAAGAGGTAATCTTGCGGCCTTGCAGCAGCTTGGCGCTAATCAGTATTTGCGGACCATGACAGATGGCAGCGACAGGCTTTTTGGCCGCGTTCATCTCGGTCACAAATTTCAGAATATTGGCGTCAAGCCGCAGGTTTTCGGGGGATGACCCTCCCGGTATGACCACAGCGTCATAGTCGCTGGCTTTAACGTCTGCTATCGCTTTGTCGGCTGTATATTTCGCCTTTCCCTTCTTGCCGGCAAGTGTCTCGCCCTGCCGGAGTCCGATAATATCCGCTTCATGTCCCGCCTTCTTCACCTCATCGTAAGGCACCTGCATTTCCGAATCCTCAAATTCATTAGCCAACAGAAAAGCCACTTTACTCATAATGCTCAGAACTCCTTTCCGTAGGATACTCACGTTCTGATATTACCCGAAATCCCTTTATTTCTAACACGCACCCCGAAATAGTTAATAGATCTGCGCCTGCCTTGGCGGCAGATTTCCTCCCGGTCCTCTCCCCTTGCCCAAAGTGCAGAATTCGGACGAATTCTCCTCAGCCGCTGTGATGACTGCCGCCTCTTTCCTGCTTCCGGGAAAACAGACTGCGTTGGTTACAGCGCCTGCTTCCTTGGGAGCTTGCCGCATGGATTTCACCCTCCTGCCCGCTGATCATTGACAGCTATTAGCATTTCCCTAACGACAGAAGCTTATGAAAAGCAAAACGTCCGCAAATCCGATCCCTTTGATCAGATTCGCAGACGTTTATCCGCTTATTTTGTTGTTGGAAGTTCTTATTCGGAGCGGCTGTCCATGATCATCGTTACAGGCCCCCAATTTGTCAGGGACACGTCCATCATCGCACCGAATCTGCCTGTCTCCACCGTCAGCCCACGCTCCCGCAGACGGGTGTTAAAGGCTTCATAGAGGCCTTCAGCGATCTCCGGCTTGGCAGCGGCCATAAAATTCGGCCTTCGGCCTTTACGGCAGTCACCGTAAAGTGTGAATTGGGACACGGACAGCACAGCTCCTCCGATCTCCAGCACACTGTGATTCATTTTCCCCGCTTCGTCCTCAAAAATGCGGAGATCGGCCGCCTTATCCGCCAGATATACCGCATCCTTCTCTGTATCCTCGTGCGTAACGCCCACGAGAATCATAAGACCCTCGGTGATCCGGCCTACAAGCGCGCCCTCAACCGTAACCTCCGCGTTCTTGCAGCGTTGAATGACGATTCTCATTCCTTAGTCTCCGTTCCTTGCCCATATAGTCTATTACTGTATAATCCGGTGCACAGTGTACACGTCTTTTACCCGTTTGATCCGCTCTACGACAGAATGCAGGTGCTCCGTATTTCGTATCAGAATGGTGATATGCATCATGGCCATCTTGTTCTTGTCAGAGCGGCCAGTGACCGCCGCCAGATTGGTTTTGCTCTCCGAAATGGCCTGCAGAACTTCATTCATCAGCCCGTTGCGGTCATGTCCCGTAACTTCGATGTCTACACTGTAATTAGCCTCAATCGCTTCTTCCCATTCAACGTCGATGACCCTTGCCTGTTCTTCCCCGTCGCCACTGCTTGGAATATTGGGACAATCGCTGCGGTGTACGGATACTCCCCGCCCTCTTGTGATGTAACCCACGATATCATCTCCAGGCACAGGGTTACAGCAGCGGGCAAAGCGAACGAGCAAATTATCGATACCTTCCACGCGGACTCCGTTGGTGGGACGTCCCTTCCGTTCCGTGTTTGGCTTGATCTCCTTCATCTCGGAACTCAGCTCAAGCTGCTTCGCTTCTTCCAGTTCTCTCTCCTTGCGCAGCTTCTCCGTCAGCCGTGTGCAAATCTGCGCGGCGGTAATTCCACCAAAACCGATGGCCGAGAGCATGTCCTCTATGTCGTGGAACGCGAATTTCTGGGCAACCTCCAGCAGCTTGTCGTCGGTCATCCACACAGACGGGTCAATGCCGAGGCGCTTCAACTCGCGCTCCAGGCTCTCCCGGCCTTTTTCCACGTTTTCTTCCCGCTTCTCCTTCTTGAACCACTGCTTGATTTTGCTGCGGGCGTGCGACGACTGCACGATCTTCAGCCAGTCCTGACTCGGTCCATAGGAGTGCTTGGAGGTCATGATTTCGACAATATCCCCGGTTTTCAGTCGGTAATCAAGCGGGACGATCCTTCCGTTAACCTTGGAACCGATCGTCCGGTTGCCGACCTCTGTATGAATACGAAAGGCGAAATCAAGCGGAACCGAACCGGCAGGCAACTCAATAACTTCACCTTTTGGCGTAAATACAAACACCAGATCGGAGAAAAAGTCCATTTTGAGCGATTCCACAAACTCCGAAGCGTCCTTCGCTTCGTTCTGCAGCTCCAGAATCTCGCGGAAGAAGGTAATGGTATCCTCAGGATTTACATTCCCGTTGCTGCTGCCTTCTTTGTATGCCCAGTGAGCGGCGATCCCGTACTCTGCTGTTCGGTGCATCTCCGTTGTACGTATCTGCACCTCAGTAGGCTCTCCATTCGGGCCTACCACCGTAGTGTGCAGGGACTGGTACATATTCGCCTTCGGCATGGCGATATAGTCCTTAAATCGTCCGGGCATCGGCTTCCAAAGCGTGTGGATAATGCCCAGTGTAGCATAGCAGTCCTTGATGTTGTCGACAATAATACGAATAGCAAGCAGGTCGTAGATTTCGTTGAACTGCTTATTCTTGGTCGTCATTTTCTTAAAGACGCTGTATATATGCTTGGGACGTCCGGATAAATCAGCATGTATGCCCATTTCGTCCAGCTTTTCCCGAATTCTAGCGATAACATTCTCAATAAATTGCTCCCGCTCCGCCCGCTTCTTGTGCATCAGGTTGGCAATGCGGTAATACTGCTGCGGGTTCAGGTACCGGAGCGCGATGTCTTCCATTTCCCATTTGATGGCCGATATACCGAGGCGGTTCGCCACCGGACAGAAGATCTCCAAAGTTTCGTAAGAAATCCGGCGCTGGCTCTCTTCTGACTGATATTTGAGCGTTCGCATATTGTGCAGACGATCCGCAAGCTTAATGACAATGACCCGGATATCCTGTGCCATTGCAATGAACATTTTGCGGTAATTTTCATTCTGCTGCTCTTCCTTGGAGCGGAACTGGATGCGTTCGAGCTTCGTGAGTCCATCCACCAGCATCGCGCAAGTATCGCCAAAATGTTCACGGATCTCATCCAGCGACACCGTCGTATCCTCCACTACATCATGCAGAAGAGCCGCAATGATGGAAAGGGTATCCATCTGCATATTTACGACAATATCGGCTACAGCCAGCGGATGAAGAATATAAGGCTCCCCCGATTTACGGGTCTGGCCATGATGAGCCTGCTCTGCGAAGTCATATGCTTCCCGGATGCGGAGAAGATCAGGTTCCCGGATATAGGCTCCAGCCTTTTTAAGTAATTGCTCTATGCCCATTCTGCTCTTATCCGTGTCCTTTCTATACAAAATGGAACCCGACGGTGTGCGCAGCTCGTGCAGGTTCCCCAAAAGTGATTTCCTATAATTATGACGGTTGCAGCCCGTAACGTCAACTGTCGGAGCATGAAGTTTGAATAAGGAAATAAATGACGAAAATCCATGAATAAACGGAATATTTGATATTGAAAAAATTGCCGAAAGTCTTTAATGTAAGTAAGAATGACTAAAGGCGGGATAAAAGCTGTGTCCTTTTACATTATCAACCTATCACTTAAGGAGTGAATGCTTTGCAGCGTGAAATTCAAGTACAAGAAAAACTGCCGCTGGGCCCGGGATTCCTTTTAAGCCTCCAGCACCTCTTTGCGATGTTCGGCAGCACCGTGCTCGTGCCGAACATATTCGGTGTCGATCCAGGCATGATTCTGCTCATGAACGGCATCGGAACTCTGCTGTATATTTTCCTCTGCCGCGGCAAAATCCCGGCTTATCTCGGCTCCAGCTTTGCTTTTCTATCCCCGGTAGGAATTGTGCTCGCCGCCAACCCCGAGTCAGGCTATTCTATGGCGCTGAGCGCATTTATTGTCACTGGCGTAGTATTTTGTATTGTGGCTCTTATTGTAAAATTTGCCGGCACGGCATGGCTGGATGTTGTGTTCCCTCCGGCTGTCATGGGAGCCATCGTGGCATTGATCGGCCTTGAGCTCGTTCCGGTTGCGGCCGGCATGGCCGGTTTTATCAATACGGATCCAACTCAGGCCTGGACGCCTGATCCGAAGAGCATCACGCTTTCACTGGTGACGATGGCCGTCACCGTACTTGGGGCCGTCCTGTTTCGCGGCTTTGCAAAAATCATACATATCCTGCTTGGCATTATTGTCGGTTATTTGCTGGCTTATGCGATGGGAATGGTAAATACGGGAAATATTGCGGCAGCGCATTTTCTGGATTTTCCAACCGTTACGACGCCTACCTGGAATATGACTGCCATTCTGACCATTTTGCCGGTGTCCCTTGTTGTGATCGTAGAGCATATCGGCCACCTGCTGGTAACGGGTAATATCGTCGGTAAGGATTTGTCCAAAGACCCCGGCCTGCATCGTTCCCTGCTTGGGAACGGAATTTCAACCATTATCTCCGGCTTTGTGGGCTCCACACCGAATACGACCTACGGGGAAAATATCGGAGTCATGGCGCTTACCAGAGTATATTCTATATGGGTCATCGGAGGTGCGGCCATTATTGCAATATTGCTCTCCTTCTCCGGAACGTTCTCGGCGGTTGTCGCCAACATCCCCACCCCGGTCATGGGCGGCGTATCGCTGCTGCTGTTCGGTGTCATCGCTGCATCCGGACTGCGTATCTTCGTGGAGCAGAAAGTCGATTTCTCCAAAGCGACCAATATGCTATTGGCCACCCTTGTGCTTGTTGTCGGTATCAGCGGTGTCAAATTGTCGCTGGGGACCGTTGAGCTTAAAGGGATGGCTTTGGCAACAGTAGTGGGCATCCTGCTCAGCCTGCTGTTCAAGCTGTTTGAAGTCATGGGCTTGTCCAACGAAAAAACCGATAAGCCCCTTGTGGAGAAAACACCGGATTGATCCCATCCGTACATGCAAAAAGCCCCCGGTTTCCTCAATGAGAAGACCGGAGGCTTTTTTGGTGTTTATTTCAACTTTATATTTCCCGGGAAAAGCGGTGAATATAAAGGGCGCTTCATCATGAAAAGCTTTTTTTAATAGGTTACCATTGAAAATACGTCCACATCAGGCAGTTTGGCACGCCCATTCAGCTCGGCCAGCTCGATCAAGAAGGCAGCCCCTGCCACATTGCCGCCGAGTTGGCGGACCAGATTGACGGAGGTGGAGATGGTCCCGCCTGTAGCGAGCAGATCATCCGCGATCAGCACATTTTGTCCCGGCTTAATGGCATCCTTGTGCATGGCCAGCTTATCTGTTCCGTATTCCAGGTCATAACCGACTTCAACCGTTTCGCCCGGCAGCTTACCGCTTTTACGAATGGGAACAAAGCCTACGCCCAAGGCATAAGCCAAGGGAGCGCCTACCACAAAACCTCTCGCTTCAGGTCCGGCAATCAGATCGATCTTTAAATCCGATACCATCGCTTTCAGCTCGTCAATCGCCTGGCGGTAAATATCTCCCCGGTTCAACAATGTTGTAATATCTTTGAAGCTGATACCCGGCTGCGGGAAATCAGGAATAACACGAATATACTGTTTATAGTCCAAAATAGGTCCTCCTACCTGAAATAGAAATCTTAAAGAAAAGCTGAAGCATGCAGCAATATCATTATTTTATGAGACAAAATGAAGCGTTTCGGCTCAGGAAGCCCCTTTCAGCCTGGACATCATCCAGCTGGTCAGTTGGGGTGTTCCCGCATCCAGCAGATAACGTTCCATCTCGGCGGCTTCATTCAGTTCATGAAACCGGTGCGAAGAGGTCAGCTCTTGTTTGGGCGGATTAGGGACACAGCTTAATTTCCCGCCCCCTCTATGTACAAAACCGAGCTCTTCAAACACTTCCAGCACCTTGGACATCATTCTTACGGAAACCGAGCACTGCCGGCTTAAGGCGGGAAGAATCGTTTTTTCTTCAAGCGGGCCTGGTCCCAACTTTCTCAGAAGCACGTAAATGCGCTTGAATTGCTCACGGTCGGGCGCTTCCAGCCGGCCATGGTAGCCATTTTTGGAATGCATGACAACGATATTCTCCACCTTGGGAAATAGCGTCCACAAAGCATTAAATTGTTCCCTGGTTTCCGGAAGATCGAGCAAAAACAAAGTCCGCACAGTGTCCTTAATGGCCAGGGCTTCCGATTCGTTCTCCGGCAGGATGCCAGTATTCTTATCATATACCCAAATCCGGGCATCATTCAGTGAGCTTGTTTTGCGAAAAGGCGAAGAGGGACCAACAACGGCAGCCACAGGCGCGCGGTCTGCACTGTCCTGGTGAAAGATGCGTATACAGCGTTCCATAAGTCCCGCCGGATCTGCTTCTCCACGGAAATCAAACACCTGCGGCGCCGTTACCTGGATATCCTGCAGCATAAGCTGCAGCGAACGCTTGCCATTCCACTCGTTGATGGACAATTCCCCCAACACATCCACTAAGGAACCTGGCTGCAGAAAATCCGCGAGCTCACCGCGCCCAAAGGCAACTGCATCCAGTGTAGTGCCATCCTGCTCCATGACCAGCTTCAGGTGAGTTTTTTCCTTGCCCATTTTCCGGGTCTCACGAAGCCGCAATTTGCGGAGCACCAGGCGCGGAGACGGATTGGCCATGCCAAATGGCTGCAGCAGCTCAAGCTGCTCTGCAACACTCACGTTCAGCTCACTCAGCCTGCATTCCGCATCAACCTCGGCAACCGGAATAAAATGCTCAGGCAGCAAACGGGCGTCCGCAAAGCGCTGAAGTCTCAGCTCAAACTGCTCCAGCCCATCACGATGCAGACTCATGCCCGCGGCTGAAGGATGCCCGCCAAAATGGTCCATCAGCTCTTGGCAATCCGTCAGAGCTTCATAAATATCAAGCCCGGGGATTGAGCGGGCAGAGCCTTTGCAATTTCCGGTCTCCGGATCTATACCCAAAATAATCGTCGGACGATAATAACGCTCCAGAAGTTTGGATGCCACGATGCCGACAACCCCTACATTCCAGCCTTCTCCCGCAATTACAATGACCGAAGGAAGACCGGAGCCGCTGATTTTGGCTTCCAGCATCTCAATGGCCTGGCGCACGATATCGTTCACCACCTGCTGGCGTTCCTTGTTGAGCAAATCAAGCTCGTGGGCTAGCTTGTCCGCTTCGTCCGCATCTTCGGTAGTCAGGAGCGCTACAGCTCTTCCGGCGTGATCCAGCCGTCCGCTCGCATTAATACGAGGCGCCAGCGCGAAGGCGATATTGATAGAGCTGACAGCCGCCATCTCTGCCCCGCTTATTTGCAGCAGCGCTTCAATGCCTGGAAAAGCAGAGGCTCTCATCGATTCGATTCCACGGCGGACGATAATCCTGTTCTCATCATGGAGCGGCATCAGATCCGCTACCGTTCCAATCGCGGCAATCTCGAACCAATGGGCCGGAACTTCCTCTAGCAGGGCCTGCGCCAGTTTGAGGGCGACTCCGACCCCGGCAAGCCCCTTGAACGGATAAGGGCATCCGGGAATCTTCGGATTAATGAGCGCATAGGCTTCCGGCAGAACAGCCGGCGGCTCGTGGTGATCTGTCACGATCACATCCATCCCGAGTGCTGCCGCATAAGCAATTTGCTCCACCGCGCTGATCCCGGTATCTACAGTAATGACGAGGCTGACACCCTGCTGGTGAGCCCAGTCCAGAGCATGATTATGCAGGCCGTACCCTTCATTGGAGCGATGAGGGATATAAATGTCATATGAAGCCCCCAATCGTCTCATCAAATGAATCATAAGTGCCGTGCTGGATACGCCGTCCGCATCATAATCCCCGTATATTAATATATGTTCATTACGCTCAAGCGCCTCCCGTATACGAGGGATTGCCCGATCCATGCCCAGCAGCAAAAGCGGGTCATGCATCGATTCATCCCGTCCATGCAAAAAGCGGTGCGCCGACTCAGATGTGTCTATTCCCCGATTGGCCAGCAGCGAAGCCAGCAGGGGAAAAATTTGCAGCTCACGGGCCAGTTCGTCTCTGACAGCAGAATCCGGCTCCGCAATTCTCCAGCAGTACTGCGATTGAAGCATTGGATTTCACCTTACTTTCCGTGCCGTCGTTTCACTCACTGGATGAGCGGTGAAACATCATTCTCCGGCAGTTCATGATTCGTCTTGTACGGGTAGACCGACTGATACGGGCTAAACTGGATTTTGACGTCCGTTACCCTGGCAAAACGGGTCATTAACAGCGTCTTGGCTCGGTCCGCAATTTCCTGTGCCTCCTGCACAGTAATGCGGGGACTTACGCTGATAACAGCATCAATGGATATGGTATCGCTAAGCTCCAGTGCCATCAGGCTTTCTACGGTAACTATACCACGTACCCTCTGTACCGTCTCCATGTATGGACGGACATCCTCTTCACGAAGCTCCTCGACAAGGGGGCCGTGAACGGATTGCACAATCAGCGAATAACCTTTGCGCAGCACGAGGCAAGCGATCAGCAGACCGGCAACCGGGTCCAGATAAAGAAGGAAATCCAGGCCGAATGCCTGGCCAGCCATGGCTCCGATCATCCCGAGAAGCGCTGTTAAAGATGAATATAAAGAGAAACGATGTTCATTGATATGCACATTAACTTCCGCTTCGCCTTTTTTCTTGGTGATTCTGTATTGGAATTGAAAGAGAGCTTCCTTTAAGACTAACGCGGCTAATGCAGCAATCATAGCATAGATCCCCGGCACGGAAGGCTCATCAGCAATCAGGGACCGGACGGCCGTACTTGCCAGCTCCAGTCCGGTCATTAATAGCAGAACGGCAAACAATACAGAGATTGCTGGCCGCGTCCTTGGATTAATGTTATTGCTCTTTCTATCTCCGCTGTATTCAGGCTTCCCGGCATTCAAACGCCGGGCCAGACCCGCAGCCGCATCCGATGCGGCATACAGCCCATCGCCCATCAATGCCTTGCTGCCCGAAACGTATCCTGCAGCGCCTTTTAAAAGAGCCAATATCAGGTCACCGGCGATCCCTGTCCACGCCGCCGTCTCCGCTGACTGGCTACGTTCGCTTTTCACAACAGTTCCCCCTCATTCCTGTGCTTGCCTTGAACAAACGAACGGACTAGAAAACCGCGCCCTTCCAGACGCGGCTTCCTGTGCTCAGTTACATTTATGGATTGGCCGGTTTTGCCGCTTTGGCTGCGGGCGGCTTCTGCTTGGATTTCAAGCCAAGCCACAACGGCGCAGCGATAAAGATGGATGAATAGGCCCCGAACAACAGACCGATAACCATAGAGAGCGAGAACATCCGGATGGAAGCACCGCCGAAGATCAGCAAACATACCGATGCAACAAAAACCGTAAAGACAGTAGCCAGGGAGCGGGTCATCGTTTGAGCAATGCTCTGGTTGACGACAGTCGCCAGATCTGTCTTGGATTTTTTCTTGGCAAAGCGGAGATTTTCACGGATACGGTCAAATATAACAATCGTGTCGTTGATCGAGAAACCGACAATCGTCAAAATCGCGGTAATAAAGGTCAAATCGATCTCCAGCCGGAAAATGGCAAAGATGGCGATGACCAGAATCGCGTCATGCAGCAGCGAGACAATCGCCGCAATGGCAAAGCGCCATTCGAAACGGATGGAGACAAAGATTGCGATCGCCACACAGGCAATCAAGATCGCGTAAATGGCGTTGCGCTCAAGTTCCTTGGCCATTTCCGTATCCACGGTATTGACCTCGAAGGAAGCCCCTTGATCCAGCTTCGAGTTAAAGGCGGATTTCAATTCATTGACCTGCTGATCGGTCAGCACTTCGGAGAAGCGAATGCCAAAGCGGTCATTGCCCGGCGTGTAATCGACGTCTTTCCCAATTCCCTGAGAATCCAGCAAGGATTGAATCTGGGCCTGGGTAACCGGCTTGGTCAGATTCACGTCTATATTGGACCCGGAACGGAAATCGACGCCGTAATTAAGTCCGAAGATGGACACGCATATAATACCTACAATAGCCAGCGCAATCGAGAATCCGTAAAAATACTTGCTGGCCTTCATATAATCCCAATTCCAATTAAAGCGCACGAATCTCACTCTCCTTTACACCGAAATACTTAGGCTTCTTAATCACATCAGCCTTGATCAGGAGATTGAGCAGGAAACGTGAGAAGAACACGTTGGTCAGGATACTTACGACAATGTCCACGATCAGCACCAGGGCAAAACCTCTGACGGAGCCCGTACCCAGCGCAAACATGACAAGTCCTGCGATAATCGTCGTAATATTCGCGTCCATTACGGTACGGAAGGAGTTCTTGCCCCCCGCAACCATGGAAGACCGAATGGATTTGCCGCTAAGAATTTCCTCTTTGATCCGTTCATAGGTAATGATATTCGCATCGACCGCCATACCGATCCCGAGCACAAAGGCCGCAATCCCCGGCAGCGTCAGTACGAAATCTCCAAGATAGAAGATGGCAAGCACCAGCCAAGTATGCAAAATCAAACAGAAGCTGGCAATCAGACCCGGAACACGATACATCAGAATCATAAACAGCAAAATGATAACCGATGCGATCAGACCCGCAACAATTGTCTGATGCAAGGATAGTTGCCCCAATGTAGCGCCGACGCTCTGCGAATATTTCTCTGCAAGGCTGAGTGGCAGTGCACCCAGATTAATGGTATCGGCAATCCGGTTTGCTTCTTCACGAGTATAACTACCTGTAATCGAGGCGTTGCCGTCTGTCAGCTGTTGTCTTACTTCTGGAGCTGAAAGCAGTTCCTCATCAAGATAAATGGCCAGCACTTTTCCGGTCAACCGCTTGGTTAACTCAGCAAATTTGGCGCTGTCCTTCACTTTAATGCTGATTTCAGGCTGATTCAAAGAATTGGATACAACAGAAGCGCCGTTTTCTACAAAATCCTCACCGCGCAGCTCAATTTTGCTGTAAGTTCCCGGCTTATCTCCCTCAGCCGCACTGCGGAAGGTCAATTGAGCCGGTTTCTTCAGCATTTCACGCATTTCCGCTTCATTGGTCACACCAGCAATCCGTACACGGATACGGTTAGTCCCTTCCGTAGTTACTTCAGGTTCGCTGGTCCCCATGGCATTGATTCTCGCCTCAAGGCTTTTGGCAGTCTGTATCAGCGATTCTCTCGTTACTGCTTGTCCTCCCTGCATGGGTTTAGCTTCGTATAAAACTTCAAAGCCTCCCTTTAAGTCGAGGCCCAATTTTAAACTTTGCAATAAGGCCGGGCTAGTCCCGATCATAACCCCAGCGGTTATGAGCACGACCAGGATGAAACTTACCACTCTCTTCATGCCGTCCCATGATCCCCTTTCAAATTCTCAATATTCCTATTATAGCACCTCAGCAAATGCAGTCAATTTGACCACAAAAAAGACCCCCTTCCTATTCGAAAGTGGATCCCCGGAGTGCGGACATCGTTAAATAGTTCATGAAACTGGTCGCTTTCAGCGAAAGAATGTCGTTCACAAGCTTATGCAAATGGGGGATTCCTTCTTTCTCGTACTTACTGCTCACACAATCCCAGACATCCTTGCTGGTCACATGCTCGTAGCCTACCATTCTAAGCTCTTCTGCCTTGCTGCGGCAAAGCATCTCAACAACTTCTTCCAGATAATGTTCATCCAGCTCTTCCATGCCCATGTCCTAACCTCCCGAACCTTGCTATTAAACATAAACCGTACATGCAAACAATAAATGTAAACCGCCATTCCGTCAACTCCTATTGCCTGCCTTTCTTAATTTACCATTCAGGATATTCACAGGCTTGTCATGAAAGGGGACAGGTTAGGCATATCCATTTACTACATGCTGTAAGCAGGTCCAGCCCAAATCTGACGGAAGAGGGAGTTGCGGTTGAGAAAACAAACCTTTATTCAAGGAGCCATCATACTGCTTGCCGCAGGCATCATCAACCGGCTGCTAGGCTTCGTTCCGCGCATTATGCTTCCCCGTATCATCGGTCCGGAAGGTGTCGGATTGTACCAGCAGGGGTATCCGTTTTTCATCGTCATCGTCACGCTCATCACAGGCGGAATCCCTTTGGCTGTCGCCAAGCTGGTCGCTGAAGCAGAGACGGAGGGGCGCCCGGAGCGCTCAAGACAAATCCTTCATACTTCACTCCAATTCACGGTTGCCCTGGGCACGCTATTTCTCGTTCTCTGCCTTGTCTTCGCCCCCTGGATTACAAACCATATTCTTACGGATAACCGTGTGTATCACACTTTTGTCAGCATGACACCCATGATCGTTATTGTGGCGGTATCCTCGGTGTACCGCGGGTACTTTCAAGGGAAGCAAAACATGATTCCATCCGCGGCATCTTCCATAGCCGAAACCATCATCCGCATTGTTTGCGTCATCTGGTTTTCGTATCTGCTGATGCCCAAAGGAATCGAATTTGCTGCGGCCGGCGCCATGCTCGGTGCAATGGTCGGCGAACTGATCGGCATGTTCGTTTTGTTGTGGCAGTACGCCAGGCATCATAAAGACCCTCCTGCAGAAAATGGGGATGTTCAACCAAAAGGGAACAATGCCGGAAAAGGAAAAATACTTAGACCTCTGCTGTCCCTATCCATTCCGGTGACCGCCAGCAGGCTGGTCGGTTCATTTTCCTACCTCCTGGAGTCCATCGTGCTGATGCGCAGCCTTGCAGCGGCAGGAATTGCAACCGCCGTGGCAACCGCCCAGTATGGAGCCATGCAGGGCATGATCATCCCGGTACTGCTCCTGCCCGGCGCCTTGACCACTTCTCTGGCCATCTCGCTCGTTCCCTCCCTGTCGGAAGCTGCCGCAGGTGGGAACTGGACGGCTGTTCACAGCAGGCTGAACCAGTCTCTCCGGCTCTCGCTTGTTGCCGGCGCTCCGTTTGCCGTATTAATGTACGTGCTCGCCGAGCCGGTGTGCATGCTGTTGTACAACAGCACAGAGGCCGCGGGAATGCTGAAGCTCATGGCTCCATTTGCCCTGTTCATCTATATTCAATCCCCTCTGCAGGCTGCCCTGCAGGCGCTCAATCGTCCCGGCCAGGCACTCATGAATACTGCAGCAGGTGCTGTTATTAAAATCGCATTGATCATCGCCCTTGCCTCCAGGCCCGAATACGGAATCTATGGAGGCGTGGCCGCCATATGCGTAAACAGCATGGCTGTGACCCTGCTGCACGGATACAGTGTAAGCAGGCTGCTCGGCTATCAGATGAAGCCGGGAGACTGGTTCAAAACAGTAGCCGGGATGCTTCTGATGGGAGGAGCCGTGTTGTATGTTTATAACCATCCTTTCAACGGCTCGCTTTGGCTGCAGTTTATCACTTCGTCTCTGATCGGAATGGTGCTGTACTTAGTATTTATGTCTTGTACAGGCATGATCAGCTGGGATCAGTTGCACCGCATTCCTATTGTGCGGAGATGGTTCAGAACCTGAGAGGAATATCCGGCAAAAAGTCGCTATTCCCTCTTGTCCCCCGCACTTACGTACAGCTTGCCGTTGTGATCCAGGGTACACAGAAAAATGTCCTTGAAATCGTTATGTCCTTGAAGCTGAATTTGATTTTTCAGCCAGAATCTGGTCTTGTTTATCTTTTCAAGATTGGCGTCCTGCACTTTACCGTCCATAATGAGCGGAATGGGCAGCCCTTCATATTTGAACTTCTCAAGCTCCTTCCTGATGGGAGAGGAAACGTCCCCGCCATCAGGTGAACGGGCTGCGCCCTGCGAGCTGTCCGTATCACCAAAGCCGTTTATTTTCGGGATCACCGTAAGCTTGCCGCTCGTCTCCAGAATCGCATAATCGACATCCGATATACTGGCTATATTTTGCTCTCTCAGTTGAAGCATCAAATCGTCCAGATTATAGCGCTGCTTTGCCATCATTTCACGGTCCAGCTCACCTCCGGCTATGATTACCGCTGGTTTTCCGTCAAACAACAGCCGTATGCTGCGGTTTTTGAGACTTATATAAGCTATGCTGATCTGGAGAATCAGAAGCGTTGCCAGAGGGACAAACGCATTATAAAGAGGACGCTGGATATCCTCCAGCGAAAAAACGGCAATTTCCGCCATCATGATAGAAATAATCAGATCAAACAGGGACAGCTTGCCAATTTCCCGTTTGCCCATGATCCTCATAATCACATACAGCACCACATACATCAGCACCGTACGGAAGATATGCATTCCTATTTGGTCCATAGCAAATCTCATCCTCCTGTGTGCCCCACTCGGGAGATCAGAACGCGTATTGGTATTCTCACCCTGACTATGTTGTCACATACGGAAAATCTGATTTTAATTAATGGAAAAAGTAGCGGCGGAAGAGCAGAGCTTGTACTATCTGCCGCTGCCCGGCCATAGAATGGGATATATGATATTTTCGGAGGAGGTCAGTAAAATGGATTTGATCCGCCGTTGGTCCAATCGTGTATCAAGCCCCCTTTTATCCGGTCTGTTCCATGCCTTTGTGTGGATGATGGTCGGGGCGCTTGTGCTGTCCTTGCTGCTATGGCTCACCGGCATGCAGGAACAGGACTTATCCCTTTTCACCTACATTATTCATGGCATCTCCATGCTGGCAGGCGGTTTTGTATCAGGCAGAAAATCCGGAAAAAAAGGCTGGTATCAAGGTGGACTAACGGGGGTGGTTTACGGGATAGCCGTTCTGGTGATCGGCTTTTTGGCCTTGGATTCGCATGTAAATGCACAGGATCTGTTGCACTTGTCCGCAGCCTTTATTCTTGGTGCTTTTGGAGGAATGCTGGGGATCAACCTGAGTAAAACATCCTGAATAGAGCTTGCTTGTTTCATAATTGAAACAAAAAAACCGGACTCTCCCAAAGAAGAGCTCGGTTTTTTCTATGGCCTGGTTATTTGCTTGCTTCGCTTGCTTTCTCGTTTACAACCGTTGCTGAGCTGATGGCGCTGCGGTCGAAGGTCAGCTTGGTAACGTCGTTCACACGCAGAACCGCAATATCGTCTGTAATCTCTACAATGGTTCCATGAAGTCCCCCGATGGTGACGACCTTATCCCCTTTTTTCAAAGCACCCAGCATGGCGTTACGCTGCTTCTGTTTCTTTTGCTGTGGTCGGATAAGCAGGAAGTAGAAAATAGCAAACATCAGAACGAACGGCAGTACCATGCCCAAGAGGTTATTGGTCCCACCACCGGCAGCCGCTGCTGCAAAATTCAACATATTATATTTTCCCCCCTTTCAAGGTTTAAAGCATCATTGCATGGCTTGTTTAGAATCCTTTTTCATTATCATGAAGACCGTACTGCTCGAAAAATTCGTCTCTGAAGTCCAGCAACCTGTCCTCCATGATGGCCTGTCTTACATTGCGCATCAGGTTCAGCAGAAAATACAGGTTGTGATAAGTGGTCAGCCGGAGACCGAAGGTTTCGTCAGCTTTGATCAAATGACGCAAATAAGCGCGCGAGTAGTTTCTGCATGTGTAGCAGTCACAGGCGGGATCCAGAGGACCGAAGTCACGCATATACTGGGCATTCCGCACCACGAGACGTCCCTGGCTTGTCATTGTCGTGCCGTTACGGGCAATACGGGTTGGAAGCACGCAGTCAAACATGTCGACACCGCGGATAGCGCCTTCAATCAATGCGTCAGGCGATCCCACTCCCATCAGGTAGCGAGGCTTGCCTGAAGGAAGCAGCGGCACGGTAGACTCCAGCATTTCATACATCATATGCTTCGGTTCGCCTACGCTCAGTCCACCAATAGCATACCCCGGGAAATCCATGGAAGTCAAATCGGCCGCACTTTGTTTTCTCAGATCTGCATACATGCCGCCCTGAACAATCGCAAACAGTCCTTGATCCTGGGGACGGGCATGGCTTTGGAGACACCGTTCCGCCCATCGGCTCGTACGTTCCAGCGATTTTTTTACATAGTCGTAATCCGCAGGATATGGAGGACATTCGTCAAAAGCCATCATAATATCCGACCCGAGCGCATTTTGAATTTCCATGGCGACTTCAGGGGAGAGAAACTTCTTATCCCCGTTCAGATGGGAACGGAATTCAACGCCTTCCTCGGTAATTTTACGCATTTCACTTAACGAGAACACCTGGAAACCGCCGCTGTCTGTCAGAATCGGACGGTCCCAGTTCATGAATTTATGCAGTCCGCCGGCTTCCCTGACGATGTCATGGCCCGGGCGAAGGAAAAGATGATACGTATTGCTCAGAATAATATGGGCATCCATCTCTTTCAGCTCTTCAGGGCTCATTGTTTTGACAGTGGCCTGTGTCCCCACCGGCATAAAGGCTGGAGTCTCGATCACACCGTGCGGCGTATGCACTCTTCCAAGCCTTGCACCGGACTGTTTACACGTTTTGATATGTTCATAAGTAATAGCAGGTGACATTATATATACTCCTCTAGGGTTATCATTAATAAATAAACATGGCATCCCCGAAGCTGAAAAACCGGTATTTGCGGTCAATCGCCTCCTGGTAGGCTGTCATGATATGTTCGCGACCGGCAAGAGCGCTAACCAGCATTACGAGTGTGGACTTTGGCAAATGAAAGTTGGTGATCAGCGCATCGACCACTTTAAATTCATAGCCCGGATACATGAAAATATTGGTCCAGCCGCTCATTTCTTTAAGCGGACCGCCCGCGCACGCGCTTCCCACCGTCTCAAGCGTTCTGCAGCTGGTCGTTCCGACCGCTACGATCCGGCCGCCCCGTACCTTCGTTTCATTCAACAGCTCGGCCGTCTCCCTGGACAAGGAGTAATATTCCTCATGCATTTCATGCTCTTCTACCACCTCTACGGACACGGGACGAAAAGTACCCAAACCGACATGAAGCGTCACGAACGCGATGGACACCCCGCGGCTGCGGATTTCGTCCAGCAGCTTTTCCGTAAAATGCAATCCTGCGGTTGGGGCGGCGGCAGATCCTTCGTGCCTAGCGTATACAGTCTGGTAGCGTTCCTTATCATCCAGCTTCTCGCGGATATATGGCGGCAGCGGCATTTGCCCAAGCCGGTCCAAAATCTCCTGAAACACGCCCTGATAAACAAAAGTGATAATTCTGGCACCCATGTCGCCCTCTTCTTCAATCCGAGCCTTCAATTCATCACCAAAAAGGATCACAGTGCCCTTCTTCAGCTTTTTGCCCGGCTTTACGAGCGCTTCCCACCGGTCACCCTCCAGGTTCTTGAGCAGCAGCACTTCAGCCTTCGCGCCTGTATCCTCCTTGACCCCATAAAGGCGGGCAGGAATAACCCTTGTATCATTCAACACCAGGGTATCTCCCGGATTCAGAAAATTCACAATATCCTTGAACGTATGATGCCCGATTTCACCGCTTTGTTTGTTTAACGTCAGCAGCCTGGAGGAGCTCCGCTCCTTGAGCGGTGTCTGCGCAATCAGCTCCTCCGGCAGATGAAAATCATATAAGTTTACATCCATTTATGTCTTCATTCCTTAACTATAGAAACATTCTGGTAATAGTGTTGCAAAATTTCCTTATAATCATACCCTTCATCCGCCATCCCTTTGGCTCCCCATTGGGACAGGCCGAGACCATGCCCGTTGCCTTGGCCGGTAAAGATGAAGCGCTGCTCCTTGTCAATCACACGGGCTTCATGGGACCCGTTCATTACAACCATGCCACTGCCGGACCATGTGCTCTCTCCGCTGCCGGAAATCAGCTCAGCCCCTGCTGTGCCGCTAATGTGGCTCGTTTCCCCGTCAGCGCCTAATACAGTATAACTGCCTGTTCCGCTAATATCAAACTTCGTGCTTGGCAGACTCCCCATTGCCGAGCGGTACATATCCGGATATTTTACACTCAAAGGCTTTCCGTTCGCTTCCACTTCCATAACTCTGCCGGAAGGCCCCCGCTCCGTTACGTCCAAATGCTGAATTTCTCCAGGAAGCGTTCCGGTAATTTTGCCCTGCATGGATTTGAGAAGCTGATCCGATGTAAACGGCCCTCTTACCCAGGCGTAGCTTCCGGACTCCGGCACCTTGCCAAGCACCACCGCTTCGTCCCCGGGATTCATCTGGGCCACAACCGCCACATCCGACTGAATTTGCGGGATCGGCCGCACATTGGTGCTGTCGGACGTCACGGTCATTTTAGCAAGCCCTGCCTGGGTAGTGTCTTCAACCTCTCTTGCGTTGTCCTCCCTGACATAGCCTGTTTTACCATTGTCCAGCAGCACATGATACCACATCTTGGTTCCTTCCTGGGCGCTCTCGTCCCCGGGACTGTCCACACTGGAAAACACTGAGACTTCCCCGTTCCATACTTCCGACGGATCGGCAGTGGCACCGCCGGCGTTGGCGGAAAAGACGGCTTCAACCACTTCGCCTCCGCTCATCAATACTTCTCTGGAGGTGGCATCCACAGCGTCGCTTACCTTCTCATTCTCGCTGGTTATCCCGTTATAGGCCTGGCTGAGCGTTGTATCCACAACATCCGCTATTTTAAATTTGTTGCTTTGAAACAGCGCGTAGCTGCGTGCAGCTACCGCCTGAGCCTTCAGGGCTTCCTTCGGCCAGGATGCATAGACCTCCGCCCCCACTACGGAATACAGGTATTGATCTATAGGCAGTTCATTCACCAGCGCCAGCTGTCCGGACTGTTTGCTGATTTCAAAATCGCCGCGGTATGTACGCTGTGATCTCTCGGCAACCTGTATGGCCGCTCCATCGCCATGAATCATAACTTTTCCGTTATCCGGACCGCTCAGCACATAATGGCGCATACCCTTCGCACTGCCACCCTCCGTACCTGCATCCTGGCGGATGATGAGAGCAGGCTCCGATAAGTCCGCCTCCGACAAGATCATGTCCGGCAGAGCTCCGGTTACTGCTTTACGGATACCGGCCAACTGGCTTCCGGATGCTGCCTCACCGACCCATACTGCATAATCACCGCTGGAGAGCAGCACTGTATACGCATCAAATCCGGCCGACTGGACATCGCTTTTGACCCTGCCCGCCTCCTGCTCATCAGCGAATGTGCCTGCCGTCAAATGAAGATTGCCTGCTGCCGTCGGCGTCTGACCGCCTAACTGGGCAGCAGCAGACGCTGCTACTCTGGCTGCGGCCGTCTGAGCCGCCTCTGCGCTGGCATACATGCCGGTGTAGAGCTGATAGACGGTTCTTCCGTTTTTCGAATCGGTAAATAGGATCGGCTTATCACTCGTGCCTTGCAGGACCTTCGAGGCAGCTGCTGCCGCCTGATAATCCCCCGTTTCCATGACCTTTACCCGAAACCCGTCGACGCTGAACCGAACCGATTGTCCTGAGGGAAGATGAACCCAGGCCCGGTAATCCTCGCCTGTTCCCTCTCCCGCGCTCCAGTCGCCATCCGATTTCAATGTAACGGCAGGAACAGTTGATTTATAGGTACTCCCAAGATCAGCGAATAAAGCAACTCGTATGGAATCCTGTGCGGTATCCCCATAAGCCGGATTATACAAGCTGCCTGTGGACATAAATACAGCCGCCCCAAGCACGATATAACGCATCCATCTATTCATTTCCGCCATATTCCTCCCCAAACATTGCATACCGCGTTTTATCGGCTTCGACCTTAGATGACTTGATACCTTGTCTTTCAAAAACAAGCTCAGTTCCCTTCAGGCATAGGCAGCCCCAAATGAGCGTAGGCCGCCGGCGTAGCAACCCTTCCGCGCGGTGTTCTTTGCAGCATGCCAATCTGCAGCAGATATGGCTCGTATACATCTTCGATCGTCTGACTTTCCTCTCCGATGGTTGCCGCAATGGTATCAAGCCCTACGGGACCTCCGCGAAAATTCAATATCATCGCTTTCAGCATTTTATGGTCAATCTCATCCATCCCGCGCGGATCGATCTGCAGACGCTGGAGCGCTTCTTCGGCAACAGCTGGGGTGATCACTCCGTCCCCCTGTACCTGCGCGAAATCCCTGACCCGCTTGAGCAGCCTGTTGGCAATCCTCGGTGTTCCGCGCGACCGCAGGGCAATTTCTTCGGCGGCATTGCCAACAATTTCGATTCCGAGAATATCAGCTCCGCGCGATACAATAAAAGCAAGCTCGTCCGTCGTATAAAACTCCAGACGGCTGATTACGCCAAACCGGTCGCGCAGCGGAGCGGACAGCAGGCCTGCCCTCGTCGTTGCTCCTATCAAAGTGAAAGGAGGCAGATCCAGTCTGACAGAACGTGCGCTGGGACCTTTACCGATCATAATATCCAGAGCAAAATCCTCCATGGCCGGATACATTACCTCTTCAACGGTTCTATGCAGCCGGTGAATCTCGTCGATAAAGAGGACATCACCTTCCTGAAGGTTAGTGAGCAGGGCAGCCAGATCGCCAGGTCGTTCAATGGCCGGACCAGATGTCGTCCGCAAATTCACGCCTAATTCGTTGGCGATAATGTTGGCCAGCGTCGTTTTCCCCAGCCCTGGCGGACCATACAAGAGCACATGATCGAGCGCTTCATTGCGCATTTTGGCCGCTTCGATATAGATTTTGAGATTTTCCTTAACTTTGTTCTGTCCGATATATTCATTCAAAAAGCGGGGACGCAAACTCAGCTCCACCGCCTGGTCTTCCATCATTAAATTCGCCGAAATAATCCGGTCTTCCATATGGCATCGCTCCTATTCTGCTGTCAGTCTTACCGACTAACCTGCGAACAGCATCTGCAGCGCCCGTTTCATTAGGATGTCTACAGAGTCGTCCGGCGAAGTATCTTTCTTCATCTTGGCCCATGCTTTGTCCAGTTCTGCATCCGTATAGCCCAATGCTTTCAGAGCCTCGCGAGCTTCGCTCCAGTATGAGCCTTCCCCCTCATCGGCGGATGGCGGTGGTGCAAACAATCCAGTGGCCATCGCAGCCGAGCCGATGCCGTCCAGCTTGTCCTTCAGATCCAGAATCATGCGCTGCGCCGTCTTTTTACCGATTCCTGGCAATTTCGTCAGAAATGTAATATTCTCCTGATAAATAGCAGATACCACATGCTCTGGCGTTCCGCCTCCCAATATGCCCAATGCAACCTTCGGCCCGATCCCCGATACTTCAATTAGCTTCCGGAACAGCTGCTGCTCTTCACGGGTAGGAAAACCGAACAGCAGAATTGCATCTTCCCTTACGTGGTGGTGTGTATACACCGTCACAGCTCCTTCGGCTTTGGCGAAGGCATAAGGACTAGGGCAAAATACACGGTATCCGACCCCCTGCACGTCCAGTACGATATATTCATTCTCCAAATGGGCAACATGTCCCCGTAAAAAGTCAATCATTTCCGCAATACCTCATTCAGTTTGGAATTTAAAGTATAAGAATGCGCGTGACATATCGCCACGGCCAGAGCATCAGCCACATCATCCGGCTTGGGTACAGCCTGCAGCTTCAGGAACATGCGAACCATCTCCTGCACCTGCTGCTTCTCTGCTTTGCCATAACCTACGATGGCCTGCTTGACCTGCATCGGCGTGTATTCGGCAACCGGGAGACCGCTCTGAACAGCTGCAAGTACAAGCACTCCGCGCGCTTGGCTGACAGTCATTGCGGTGGTGACATTCCGGTTGAAAAAAAGCTTTTCCAATGCGACAGCATCGGGCTTGTATTTATCAATCAGCTGCTTCATGCCTTCATAGACTTGCAGCAAACGTTCTTCCTCCGGTGTATGGGCTTCCGTCTGAATGCATCCGTATTGAACCGGAATCACCCTGCTTCCCTCTTTAACGACAAATCCGAAGCCTACAATCGCAATCCCCGGATCGATTCCCAAAATGCGCAAAACCATCTCTCCCCTGTGTACAAAAGCGAACATATGTATTGTTCACTCCATTATAACAAATGTTTGCTTCCTACAGGCGAAAAACTTTCCTCTTTCTGTACACAGCAAAAGAGAGACGCATTTCCGCGTCTCTCCTGAGTGTGAATTTTTTAGTATTCCTGACCCATCACTTTACGAGTCTGCTCCACCGCATAATCGCTGAAGGTTGAGATCACACTGTTATACTCCTCAATATCCTGGATCCGGATTCCGTCCCGCAACTGCTGAAAAACACCCTCCGGCAAAGACGTTTCCATACTGCCTATATCGAGTTGAAAAAAGGTACGGATCACCTTTTCCTTTTGCGGTGGACCTTCAAACAGAGTTAACTGCCCTCCGGAGCCGATGCCCATATACGAATTTTTTTTGCATACCGGGGAGAGATCTGCTACCTCCCGTTCCAGCCACACTTCACCCTTTGCGTTCAAACGGCCGCTCCAATCCGGATGCTGTGTCAGCAGGGAGGCCAGATCCTCAGCCTGATAGATGCCAAGCAGCGAAGTCTCCGTCCCACATACATAGTTGGTAAGCATACGGACTTCTCTGCTTAACCCGGTAGTCCGCACCGTTTCAATAAATTTCTGCTGCTGCCGGGAAAGCTCGTTCTTAAAGTCTCCCTCTTCGACTTGCCCCATGACCTCCATTACGGCTGGCCCCTCACCTGTCAGAAGATCCTCAAGATTATCAGACAGTATAACCGTATAAAAAGCAAAAGCTGCAGCGCCCGCCACAAAGAAAGTCCACAATGCTCTTCTCCATTGTCTCCAACGGCGTCTGAACTGTTTTTTCAGTTTGAGTCGGTTCACATGAATCCCTTCTATCCCACTTTTTGTGTTAGTGTGACCGAGGGAACCTGGCTTTATACGTTTTAAAAAAGATGATAAGAAAAACATCTAATCGACGTATATTCACAGAAGACAGACCGCGTTTAGCGGCAGTTTTCTTACGATTTCAGGAAGCTTATACCAGGTAGTTTATACTTCTTGAAATTTTAACAAAAAAAACCCGCCAAAAGCTTTGACGGATTTCTTTTTTTATTTATGAATCGGGACGACACGATTTGAACATGCGACCCCCTGGTCCCAAACCAGGTGCTCTACCAAGCTGAGCTACGTCCCGTTATAAATGCCGGTAAGAGGACTCGAACCTCCACGGTTTCCCTCACGATTTTGAGTCGCGCGCGTCTGCCAATTCCGCCATACCGGCTTATTTAATTAAGAAATGTTCTGTTACCTTAAATCGCGATTACGTCCCTTGAGAAATACCTACGGACTTTTTCGTTCAAATCCAGCCAGTGGATTTAGTGATTCCATGAAGTTATAATGGCGTCCCCTGAGAGATTCGAACTCCCGACCTTTTGATTCGTAGTCAAACGCTCTATCCAGCTGAGCTAAGGGGACAAACAATGGAGCGGACGACGGGAATCGAACCCGCGACCCTCGCCTTGGCAAGGCGATGCTCTACCGCTGAGCCACGTCCGCATTTTGTTTTGAAAACTGGTGAGCCATGAAGGACTCGAACCTTCGACACCCTGATTAAAAGTCAGGTGCTCTACCGACTGAGCTAATGGCTCCCAATTGGGATTTTCATTTGTACATGAAGCTTGTCCTAACAAAGATTTGCATTGACGAGTTCACACAGAACCATCCCTGAAGCTATGACAATAATGGCGGAACCGACGGGATTCGAACCCGCGATCTCCTGCGTGACAGGCAGGCATGTTAGGCCTCTACACCACGGTTCCAGAGGCACTTTCTTTAATTGAAAGCAATTGCGGGGGCAGGATTTGAACCTGCGACCTTCGGGTTATGAGCCCGACGAGCTACCGAACTGCTCCACCCCGCGATATTAAAATATGGTGGAGGCTGAGGGGATCGAACCCCCGACCCTCTGCTTGTAAGGCAGATGCTCTCCCAGCTGAGCTAAGCCTCCATATGACCCGTAGGGGATTCGAACCCCTGTTACCTCCGTGAAAGGGAGGTGTCTTAACCCCTTGACCAACGGGCCTTATTAATAAGAATACTGATTACATATATCAAACAGGTCAAGCCTGTCAAAAACGAGTTGGCGGAGAGAGAGGGATTCGAACCCTCGCACCACTTACGCAGTCTAACCCCTTAGCAGAGGGTCCCCTTGAGCCACTTGGGTATCTCTCCGAGTAGCGGCGGAGGGAATCGAACCCCCGACCTCACGGGTATGAACCGTACGCTCTAGCCAGCTGAGCTACGCCGCCAACTTCCTATATAATTAAATCAGTAATATGCAAGAATGGCTCCCCGAACAGGACTCGAACCTGTGACAACTCGATTAACAGTCGAGTGCTCTACCGACTGAGCTATCAGGGAATAATGGTGGAGCCAAGGGGGATCGAACCCCTGACCTCCTGCGTGCAAGGCAGGCGCTCTCCCAGCTGAGCTATAGCCCCATACAGAGAATCTATCAAATTAAAATGGTGGGCCCTAGTGGACTCGAACCACCGACCTCACCCTTATCAGGGGTGCGCTCTAACCAGCTGAGCTAAGGGCCCCAATATGTATCCTTCCCCGAAGGGATCTGCCTGGCAACGTCCTACTCTCCCAGGACCCTTCGGTCCAAGTACCATCGGCGCTGGAGGGCTTAACGGTCGTGTTCGGGATGGGTACGCGTGGAACCCCTCCGCCATCGCCACCAAACGGATAAGAGCATTTGAGCTCTCAAAACTGAGCAACGAGTGAGTAACAGGCCGAAACCTGATTTTAGATTTGAATGCTTCCGT
>NZ_JBJURI010000014.1:0-153747 GCF_046098255.1 Paenibacillus jiangxiensis
AGAGATCCGCTCCTTAACATGATAGGTTTATTCTACAAGCCCTTATTTTTCTTGTCCAATCAAGTGTAGCCGATCCATGCTGAGCAAAGTAGATGATATACGAGGAGTTTTAAAAAGCTACCAAGCAACTCTCGATCTATTCAACGACAAGCTATTGCGAATAGGGTTCATAGATTCATTGGAATATAAAGAATACTGGTATAGGCTCGGCGGGAATCAGGGCTATAGAGTAGATGATAGTTTTCCTAAACTAATTAACAGTAATATCCCTACTCAAATTGCAGCAGCAAGCTATAACATTAGTATACCAGCTATTGAGAGTTGGAGAATTCAGTGATGAATTTGGAGGTGCCATATGGATCTGCAGGATTTTAGAAAAGAATTTCTCGAGGATGTTCGTTCAACTGCTGCAGCCTATGGCGAGGGTTCAAGTGCGGCCTTTGTTGGAATTGTTTCAAACTATCTTGTAAGTGCTGAAGTGCTTCCGGATTTTGAAGCCTCCTTCTATTTAGGCTCAGGATTGCGGAACCGTAAGTTGAGAATTGACGGATACGCATTGGATGAGTTTGATTATACTATGAACCTTATTGTGGCAGACTACCTCGGAAATGATGCTGAGAGAAGACTCACTCGGTCAGAAGCAGAGCAAATATTTCAGTGGCCTCTTCGGTTTGTTGAAGAGACTTTCAATAATAAATTGTATGACAAAATTGAGATAAGTAGTTCGGCAGCAGATTTAGTTGATATATTGAGAACCAATAAGGAACGCATTCGGAAGTATCGTGTTCTGCTATTTACTGATGGATTAATGAGTGGCCGAATTGAAAGCTTCCCGGTCAAAGAATTTGAAGGAGTAAGCGTAGAATTTCAGATCTGGGATGTTGAGCGTCTTTATAAAATGTTTTTGGCTGAATCTGGCCGGGAAAGCGTTGAGATTAATTTTATGCAGTACACTGCTAGCGGCATCCCTTGTCTTGATGCGAGCAATTTTGGAGACAATTCCTATCGTTCTTTTTTGTGCGTAATTCCCGGTTCAGTAGTAGCCGATATATATGATCAATTTGGCTCGCAATTACTTGAGGGCAATGTTCGGTCATTTTTGAGCACAAAAGTAGCAGTAAACAAAAAGATACGGGAGACAATCCTGAATTCTCCCAAAATGTTTTTTGCGTTCAACAATGGAATTGCAGCAACCGCAGTGGATGTAGTAGTAGAAGAAAAACCCGAGGGGAGATTCATTACCTACGTTAGTGATTTTCAAATTATTAATGGAGGGCAAACAACAGCCTCGCTATCTAGTGCACGTTATAAAGATAAAGCTAATATTGATGGGATTAGTGTACAAATGAAACTTACTGAAATCAAAGCTGAACCTGATGAAACGCATAATCTAATGCAAAAGATTTCAAAGTCGTCAAACAGCCAAAATAAGATCAGCGATGCTGACTTCTTTTCAACGCATCCCTTTCATATACGTATGGAACAGATCTCACGCAGGCTGTTTGCTCCAGCAACAGGGGGTTCTCAACATGATACTCGTTGGTTTTATGAACGGGCTAGAGGGCAATATCTTCAAACTCAAATGCGTATGACTAAAGCAGAACGCAATCGTTTCCTTACACAAAATCCTAAGTATCAGCTTATTACTAAAACAGATCTGGCAAAAGCTCGTAATACATGGCGAGGGTTGCCTCACGTTGTCAGCAAAGGGGCTCAGTCCAATTTTAGAGAGTTCGCTGAATGGATTGATAATGAATGGCAGCTTTCAGAGGATTCCTTCAATGAAAGGTTTTTTCAAGAATCAATCTCCTTTTATATTCTATTCAAGCATGTCGAAAAGCTGGTTACTCATCAGTCATGGTATGAACTTGGATATCGTGCCAACATTGTAACCTACTCAATTGCTTTACTGGTACATTTGGTAAAAAAACAATATCCGATGTATGTTTTGGATTTGCAGATTATCTGGAATAAACAAGAAGTACCGAATGTTCTTACAAGCCAATTAAACAAACTAGCCAAAGCAGTACTTGATTCTATTACCGATCCTTCACGAGCTGTTGCTAACGTAACACAATGGTGCAAAAGAGAAGCCTGTTGGAATAGAGTAAAAGGTTTGAATATTACTCTTGATACAGAAATAAAATCGGTTCTTATTGCTTCAGGAGATGATAAAACAGAGGTTCGCAGAGCCCGCAAGGATCAGAAAATTGTTAGCGGCATTGAGGCACAGACAAGAGTGGTAAATTACGGAGCAGAATACTGGAGAAAAGTATACTCATTTATTCTTGAAAAGCAAATACCTTATCACATGGAGGCAGAGGCTTTGAAAATAGCTTGCAATATGCCTGCGAAGTTGCCAAACTCAATACATAGCCAAAAGTTGCTTTCTTTGCTTGAAAGGGTTATTATTGAAGGTTGGAAGGACGCTTGAAAAGAGGTGGTAAGTTGTGTATAGACTATTAGACTTGTTTGCAGGTGCGGGCGGCATGAGTTTGGGTTTTATGCAGACAGGAAGATATAATATTGCTGTCGCAGTCGAAAAAAATGACTATGCAAAAGCAACGTATGAACGCAATCATGAGAATACAGAAGTCCTTAGTGATATCTTGGATATAACTGACTACGACTTATTCAAGCGTTTGTATGGAGAATTTGATGTAGTTGTTGGAGGACCCCCTTGCCAAGGATTCTCAAATGCAAATCGTCAACGAAATCATATCATTAGTCAAAACAATAGCCTGGTTAAGAAGTATGTTGAAGTGATTCTCAATCTGAAACCAAAAGCTTTTGTGATGGAGAATGTTCGGATGCTTAAGTCGGATATTCACCGGTTCTATTGTGCACATAATGATGGAGTTGAATTTGAGCAACTAGGAATAACCACTCGCAACGAAACGATTTGTCTGCTAGAAACAGAATGCCCTGTGGCCGATATTAATGATTATTTGTTTGATCCAGCTATTTTAAATGAATTGATTTTGCCTGACAAGGTGTTTTATGCGTTAAGAATGTTGCATAAAAACTCTAGGAAGGAAGAGACAAGGGAGAAGGCTCTAAGCAAAGGAAAGCAATGTATAAATCATATCTCAGCACTGCCTAAGAGAAGCCAAGCTATTTCAAGACAATATATTAATTTTGAGCAAGCTTCACTTAATACATTTATTAGATATGCTGGAGAGGAAATTGTATTTGAAGAAGCGGAACATGAAATGTTGAATTATCTCAGTGTTCAACGCCTAATGATGCATGCAAAAGAACTGTTGGATAACAATATAGCTATACACGACTTAAGAATAGATCAAAGAGGCGTGCATGTAGAGGCTAGTTCATACTCGGTCATTGATTACATTGGCAAAAGGCTGGGGCAGTTGTATCACATAGATGATGGTGTGCTCAATGCTGCATGGTTTGGGGTACCGCAACTTCGTGAAAGATATATTGCTGTTGGGTTAAGAAAAGACTTGCATCTTCAACCAGAATTACCTTCGAGAGTATATAAAGAAGCAGAGTATCATACTGTGTATGATGCAATACAAGATTTAGAGCATATAGCTCCGGTTTTTAATACAGAGGATGATCCAATCCCACTAACTAATGAATTTCAAGCAACAGAGCTTACAAGACAGCTACGCAATGCGTCACTGTTAAGCAATCACGTAGCTACGGAAACACGAGAGACTGCCAAAAAACGTTTTGAAGCTTTGGGGCAAGGACAGAACTTCCATGATCTAGATCGCAGCTTAATTGAGAATACGTACACTCGACCGGAAAGAACACAGAATTCAATATATTTAAGACTTGAATATGGTAAGCCTTCTGGAACAGTTACAAATGTACGCAAATCAATGTGGATTCACCCAACAATTTCACGAGCAATAAGCATTCGCGAAGCAGCCAGACTTCAATCCTTTCCTGATGATTATGTATTTATAGGAAGCAAGGATTCGCAATATCAGCAAGTTGGAAACGCAGTACCACCGATAATGGCAAGGACTATTGCAACTAAACTTGCAGAAATGCTGGATTCGTGCAATGGATTATCTAACGGGCAGGGGGGACTTGCTAATGGTAGATACATTGACAATAGAAGAACGCAGCAAGATGATGTCCAAGATAAGATCGAAGAACACTGCTCCTGAAATGATTGTCAGGAGGTATTTGTACAGCAAAGGTTTCCGCTACAGATTGCATGATAAGAAACTGCCTGGGAAACCCGATGTTATTCTACCAAAGTATAAGACGGTTGTCTTTATACATGGATGTTTCTGGCATGCCCATGAAGGATGCAAATACTACCGTATCCCTAAATCGAATACGAATTACTGGATTAAGAAAATCGAAGGCAATGCCCTGAGAGATCAAAAGAGAAAACAATCGCTTCAGGAAATGGGCTGGAAAGTTATTTTCGTTTGGGAGTGTGAATTGAAGCAGGACTCAGAGTACAGGTGCCTTGAATTAATTGAACAAATTATCACCTAGTTTCTGACTGGTAACTTTTTGTTCAATGAAGGAGATTTCACTTGAGATTTATGGATTTTTTGGAGATGGAATATTATGCCATTAACTGTCTTCTTCTTCCAAGTGTTTGCATTGTTGATAAGGGTGATGCTTTCGATGCCCCAATCTTCATCGACGTAATGCGCCCAGTAGCGACATCCCCGAACTTCCTGCTCCTGTCGCTACGTTGATTTCAGCTTGCCGACATAGCTGATCTTCTGGCTTTTCAACAAGGTGTAGAAGCCTTCGGCGCCAAAGTCTTTGTCAAACCGGGCGCAGGTCATCTTGCGCTCGCCGAGCAGGATGAAGTTTTCTTCAGGACCGTCCGTGGAGGGGTGCGTATTACCGGGACGAAACTGGGCATTCAGGTTCAAGCGGGTTTGTCCTTCAAAAGCCAGCAACGGGTGGTAGCTCTTCCGGCCTGGTTTATTTGAAAGGGTCCCTTTGATCGCGCCGCCCTGACAGCCGTAGACCATCTCAACCATGGAATCCAGATCGAGGATGAGGCTAGTAGGCAAACACTGACGAATGGTCTCCTGATGGGGAGTCGCAACTCCATCGCTAGCTCGGGATATGACCGCTCTCATCTTTCGAGATCTTTATTCGACAACCTATGATTATCCAACAAGCTATGATGTAGGTAGCGTCCACCCGGGAAACGGCTCAGCAACGTTCTGTTCTAGCTTACGAAAATGAAAAATCCGCTTACAGCCGATGATGAGGTAAAATAGAATGCGGTGCAAAGGGAAGAGTACATTGTTCGCCTTTCTCGCCGGAGAAGATGCACATCGCCTCTGACAGTTTGATGTTTTCGAGAAACGTCAGAAAGATTTGATGCTGCCGGAACTTGTTAGGTTCTGTATGGAAAATTCGTTCTTGCTTTTCGGATATATATGGTAGACTTCACCTAAAAGGTGCTCCCTCTCTTAGGGTGATGCTGTTCCGACGAACACCATTCTATCAAAGATTGGAGCCTTTTCGTGCTTTCAGAAAGTTGGGAGTTTAGGTTTAGTATGCTTTTTAATTTATGAAGGGTGATTATATGGAAAATATAACAATAATAAGAAAAATTAGAGATCACGCATTAAACAGAGTAGAAAGGTATATAACCGGATTATCAATAAGAGAACAGCAATTACTTATTAATGAAGTGATTCGCTATTGTGATCAAACTTACGATTCGGTACTTTATAAAAGTCATGGAGACAGTGATGAAGCTCTTAATTTTATTAATTTTTCCCTTTCGATAGCATTTCGTTATCTATATAAAGATTATAACAAAGTTGAAGGTTGCCCATTAATACCTTCAACACCGCAATCTATACAAAACGTTAGGACATTCTTGGATATTTGTTTTAAAGCGGGACTCATGGAAAATTACGAAGAACTGCTTCGGTTCGGAATATTAAAATATGAGCTTATTAGTGAGAAAAATGCACGCCTATCTTATGTGAATACGCACTATTCAATTGAAAGATATGAAAAAACAAAGTCTGTGAAGTACTCTCATGCAATATTGAATTCTTTGGAGAATGAGTATATTAAAGGATTTAGTCAACTTCCAAGGATCATTAAAAAGATGGAGAAATTAGTGTATACATGGAATTATAATTTTATCGGTTATGATGCTGACCCTGAAGTAGATCTTTTCTTCATTCGCAATGCACAGTTGGATTTTGCGCAAGCAACAGAATGGGACGGATTCGCGCTTTCTTCCAAATTTGGAGGTATTGAGTATCATTTTTTTCTAGATGCGCTCATTGCTATTGAATCAATATGTTTAAAACATTCGCAATTTGTTGAGATAGCAACGAAAAAAGATCCTAGTCTGAAAAAAGTTAATATACTACCGCTTGTTGTAGATTATGATGTTTTCTTGGATTCGCTGACATATATTTTAGGCGTTTCTAAAGAAACAAGTGAAGATATATTTGACAAGTTTATATATGATGACAAAAAAAAGGAATACTACAGTTATATAGGTACTCCAGTTCCATTATTCGTGAGAATATCTTCTACACAGTTGTTGCGTTCATTTACCGGATGCATCTATAGGCCAATTGATTTTATGTTGTCTGAGTTAAAAAGACAATATTCAAAAGATTGGGACCGCAATACTATAGAGAGAGAACAATTATTTAGAAGCAAACTTTATAAGTACTTTGATAACAATCGTTTTATTAAATTTGATAGAAGTATTGATATTTTTGACAATGGGAGAATTATTACGGATATCGATGCATGTATTCTTGATAAAGAGACAGGGGATATTGCTTTTATTCAACTAAAATGGCAGGATTCAATATATGAATCAACACGATCATTTATAAGTAAAAGAAAGAACTATATAGAGAAGTCAAAAAAGTGGGTCAACGATATTGAACAGTGGATTAATACAGCTTCAGAAAAACGAATAGCTGATTTTCTGCAATTAAGCCCACAATTTATAAACAAGGATAAAATTAAACTTTTTGTTATTGGTAGACATAATGGGAATTATTCTGGAAATGAAAAGCCAAATAGTAATACAGCTTGGTGTCAATGGTACAACCTGCTTGAATTAATTGGGACGCTTACAAGTGAAAGTATTACCATAACAAGTTTGTTTGACTTAATTCAAAAAGAAAGTCCCTACAATCAAAAAAATGAAATTAAACCATCTGAAATTACATACGGAAATTACTCAGTTGAGTTGGTTGCGCCTCCATATAATCAAGCTTAGAGTGCCGGCTTTGCTAGATATCATTATTTTAAATTTTTTGCTGTGAAACGTAGAGACCGATTGTCAAGCTAAGTCCAACAACTCTTCTCATGAAGGTTTCGTGAGTGGATCTCCAGTCCAGACATTTACGAGGCCGGTTATTGATAAGACGAATGGACTTACAAGTTCTTTATCCGTTACTGAAGTAAAATCATGTCCCTTTGGGAAGAATTCTCGAAGGAGGTCGGTGCCGTTTTCATTAGAACTCCTTTACTATATAGACTAAACATTAGAAATACCTTTCTTAAAATCGGTTACTCCTAAAACGGGTAATAAAGGGAAACAAACCCAATGAGGATGTGATCCCGATGTAAACCACAATAGATGAAAAACATAAGTTAGAGATGGCTTTGCGTGAAAGCTCTGATAAACGGATGTATGAGCGTTACCTCGCCGTCCTTCAACATTTGGAGGGGCGTACCATCCGAGAGATTGCTAAAATCATCAAACGAACAGAAAAGACGGTTGGCGGTTATATTCATAGTTATCGCGAAGGTGGTATTGAGGCTCTCGCACTTGGTCACTCGCCCGGGAAACCCCATCGACTCCGTGATGAACAAGAGAAACAACTTGCCGATACCATCGCCACGAAACGGCCTGTTGACGTCGGAATCGAAGCCAAATACACCTGGACCCTGAAGCTCGCCATTCTCTTTGTCGAGCGCGAGTTTGGAAAAACCTTCACTGAACGAGGGATATCCAAGCTTCTTCACCGTCTGGGCTTCAGCCGCACGAAGGCAACGTATACCTTGGAATTGGCAGATCCTGAAGAACAGGCTGCCTTCAAGCAAGAAACTTTTCCCGCGTCAAAAAAAGCTTTTGAACGGAGAAATCGACCATATCCTCTTCGAAGATGAGTGTATGATTCGAGCCTACCAATCTTTGCAATACAACTGGTTTCCGGTCGGTCATCAACGCAAAATCCCTACGTACGGGCAGCATCAGGGCGCCCAAACTGTTCGGAACATTAAACTATGAAACGGGACAGGTGGACTACCGGGATGGGGTAACGTACGATGCTCCTGCGTTTATCCGATTTCTTGAGTTTATTTTACAGGAATATCCAACCGGCAAGATCGTGATGATTTTGGATAACGGTAGAATCCACCATGCAGCGCAGATTCAGACATTTTTACAGGAGCACTCCCGGTTACAATTTGTCTTTCTTCCCAAGTACTCTCCGGATTTAAATCCGATAGAAGGGCTCTGGAAATGGCTGAAGAGTGATGTGGTTCATAATGTGTTCTACAAAAAGTTCTATTACATCCGAATCAACGTGGCTGCTTTCATGAAACGCGTAAACGCTGAACCCATGAATGTTATTGATCGGCTTTGTATAGTTCAGTCTATATAAATGATCTGCGAAATCGTGGTGTCCAAGACATTCTCATTATTTGTGTGGACAATCTCAGTGGGTTCTCCGAAGCGATTGCGGCCTGCTATCCAAAGACCAAGATCCAAAAGTGTATCATTCATCAAATCCGTAATTCCACCCGCTACGTGTCATACAAGGATCTCAAGAAAGTCACCGCTGCCCTGAAGCCCATTTACAAAGCCGCAACGGAGGAAGGGGGGACCGCTTCGAGGAAGTCTGGGGCGTCAAGTACCCGCTTATTGTCCGCTCTTAGCGGAACAACTGGGAGGAGCTCTCTACCTTTTTCAAGTACCCACCTGAGATTCGCAAGCTCATCTACGCCACAAACATGATTGAGAGTTACCACCGGCAGCTTCGCGTATCTTTCCTACCGATGAAGCCCTGCTGAAAATGTTCTACCTGGCCACAATGGATGTGACGCGAAAATGGACAGGCCGTGTCCAAAACTGGGGACAGATGCTGCTTCAGCTTTCGGTCTTCTTTCCGGATCGGGTCAGCAACTATTACGTTAGAAACGCTAAATCCCCCCTCGGGGGAGATTCCTTGGAATGAGTTTACACAGAAATCTTGACAGACCCATTTAAGATATTCCCGAATTCTCTTTATTGTAAAACCGAGTGACCTCCGGACAGGTATAATTAGGTGTAGCAAGAACATATTCTAAGTTACTAAGTCTCAATTTGTGTCCGAAATACTTCTGGTTCTCATTTTCCTTATAACTGGGCTAACATACCTGCAATAATGCTCTGTTTTCTTTGATCCTTCAAATAGATATCGAAGCGGACTAACTCGTCTATTTTACAAGACCACAATTGCCTGCTCTTCTTGTATAAGTGTTGCTTCAGTTTGGTTTTGCATGATTTGGGTAGTATTTCACATATTTTTTCGAAGATTTTTTCTTCGTGTTCTTTCCACTCATAAATTCCTCTTTCTTCTCTAATAAAATCAGTCATAACTTCTACGGTGCCATTATACAGTATTTCCTTTCGATATTGTTTGTGTGAGGTTTTCGCTTTAGTTTTTATAACTTCTAGGCAGCACAGCACTGCCTCCAATGTATTAATCTTTTTGCTTTCCCTTATCTCTTTTGATAATATCAACCATACATTTGGCTCTAGTAACCAGGTGGAAAAACACTGTGGCCACTTTTTCTCGGCTAAAATATAGTTAAGTAACAGTGAGACTCGTGTTTGGTCTTCAACTTGCGATAAAGCATACTCAACCTTCCTAAGTTCAGCTCCGATCTCAGTGTATAGTTCATTTTGATCTCCATTTTCTCCCTCAGTATTTTGATAGCGATTAGCATCTGACAATCGTTCTATGTATCTTCTAAGTTTTTTCGTCAATAAATAGAAGGCAATATTTTGGAGGAGTTCGT
This sequence comes from Paenibacillus jiangxiensis, assembly GCF_046098255.1. Taxonomy (NCBI): domain Bacteria; kingdom Bacillati; phylum Bacillota; class Bacilli; order Caryophanales; family Paenibacillaceae; genus Paenibacillus; species Paenibacillus jiangxiensis. Next base: position 10,015 of record NZ_JBJURI010000014.1, read on the forward strand.
CCTGTGTTTTCATTAAATCTATAGTCCAATCCACAGGAATTTCGATTTCATGTTTATATGCATTTAGATTTAAAAGTAAGAGATGTGAACGGTCTTCTTTTATTAACCTTCTAAATTTATCTTTGTCCTCTTCATAAATTATTTTTGCAGCCATAAAAAATTCTATGTAGTCCCAAAAACCAAACTCCCCTTCAAATCTTCTTAAAAACTGGTATTTATTTCTGAAGGAGTCGTCTGTCCAAGAGATACGAACTGCAAAGTTTGGTTTAGTTCCTTTAAGCAGCATGACTAGCCCCCCATAAAGTGGGGAGATAAGTTCATATCTCTTTAAGTGCTTTCGTATTTGTTCACTTTCGTCCAAGTTTTGTCTAAAAAGTGCTAGAACAAAGATAGTAGTATAGATGGGTTTTTTCTTAATATGCTCATTCGGTAAGGAATCCATAAATGTTTTGAATTCTTTGAACAAATTTGAGATTGATTTTTTTCCTAAAACCCTTTTCAGATGCACGTTAACTTCCCTATATTCTTGAATCCGATTCCAGTGACCAATGATAATATCAGCAAGTTCAGCTATTGTTTTTATATCGATCATTTTGAATTCTCCTATTTTAGATTGTTACTTTTTCCGCTATATGAGGAGTAGTAGCGAATTTTTTTAGTTCTTCAAAAACATGACGAGCAGTTCCCTTGTACAACTTGTACATACAAAAATAGTTGCTGTCTAAAGAGTTCAATGATGTTCCAATAGTTATTCCAGTTATAAAACCTTCTTTATCTATGATGAATAAAAAGCGATCATGGATACGTTGTTTAGTTTGACAAAACTGAATTCCTAATGATCCCGGACCTTTTCTTGCCTTTATAACAGAATCTCCTTTAGCGATAGTAGAAAATTCTAAAGCAGTAATCGGATTATGTTCGTGTTTTGTAGGGTTATTGTAAAAAATTATATTTTTCTCTTCAGCATGACAAAAAGCAAAAATTCTAATCAAGTCTATTGCATAATTAATCCCGTTGCGATCAGAAAAGTAAGAATCGAAAAACCATATTTCTTTGCAAGGTTTTTCTAGTTCTTTTTTTATAAAATCCATAGCTTTTTGGACTTCATTTGGTTTAATAAACAAAAAAGAGTCATCGGCTTCTTGTTCATTCAATTCTCTGCGAATGTTTGATTCTGAACGTTTAATTTTTGCATCTGCATCTTCTGAAATGATAATTGAACTCGCTGAACTTTCGACTGATCTCATTGTTTTAAAATCTTGTCCTAGATTTCTTAAGGGGATGGTATGGCCTGGCCTTTGAATAGTAGTATTTATAACAAACTCTCTTAAATAACGTACATCTTTTTCAAAGTAGATCAATTCGCTGTCAGCATACACTTCGATATCATGATTATTCCAAGGCAAATCTGACAAAATGATAATTTCCTCTCCTTGGGGAAATTCCGTGATATCAATCAGTTTTGTAGATACAATCAAATTATCTTGTTTAAAATGTACGATAATATTATCAAACTTGCTTTTTATGCCAACAACGATACCATTGTTTCCCTTTCGGTGAAGATTTATCTGTGAGTAGCTGTAAACAAAAGTATTTCCAAAACTCAAAGGGATCTTTAAAAAATCAATTCCTATGTAACGTTTAGTAAAAGAACATATTTTCTGAAAGGTAAGAATGTCTACTTTTAATAAATATTCTTTGTCATCAATAAAAAGACAACGTGGTTTATCAATAGAGACAAATTGTTCTACAAAAGCGCATGCTCCTTCGTTATATGGATTTAAAACTGCTTGTTTTCCCAGTAGTCCTTTTAGTTTCCAACCATTGTATGAAATTTTTTCAACTTCGTCGTCCGGAACAACCTTCTCTTCAAAAGTTAGCTTAAAACGTCCCAACTTTTCCGTGGTTTTTAAATGACGATCGTTTACATCTTCATCAAAACCTTTATGGTAAACAGTTAGAATATTTTCTCCGGCATAGGAGACTGTATTTTTAATCATAAAATTCCTCCTAATAGAAAATTACTTAATAATATAGAGCTTTATTAGCTCACCCTGGTTTTAAGGGTTTCTCTCACGCATGCTCTCTCATTCGTAGGCCTTCTACCTCTTGGATGTCGTAACCAGGTATCTATTGACGTGATTTTTGCTGGGGGGGGACACTCCCCTTGTTTTTGGCAATTGAAAAGTGCCGAGTTTTGCAGCGATGAATTTTGTCAATATGCAACAACAAGTAAGGTTTATGCATAGGTTTGACATGGAGCCTCTATGGGCATGATTCACTGCGAAGGGGCGAAGCCACAGGCTTCGCAGAGGCTGTTGGGCCTATCATGCCCACTTCTGCATATCAAACCAGTTACTTTGGCTGCATTAACTATTTCTGGAAAACTGAGCAATATTATTTTGCAGCAAACAAATATGATGAGAGAACTCAAATATGAGATTCCAACATAATAAAATTCGTTAAATGCCCTTCGCTCTATCTTCATATTGAGGTGAGAGCCCAATGAACCGTCAGTTTCTACTGGTGGTTTATTTTAACTGGCTGAATTGAGAGGCATAATATAATATTGCTTTTTTTAATATACTGGAGTTTGTTCGTATAGTGAAAATGGCGGTCAGAGTAGCGCGTGAAATGATGGGGGTGTAGAATCGACGGTATTCACTCGGAATCTTCACCTAACAATTCACCAACGGAAATTTCCAAGGCCTTGGCGATGATCACGATCTCATAGTCTTGAACAAGTCGGTACTGTCCTTCCAAGCGTGATAGGCTGGTTGGACTGATATCCAGACCAAAGGTTTGCAGTCTTGCTAAAAATTCTTTTTGCTTCATTCCCTTTGCTCTTCGTATGGCGATTACGCGGGAACCAATAATGTTTTTGTCGCCGGGTGGTTCTTTGCGATGCTTCATATCAATATGCACCTCTCATTTTACCCAAATTGTACGAGATAGTATTGTTGTTTTAATGCGGATATCGGAGTAAAATAAAATAAACCGATATTCGCATTAAATCTAACGAGGTAAATTTGTGGCGCAATTGCTATAAGCAGCCCAAAGAAGGGAGCAGGAGGCTAATAATGATTCGTTTACTTGAAGAAATCGAGCAAGAAAGACGCAGGATGAATGAACTCGGACAAGCTTTGCTGGAACAGTCTATCCCTTTGTCTGAGCATGAAGAGCTACTGGCATTAAGTCAGAAGGTAGATCAGTTGTTGATGCAGCTGCATCATGCAAAAGTTGAACAAACAGAAAGACAATATGTGCGAGGAGGAACCCATTTTGAAGCTCCCAATATGGTTTGATAGCATTATTCAACATCGGCTGGATGATGTGTCAGCCCGTACCATACGCCATCCAGAGATTAGTAAATTACATAAGGAAGAGTATGCGGCATTTCAGAAGCTGTTTTCTGATATGGATATTGTGAATAAACCTGAGTTCTCGGAATGGGAGGATAAGCATCATTACAAGCAGGCATTGGAGAATGAATATTTGTATAGGCAGGGCATTAAGGACGGAGTGCAGCTTGTATATGCGGTATTAGAGATGATGCTTCATGATGACAAAGAGAAAGAAGAATAGCGTGTATTTTTCCGCAGCTTTATCGGCAAGAGAGCGATCACAGGGCCTGCATCAAATTTTTTTACAGCATGCGGGTTCCTGTGCTACTTGTTCGGTAAGCTGATGTAAAATTCTTTACAGCCTGCAGGTTCGTAGCTATATTGTTATGTAAGCTGGCATTACCCTTCCGGTGCTTCGATTGCATGAACACCAAGAAATGGAGGAAATGTGCAATGAACGTGCTAACGAACCGCATTTCGATCCGCAATCAAATCTTTTTTTCCATTCTTCTGTTTCTGTTGCTCCCTTCCTTATTCCTGTTTTGTTATATGGACAAGCCGCTGGAACGCGAAATTAAGGACAAGATCGGCCATTCCGCACAAGAGGCTCTGACGCTGGCGGGCAACAATATCGAGTACGCCGTGGAAAATATGTTTGCCAGCGCGAATGCGATTGCTGACGATCCGGGGATCGTTGGCTGGCTTCGGCAGCCGGATGTGATATCCGCCTATGACAAAATGCAACTGAAGTATAATGTGCTGAACAAAATCACCCGCTCGAACGGCTCTGCTTATGCACTGGTCGTCGACCGCAGCGGGCAATTCCTCGCTTCCCGATACACAGAACCCGATATGGGACAACGTTTCATGAGCAGCGACTGGCACCGCAGCCTGCTGCGCACGCCTGAGCAGCTTCTTTGGGTCTTTACCACGGACAATTACACATTCGCAGAACGGCAGCCCATCATCTCCCTCACCATGACCATTTTCGATTACCAGACACATGAGAATCTCGGAACTATCCTGTACAGCATGCCTGAAGCGGATATGTACAAATATATGAAAGGCCTGGACGGCCGCGTGTATCTCACTGATGCGACCGGTACCGTAATCTCCGGCTCGGACAAGTCCAGCTTCGGCACCAAGCTGCCTTCGGACTATGCGTCTGCATTGACCGATGGCGCCAACAGGGGACAGGTCGCTGTCGGCAGCGGAGCAGACAAAGCGATTGTCAATTATTATCGGATTAGCCAGAACGGCTGGGTCATTGTGCAGGCGATTCCTTATGATACCGTGTTTAAGGAAATATTCGCCAACCGCCGTCGCAGCATCTTGGCTGTCATCACTATTTTCATCGTATTCACCTTGTTCACCTTCGGCATCTCGAACGGTATTTCGCGTCCGCTGGAGCTGATGGTCCGCAAGATGACAGACATTGAGAACAAACAGTTCAACAGTCCCATCGCCGTCAGAGGGCCCAAGGAAATAGCGGTGCTTCAGCAGGCCTACAACCAGATGCTGGGGCAAATAAAGGAGCTCCTCGTAAGGGTCAGAGAAGAATATGTGAAGAAGGAGGAGATGCGGTTTACAGCGCTGCAGGCGCAGATCAACCCGCATTTTATCCTGAACACGCTGAATAACATCAAGTGGATGGCGTATATGCGCAACGAACGGGAAATCGGACAGATGCTGTCACGGATGGCAAAGCTCATGGAAGCCAGCATCGGCCGTGGCGGCAGCACGCTGATTCGGCTCGGTGAGGAATTGGACTATATAAAGCTGTATACCGAGCTGATGAAGCTCAAATATAATGAGAAGCTTACGGTTCATTATGAGGTGCCGGAATCGCTACGGCAAGCGGAGGCGATTAAGTTCATGCTGCAACCGATCGTGGAAAACGCCATTCAGCATGGAATCGACCAGCATCGGGAGCGCGGCGTAATTACTATTCGGGTGCGGGCTGCGGAAGGGGTTCTCACGGTTGAGGTGCACGACAACGGCGCAGGTATCGGCTTGGACAAGCTGCAGGAGCTCCAGGGCCGGTTGCGGAATTCGGATGGCGGCAGCGCCTCGGGGCGGATCGGCTTGCAGAACGTGCATGAGCGGATCAGGCTCCAATATGGGGAGAGGTACGGATTGACGGTTGCAAGCGAACCGTCCGGCGGCACGACGGTCTCGTACCTGCTGCCATTAATCTTCATCAAGGAGGAGGGAACAGGCCATGATGCTTAAAGTGGCGCTTGCCGATGATGAAATTATCGTCCGTCTTGGCATCCGCTCGGTTGTTGATTGGGAAGCGAACGGCTTCCGTTACGTGGGCGACGCTTCAGACGGCAAAGAGGCGCTGAGCATGATTGAGCGAACGAGACCCGACATTCTGCTGACAGATATTCTGATGCCCAACATGAACGGCATTGAATTGATCGCGACGGTGAAGCGGCGTTATCCGGGTATGAGGATAATCGTGCTAAGCAGCCATAGCGAATTTGAATATGTGCGCCAGGCGATGAAGCTGGGTGTGGACGATTATGTGTTGAAGGCTTCCGTCGAACCGGAGCAGCTGCTCGCCCATCTGGACGAGGCGCGCAGGAAGCTGACGGCCGAGCGCAGGCATGTTCCCTCACCGGATGGCGGAACCGCTAAATCCGATCCAAATGAGCAATGGAGCGATGCAATTCTCCGGTTATTGAACGGCACAGAGCTGGCGGCCGGGGAGCTTCACCGCCTTAACGCCTGGTTTCGCGGCAGTCGTATCCATGTCATGCTGGTGCGTATGCGGGATAAAGATGCCACCGGGACGGCGGTATCGCCTGCAACAGAGTCCATGCGGCATATTCTGGAGCAGCATCTGCGCAAATGGACCGACGGGCTCGGCGTAAGGATCGGCGAGCGGGAGATTCTTCTGCTCGTCAAAGGGGAAGCGGAGCTGTCTGCCCTTCGTCTGCAGGAAATAGGCACTGATCTGATTGCTGCGGCCCGGACACTTGCAGGCCTCTCGGTCGGAGTTGGTGTCAGTCCGGCCATCGTCGACACAGCCTCGGTAAGCGATGCGTTTCAGAAATGCACGGAAGCGCTTGACCGTTCTTTTCTTGAGGGCTGGGAGAAGGTCTATGTTTATGGCAGCAGGCCCTCACCGCCGGAAACAGTTCTGATCGGCAGGGAGGACGAACGCGAGCTTATGCGTTTGATTGAATGCCTGGACGAGACGGGCATCCTTGCATTCTGCACGTCATTGTTTACGCGAATGAAGGAAGCCAGACTGTCCGTCCGAAGGAATATTCAGACGCTGCTGCACCTGTATCATCTTTTCCAGGCTGCACAGAATCGCCTCGGGGAACGTTTCAGGAGGCGGCTCCAACAGGAGGGGGAGCAGGCGGCATACAGCCGGATTGTCTCCTTTGGCAGTATTGACGATGCGCAGCAGTGGTTCGAAAGCTACATTGCGGAGATGACTGCCTTCGGCCAGTCGGCGGCCCGGGAAAGGATGCGGACGGATATCCAGGCGCTTGTCCGTCTTATTGAAGAAAATTATGCGTCACCGTTATCTCTCAAGCAGGCCGCGCAGCGGCTTAACATCAGCGAAGGATACCTTAGCTATTTGTTTAAGAAGGAAACGGGCACCGGCTTCACTGAATATGTGAATCTCGTACGGGTCGACAGAGCCGCCGAGCTTCTCCGTTCAACCGACCTGCCCAGCTACTCGGTTGCGGAGCGGGTCGGGTACGATAATATCAATTACTTTGGCCGCTTGTTCAAGAAGATCAAAGGGATCAGTCCCAAGCAGTACCGCTCCCTGCATTTCACGAACGATGAGGCTTCCTATCCTGCGGAGTAGGAAGTTTTTTGTTTCCCATTTCTAAGGATTGTGAACATTGAACCGGAAATTGTGACGATCATCATAGTATGTTCCGAAAATAGTGAACAAAGCCCGGATTTCCGTTCATTCTGCCACCCTGCCCCGCTCTTTATAATGAAATTGTAATCAACGTAACAAAATCTGATATGAAAGGGCTGGGGGCATTGAACAAATTAAATGTTGCCGTGATCGGACTGGGTGTGATGGGCCAGACTCATACACGGCTGTATGCGGAGATGGCGGATGTTGAACTCGTTGGTGTATTCGACATTAACGCGGCCCATGCGCAAATGACGGCTGCAAAGTACGGCGTTCCCGCTGCAGAAAGCCTGGAGGCATTGTTCGCGAATCCGTCGCTTGACGCTGTCAGCATCTGTACTTCGGACGATCAGCATTACGAGCTTGCGATGCTGGCTTGCAAGCACGGCAAGCATGTATTGATGGAGAAGCCGCTGGCCACGGACCTGGCGGAAGCGGAGGCTATCGTGCGGGAGGCGGAAAAAGCAGGCATCACTCTGCTTGTCGGACACACGCTCCGCTGGGATCCGCGATACTATCATGCCCGCATGGCGGTCGAGGCCGGGCAGATCGGAGCTCCTCTGCATCTGTACGCAAGGCGCAACAATTCCTATCAGAACGGACTGCGGCTTAAAGGGCGAACCTCGGTGCTGATGTTTCTGGGGGTCCATGACATCGATGCGATTGAATGGGTAACCGGCGACCGCATTACCGAGGTGTACACGGTGGAGGTCCGTAAACGGCTCACTGAATTCGATGTCGGGGATGCGGCCGTGACGACGTTCAAATTTGCATCAGGCGCCGTCGGCAGCTACGAGACAAGCTGGGTCATGCCGGACCGTTATCTGGAGCTTGACGCCAAGCTTGATATCATCGGCACTGCCGGAGCGGTCAACGTGGATATCGTCAATCAGAACATCACGGTGCATTCGGATACCCGTTTCATATTCCCCGATACGATGTACGGGGTTGAGATGTACGGCAGACTGACCGGGATCATGAAGGAAGAGCTGACGTCCTTCGTGCTTGCGGCGAGAGGCCTTGAACCGCTTCCGATCACGGCCAGAGAAGCATATCGCGCCGTCTATATCGCCTCCTGCATGGAGAAGTCGCTGCAAACCGGCCTGCCGGTAGCGGTAAAAGGCTAAATCGAAACTTCATCCACCGAAATATAAGGAGGCACTTCGTATGTTCAAACGGAACAAATGGGCTGCGCTGCTTCTCTTGCTGTGCATCGGATTTGTAAGCGCTTGCGGCAGCCAGGGAGCAACCAATACCAATACGGGGAACAACGCAGGCGGCGGGGCAGTCAACGGGGCATCCAATTCGGCCGCGGGCGGCTCTAACCAGCCTTACAGCGGCAAAGAGATCAATGTGCTGCTCGAAGGACACTCGACAAGCAACGCGATTCAGGAGATGCTCCCGGCATTTGAGGAAGAAACGGGCATTAAGGTCAATCTGGAAATCGTGCCGTATAGTGATCTCACGTCCAAGGCGTTAATGAATTTCTCAAGCCGGTCCGGACGCTACGATATTGTCATGGACGACATCGTGCACGGCATCGGATATGCAGATGCCGGCTTCGTAGAACCGCTTGATGCGTTCACGACCAACGCGGCACTGAACCGGAACTATGACAGTTCAGATTTCGTACCGCAGTATTTAAATGCGATGAAGTATGGAGACAAGCTGTACGGTCTGCCGGTATACGGGGAAAGCACGTTCCTCATGTACCGCAAGGACTTGTTTGAGGAATACGGTATTCAAGTGCCGACTACGCTTGATGAGATGATGGCCGCGGCCAAGACTGTGCACGAGAAGAGCGGCGGTGAGATCGCAGGCATTACGCTGCGCGGCGAGCAGGGCATTCAGAACGTCTACGTATGGTCCACTTTTCTGTGGGGCTTTGGCGGCCAATGGCTGAACGAAGAGGGCAAGTCGGATCTGGCGACCCCGGAGGCGGTGAAGGCACTGCAGTACTACTCGGATATTTTAAACAAATACGGACCGACCGGTGTCGCCAACTTCGGCTGGCAAGAGAACCGCTTGCTGTTCCAGCAAGGCAAGGCTGCCATGACAATCGACGCAACGGTTAACGGGGCGTATAACGAAGATCCGAAAGAATCGTCTGTCGTGGGCAAAGTAGGCTACGCGCCCGTTCCGACACAGACCGACAATCCGAAGGGCGGCGCATCCTCGCTTGCCGTGCATGGCATGTATCTCGCCAAGGACAGTCAGAACAAGGAAGCGGCATGGCTCTTCATGAGCTGGGCGACGGCCAAGGAGCAGCAGATTAAATCGATATCGATCGATCCGAACTCCGGTGTCTCGTCGCTGAGTGCGATGAAGGACGAAGCGTTCATCAGCCAGTACGGCGCATTCAGTGAATCCATGCTGGCTGCCATCGAGAACGGCAACACGCAGTATTTGCCGCAGATTCCACAGGCCAACGAGATCATCAACAATACGGGCGTCGCCATCTCCAAGGCGCTTCTCGGCAACACGACGCCGGAGAACGCCCTGAAGGAAGCGAATGATCTGAACAACCGCGTGCTGACTGCAAAATAACAGCTTTATTCGAAACTTAATCTGCAGGTGGGCCAAGCTCCGCGCGATCAAGCACGCCAGGAGCCTTGGCCTTTCTGTTACCGGGATGTGATCTAATGATAAGGCAGCTTCGCAACGGTCCGTTCTACTGGCTCATGCCCGCACTGCTGCTGCTTGGTGTGATGTCACTTATCGTTACGGGCTACTCGGTCTACCTCAGTGTCCGGGATATTAATTTGGTCAAGTCCATCCATACCTTTGTTGGACTCGATAACTTCAAGCTGCTGCTACAGGATGGCAGAGCTTGGCAGTCTCTTGTTAAAACGCTGCTCTTCTCCACGGCGGCCACTGCGGCCGAGCTTGTACTGGGACTGTCGATGGCACTCTATCTGAACCGTCAGTTCCGTGGCCGCAAGCTGGTGCGTACACTGCTGCTGATTCCCATGATCATGACACCTGTCGTCTCAGGCTTGATCTGGCGGGTATTCTATGACCCGAACGCTGGTATCATCAACTATTATGCGGGCGTTCTGGGACTGGGCAATAACCACAACTGGCTCGGCAGCACAGAGCTTGCCATGGTATCCGTCATCATCGCCGACATCTGGCAGTGGACACCGTTCGTCTTCCTGATCCTTGCGGCAGGGCTTGATGCAATGCCGGGCGAGCCGCTTGAAGCTGCTGCGGTGGATGGAGCGAGCCCGTTCCAAAAGTTTGTTCACGTCGTGCTTCCGCTGCTTAAGCCGTCCCTGTTGATCGCTTTCCTCTTACGGATCATCGACAGCGTGAAGACATTTGATATTATTTATGTCATGACCAGGGGTGGTCCTTCGCTGGCAACGGAGACGACCAATATGTATGCGTATATTCAGGGCTTCAACAACTTCAATATTAGCTATGCGACTGTCATCAACCTGACGATTACGGTCATCATTACCTTTATTTTCACGGCGCTCTACAGGAGGATGAACGGCGCCAGGACGGGAGGGCAGGGATAACAATGCAAACTGCAAGAACCGGACTTTTTTATGCCGGCGTTGGAGTCATTCTGCTCTTCTTCATGACTCCGCTCATATGGCTTGTCTCAACTTCGTTCAAGAACAACCGTGATGCGTTCGCTATCCCGCCGAAATGGGTATTCACACCAACTGCCGACAATTACCGCGATGTGTTCTCGCGCTCCGATTTCTTCGCAGCGTTCGCCAATAGCCTTGTCGTTTCGGTGTTATCGACTGTCATCGTCCTCTGTTTGGCGGCATTCGCCGCCTATGCGCTCGCTTATTTTCCGATCAGGAGGAAGCCGGATATCACTACATTCATCCTGAGCTCGCGGGTGGCGCCGCCGATCCTCATGCTCATGCCGGTCTACTTCATCGTCGTCGGGATCGGACAGATTGATTCCTATGCTGTGCTGATCCTGCTCTATGTGCTTATGAATCTGCCGTTTGCCGTTTTGATGCTGCTCACCTATTTTGAGGATATCCCCTCTGAGATCCGTGAAGCGGCTTTTGTCGACGGCTGCACCGAAATGCGTACGTTCTTCACCGTCATTCTGCCGCTCGCCAGAGGCGGGCTGGCCGCCACGTTCATCCTTTCGATGGTGCTTGCGTGGAACGAGTTTCTGATTGCGCTTGTCATGACGGGCAAGGCGACCCAAACGCTGCCGGTGCTCATAACGTCGTTCATGACATTCCAGGGCACGGAATGGGGGCCGCTGTCCGCAGCCGGTACCTTTATCATGCTTCCGATGCTGATTTTCGGTCTGTTCGTACAGAAGCATCTGGTCAAGGGGATGACGATGGGAGCAGTCAAATAGAATGCCAATGAAGAGAGGAGACTTGCCAGTGCGCACAACATCTATTCTGCCTCGAAAAGGCTTGATCGTATCTGCCCAAGCGCTTGAAGGAGCGCCTTTACACGGTGAGGATGCCATGCGGAAAATGGCGGCTGCGGCGGAGTCTGCAGGTGTTATCACGCGCCCCCAGCTGATCGCCGCAAGATTCACCGCAGCGGTTCACGCCCGGCTTCAGACGGAGATGCTCCAGGATGGTTAGGCCCGAGCGGGAAAAGCAAGCGCCCGAGATCGCCATCGGGCTGGATATCGGCGGCACGAAGATCCATGCCGGGGTTATAGACCGTGACGGGACCATTTTTCACATGATTGGCTATCCGACGAAGACAGCAGATATCCCGCTGATTGAGCATATCAAGTGAATTGCTGGAGAAGCGCTGAACTGGCAGCAGCATGCCATGGCGGAAGCAAAGGTCATCGGGATCGGCATCGGAACGGCCGGACAGGTGGAGTGGCCTTCCGGTATTATCCGTTATGCCTCCGAGCTGCTTCCGAATTATACAGGCACACCCTTAAAGGAGATTATCACCAGCGCATTCGGACTGCCGGTAATTGTGGACAATGACGTAAATGTGATGGCCATCGCCGAGGCGCGGTTGGGGGCGGGCCGGAATGTTCAGCATATGATCGGGCTGACGCTTGGTACTGGCGTCGGCGGGGTGATCGTGGCGAACGGTGCCATTCTCCGCGGGAGGTGGGGCGGTGCCGGAGAGATCGGACATATGCCGGTCGACTTCAAGGGCATCCCCTGCATCTGCGGGGGCATTGGCTGCTTGGAGCAGTATGCTTCCGGTACATCCATTGCCGCCCGGTATCACGAACGAATGGCCGCATTCGGAGAAACGGCCGATACGCCGCCGGACACCCGCGAGGTGATTCGGCGCTGGATGGCGGGTGATCCGGCGGCCATGGAGGTGATGGATGATGCGTTCCGCGCACTTGGCGCCGCAATTGCGGGTTTAATGCATCTGTACAATCCCGAATTAATCGTGATCGGCGGCGGTTTGGCAGATATCGGTGAGCCTTTGCTTTCCCGTATTCGAAAGGAGGCTTATGCCAGAGCGATGCCCTCTTTCGCGGAGGGTGTGTCAATCGTGCGGGCGGCCTGCAGCAACGGCAGCGGCATGATCGGCGCGGCGCTGCAATTATGGGAATATCGTTAAGATTTCCACGGCAACTTCACGCAAATGAGAGTTATACCATTTCAAACACGTAACAAAGGAACAGCAGCCATGTCGCTTGGTTGTTTCGTGGATAGTGGAGCTTTACTTTCTATGGGGGAGCATACGAAAAAACACCTGAACCAGGAGGATCAGGTGTGAAAAAGGTGAGCCGGAGAGGTTCACAGTCACAGAGCTGCGGCAGGATGGTCAGGGTGTCAGTGCAGTTTTCCAGAGGCATATGTGGTTGCAGAGATGTTTTATTTTTCTTGACAATTACAAGAAATTTTTAGCTCTGTATGAGATCCCGTAATGGGGTCGACTTTATATTGCTTGATGTACATCATGCGTAATTCAGCTAGTTGTTTTGACAATTCAAGCCCAGACGTAAATAACATTTCTCGTTCCTGTTCTGTGACGTCTTCACAAATGCAATTAGCATAGGATGTAACAGCAACGTGTACAGCTTGAATGCTTTTAAGCAATTGTTCACGGCAGATCATATGAAGTCCTCCTTCACTAATCGATTTTTTTGTCCTGAAGATCCATTGTTTTTGGGGGAGTTTGATGAATCGTCCTGACCAGCAAGTTCATCGTTTTATCAAGCTGAGCCAATCGCTTTTCTAATCCCTCCATTTGTTTGTTGAATTTAACGAGAATGGTCTGCAGAAGAATGAGGGAAATCGCAATTGGAAATCCAACATTTCCAATTAACTGAACAGCAGCTTGTAGATCCATAAGGAGACCTCCTTTCTCAATAATATAATAACATATAACGTTACGTTACGCTATATAAAAAATAACATATATACCAAAGAAAAGCCCTCACGGTTAACCGTTTATCTTCCGGAGAAACCCAGGGCAGAACTATTGAAAATTGCTCAAGATACCGGATTATCTCAATCACAGTTGGTAGTCATGGCCACTTTAAGTTTAATAGCTAACTACAAGGGGAATGGAAACGCGATTTTTTCTGAACTGTTAGGAATTTCTTCGCAATTTAATGACAAAAGTGCTAAATAAGCAAGGGATAAAAATATTGTAGTGCGTAACGAATCGCTATTTAATATCCGTAGTTGAAAAGGAGGGGAAGTATGAAGTATAGTATCAACTTATTTGGGCTTAATGTGGACTGTGACGAGGATTCAAAACATTACATAATTTTAACTTTATAATACTTTTTTTAAACTTTTTGGATTGTTTCTTATGTATAATTAAGGTAAAATAATTATGAAAGCGGGAGGATTATCATTAAGAAACATGTATTGCTATTAGCTTCGTCTGTATTGTTGTTTAGTTTGATCGTAGGCTGCAACAGTCAGCAAAATTCAGAGCCGCCTACGCCGTCTGAAACCGATACTAACTCCAACACCTCATCTTCTAATGAACAAAATACTTCAGGGGAGATTTCTAGCGCATTTCCTAAATCAGCTCTTACAGCTTCGCTGACCATTGATTCTGTGAATGAGGACCAGTCGATTCGGGCGGAACAGCAAACGGATAAAGGAACTTTATTGATGGTCTCAAATGGCAGAGAAGAACGGGGACACTTGGTTGTATCGAGTACGTTAGGGATAGAAGGTGACCAGACTTTCCAGAGCAATTACTCGGTTATCTATAGACAAGGAGAAAAGGATAAGGTTTTGTTGGAACTACCGGCATTTTTATATGTCCAGCCAACCGATAAAAAACTGCCATTTGAGCATGTGAGCTTTAAGGATGCGGATGTTTACATCCTTACCCCTCAATACAAAACAGGGCATGGAGTAGAAGGGTATGTATTTGCAATTGATAAGCAGAGCGGGGATGCATTTCCTTTAGAAATCGTTAAAAACGAAAAAGTTCATAAAACTCTTCTCTATTCTGAAGGTGAACCGCTGCCAACTGTTGAAGAGGATACATTAATAGTTCATCCACCTGTTGGAGCAGGTACACCAGAAGAGGATGCTAAAGACATACATTACAAATTAGATTTGACGAACAAGCAATTAGTTGCCGAGTAAACAAAGAACTCTTCCAGGATATGGAGGAGTTCTTTGTTTTAATTCATGTATTGTCAAGTTGTTAGTAGAGGTTAGACAATCCATATACATTTGGATCTGTCTTTTGAATATAATGCAACGAGTTTAAGCAAGTATTATTTGAGCTTGTAATGGTCGTATCCATCCCAGAGTACCCTGCAGAAGCCCAAATGCGTTTTGTGCTGGAACTGTTAACTGCATACGTAGAGTTGGAGCAATAAGAGGTTGCAGGGCCTTTATAGCCTGTCCAATAACCTCTACTTAAAGCATTTGCTGCAGCAGCTGCTCCATCAGCGTTACCGCCATTTCCCGAATATGCATAACGAACATGAGGGTACCCTTCGATAATCAATCTTGCATAAGATCTGATACCATCAAGCATGTTCGTGAATTTCAGGCGTTTACCCGGCGTAGAGTTATTAGGGTCATATACTCCACTAGTAGCCCCACACGTAGCGTCCTGGTAAGCGAAATTGAAAGAACTCTGCAAACTTGGTACGTCCCATGAATTATGCTCAAATCCCCATTGTGCAATGACTACTGAAACGGGAAGACCATTCAGGCCGCCACTTTTTCTCCAGCTCTGATAAGATACCCATTTGGCCAGTGGAAGAAGATCATAACGGGTTCCGTTATATGTGATTGATCCGTTGACAAAATTATTGATATTAGAAGGACAAGCCATAGTAATTTCTCCTTTATTTTATAATTTGTTGCATTGCGTATCATTACGCATTATAAACAGCCAAACTGATGCAGGGATATGAGGACTATACATCGAATCCCATCGATGTGTAATTCTCTACATCAGAGGACCGTAAACCAATAATATCATATTGCGTAACGTTACGCAATATAAATAAATGATTTTATCTACATTTCCTTTTAAAGAAGCCTCCCGTCCCACAATTAAGTGGATTGGGAGGCTTCTTCACTTTGGATTAGTATTCATATCCCTCTTCAAGTTGAATGTTGCTTATTTTAAGATCTGATCCATACTGCACAACTGCAGTGAAAGCAAATTCAGCTGGTGACACTGCACCCGGTAAGATTGCATTAATTTTATTGTCTTTAACGGTGTAGCGAACAATTTGTGAAAAACTCACTTTACTATTCCATACACCTGCATCTGCTTCATTATATTCTTTTTTTAGGGTCTGATCTTTATATGTTGCCGCAACTATAACTTTTCCGTCTTCTTTAATAATACTCGTTTGAACGTTTTGTTGAACAGCATCTACAGGGTTTTCGATAGGGAGTTCAGATAAATCTTTCCCGTTTAAAACATGAATATTCTGTATGAGTACACCTGTACCCGTTCCCGAGGTAAGTATAACTACGATTTCATTCTTACCATCTTGATCAATATCAGCAAGATGAATTTCAGGATAGAAGGCAGGATTTGCTTCATTGGACCATTTAAATGTCTTTTTCATACTACTTGTAGAAACGGTCAATTGTTTAAAAACACCGTTTTGTTCAGGAGCTGCTGATGAGATGGAAACTCCATTGTTCTTGGCTAAAATACTATTACTATTGGAAGTATTTACTTCAGAAACTGCTTGATCGGTCTTTGATTGGATGGCCACTTCTTTTTTGCTGCTATCCCACTTAACATATGCACCTGTCGCCTCGCTCACAAATCTAAGATTTACATATAAAGTGTTCTTTTCAATAAAAGGAGCCTCCGAAATTGTAACGTTTTTACCATTGAGAATAGCGCTTGTTTTTCCATTCTGCATCTTTATGCTGACGTTCTCTTTTTCTCCGGTCACATTTTTCGATTTATTATCCCAGGAGATTTTTAGACCAAGCGCTTCAAAGATTGGACGGAAAGGCACCATTGTTGTTCCATTTTTTATAATTGGCAGAGCGCTGAGTTCAAGTTTCTTCCCGTCCAATAAGATTGATCCGTTCAGATAAGCCCCTGCAGCACTTCCTTTTTCCAAGTAAACACTACTTGTTAACAGAACCAACAAAGAAAAAATGCAAACTGACGAAAAAAATTTATGCTTCATGTTAAATTCCTCCTATTCTTAGAGCATCAACACTTTATGATAATTTTTCCTTCATGAACACCTCCTATTCTTGGTTTCATTCCTATATATTAGTTTATTCCATTCTACAAAGGGTATCAAATTAACGAAAAAAAAGTTACATTTTAGAATAAAAAATATATTGCGTAACGAAACGCTATATAATATAATAAAGTTGTGGATGAGTTATACAATCGAAAATGTCAGGTGAGGGATACACCCGGCAGTTTTGTTATCCTGTTGTACTTAACTTGATCCCATAAAATTAAAGGAGGAATTTTCAATGGCTGGAGCATGTTTAACGGATAGAAGTGGCTTGTCGGAATTTAACGGTTTGGATAGCGTGGATGTACTTGCACGTCTTATCTATTCTGAAGCGCAAGGAGAAACATTGGAAGGTAAGCGTGGGGTCTATCATGTAGTTGTTAATCGAAAAGCAAAAAACCTTTCGGAATTTGGCGGTAATACGACTTTGGGTATAGCGACCGCATCTGGGCAGTTTGCAGGTATGAATACAAGCAATGCACGTTGCCCTGATACAAGTTCTTCTGCTTGGAGAGATTCTTTGAGCGTAGCTCAGAATGGTGGAGCCAACCGAATTGGTAAATGTCTTTGGTTCAATACCAATTCTCTGTACCGCAATAGAACACGGCCGGCTTCTGGCGGCGGTGAAGAGTACACCTTTGATGGTGGTGCTTCATATAGGAAAGTGGTCGAAAAGGTGCCTATTGGTGGCCACACCTTTTTCCGTGTAAGTGGCTATTAATGCGCAAATTAATATATCGTAACGATACGTAGTAAAACATAATAAAATGCTTGACCTTACGAAGAACCGGCACACTGCCGGTTCTTTTAAATATTCCGGAAAAAGGACATGTATCAAATCCAAAACTCGTAACAGAAGATTTCCGGATACCAGGCTGCAGGGGAAAGCAGAAAAAACGGTCGAGGTGTATGTTCGGCCCGATCAGCAGTTGGTTGGCGGACAAGGCGTGCGGCGCGGTAGGCTCTCACCCGGAGCTGTTTACCCAGATGGGGCCCCGACCAAGGATGAATGTGAAGAAATCCGAGAGATTACCTGTATGATCTGCTGCGGCATGACTTTTGCTATACAGTTCATTTGATTTTCGGAAGTTTTAGGTGGGATTCACAAATTGTGATAGAGGTAATATAAAAGAGAAAGAAAGACTATTATGAAGGTGATCAGTGATAATGCTAATTTTACTGATATTTTGTAGCTGTATTTGCCATTGCATAATCCCTCCAAAATTGTTTTGGGAAAGAATAGAGATAGTTTGTTACAAGATGGATCCCTACTATCTGATAACAAACATTCTTTCTGTTAATATAATATAACGTTACGATACAAAATATAAAATTATTAAAAAAGCCTGAAGTCTTTTTATTGAACTAATTGCAACTTATTATTTTGGAATTTCCACTCTGTCAGTTCGTTATTTGTTTTTTGCACTTGAAATGTGTTGGTTTCAGGGTTGTAAGTAACCATTTGAGCTTTCATGAGTTCATTCAAGTTACTCGCTACTATTTTATTTTCTTGAAGCTTATAAATCGTTGTTGTAGCAGCTGTGCCGACAGTAGCCACAATTTCTTTAATTCCATCTTCATCCACATCGGCTTCAACTGTATGAGCATCGATACACAGAGTGGATGGAGGAGGTGAATCTAGAAGAACATAATAAGTAACTGGACTGTTAGCACCAGTGGCCCCTATTATTTTGATGTAGGTTTTACCTAGGACATGAACCTCCTCAATTGGAAAATCCCTCATATCTCCGTAACCAATTTCGCCTATACCATAGGCAGTCGATCCTTTAATTAGGGAAGCGAAAATTTGATTGTCGATTGTACGGGATTGATATATTGCGATTTCTGCATTATCTATTTTTTTATTCTCGATCACTTTTTCTTTTTCTGGATTTTTAACTTTTTGTAGAGGTATAGAGTTTATAGTCTGGTTATAAGTTACGTCAATGGAATGTGCCTTTGGTACATCTGTGCTTCGACCTTCTTTTGTTGCAGTTACAGGCAGGCTTTCCGTTGGATTTCCACATCCCGTTACGGTATAAAGTAAAGCAAGAGATAAAGCAATTTTTTTCAATTTATACAACTCCTTAGAATTATTTTGTTATTTATTGTCTCATTTAAAAGGTGATAAAAGGTATATAAAGGATTACAACTTATAAACGTTATGTTTACCATTTTGATTGAAAATTATAAAAATGCGACTAGGGATGATACCATTAGAGGCTCACGCTCGTTGGAACGAAAGTAAGTAGTTGATTATCCAGAAAATTCACCACTAGTGCTTCGGGATGCTTTCAGATCGGTGTAGATATGAACGAGTTAACAAAAAGATTCAGGCGAAGTCGATGTCGTGGAAAAGCTTTTGTTTTAAGTACGATAAGAATCACTGTAAAGAAGGGCATATTTATAAAGGTTATGTATTATGTTCGATTTGAAGATACATTAAAATTAAAATCAAAACAATATAGTATTGCGTGACAATACGAAACAAAGTATATTATAAGTAACGAAATTGAAACCTTATTAAGGGAGCGAAATCAGTGAAGTATAACATTAACTTGTTTGGAAATCACTTTGATTGTGAACTGAAAGTTGATAATGATAAGTTAAGAATCGAACTAAATGAAGAAAATCAAAAAGCTTTAAAATCTTACTTATCCCGAGTGCTCCTTAAGTACACTGAAGTAAGTAAAGAAGACAGAGAGTCACTAGAGATCATGGTTGGCAAAGCGATTCAAGTGGAGAAAAACATAGCGGGAAGAATGTCTGAACCCAAGTTAAAACTCCCATATGAGTTTGCACCGGAAGTTAAGGAAAAACTGATAGAGTGCGCAGATATTCAAGAGACATCTGCGACTCAATTGCTTATACGCCTCATTGATCAAAAATATCAGCAGGTTATGGAAGGTAAATAAAGGGAGGAATTACTATATGGCTTACGGAAATAAAGTGAAATTCCATTATGACGTTCCAGCATATATTAAGAAAGAACTGGCTGAGGCTGCAAAAAAATTAGGGATGACAGCAACAGAGTTATTGACCAGAATAATTGAAGAAGAATACGAACGTGTTAAAGGGAAAAATAAGGACTCTAAGTAAGTCCTTATTTTTTGTTTGTGATCAAAAGTGAGAAAAAGCTATGTAAGTGTAAAGCTTCTAAGTTGGAAAAAGAATAAAATCGATACGTGTCATGTCTTTGTTCAATCTGATCCATAAAGAAAACATACATGTTCCAATAGTTCTCTCTTGAGTTAGTAGTTACAAGAAATATACTAAACAAACAATCATCATTATTAATCTTAAAGGTTATTTGAGATTCTTTTTCTTCAGTTGCTAAAATTTCCTGAATGTGAGATTTGAGCTTGCACTCAGGAATTTGACTAAGAACAGAAAAACTATCAGTAATGGATGTTTGGTTCATGCTTCGCACAACCCCCTTGTTTTTCCGTACCACATTTCAATGCGGTTAAAATTAGTTTCAACCACACCATTGAATCCGTAATATATTATATGTCATTTGTGGTTTAACTATATATCTTAACGTAAAATATAATAGAAAGGTTTCGTATAATTGGAATACTTTACAAGACGACGGGACAGATAATACATTTCGTAAGATTCCCATTTATTTAAAGTCATCACCCCTTATGAAAGAATAAATGAAAATCAAAATACAAAAAAGGAATATATATCCTAAGTCAATTTTATTACAATACGTCCCCTAACGCAATATAATTTTTGTGTTATGATAGAATATCTAAAAAAGTACAATACTAGATTTATTACCTCCAAAGTTTTTAATAGAGCTGATGGTGATCGAGATAAATCCTACTCCCCCCAACGATCGTGATTTGATCAGCTCACTATATGAAGAGATTTGAGCCCCTAGTTTTACAACCACTTTCGAAAATTATTTCAATGCACTTGCTGGTCTCGTCCTTTTGCTATTACAGACCAATATGAATAGTCCCAGGGAACTAAGATTTTTTTCGTGTTCTGTTACTTGATGCTTTTGCTAATATTGGAGACCTTTACTACAATTAATTACAGTTAATCTGTCTAATCGTTGAGGTGAATACCATGGGCAAAATATTGGTTCCCCCGGAAAGACTGGTGGAGATCTCCCAGCAGTTCGCTCAAGCCAGGGAGACAGGGGCGCAAATTTGCAGCCATCTTACCCAGCAGATTCAATTTCTTGAAAGCGGGTGGGCGGGTACAACACAGCAAAGGTTCTATCACAACTTTCAGCAGGCCCGTCAGCAAATGGATCACTTTACAGCTGCAATGGGCTCAGTAAGCACCCAGCTATATACGATTGCCCAACGCTTCACGGAAGCGGATGCCAGCAACGAAATGGATATGAATTCCGTTAAGCTTGCTTCCTCCGCAAGCAGCCTGTCTTCCGGGAGCTCGGACAATCCGTTGGATCAAGCGCAAAATTGGTTAAATGACTCGCTGGGAGTAAGAGATAATTTGGAAAAATGGGGCACGCTCCTCTACAGCTCTGTAGGCGCTTCTTTGGTGTTGTCCAAAACGGTCCGGTTCAGAGTGGATCCCAGAGACCCGACTCGAACCAAAATTCATAATGCGCCATGGGTTAAAGGGAAGGGCAACAATGCGTTCTTGAATAATCTGGCAAAAGGCATCAATCGCCAGATGGCTAAGCCGGGCATCATCATGAAAGGGCTGAAGGGTTTTGATGCGGTAGCCAGCAAATTTGGTCTCAATTACGGTCTGGGACTCAGCCAAGCCAAGAACTTTCCGCAATGGACAAGACAGGTGATTGCCGGTGTGGAAAAGGGCAGGTACGGGATCACTACCAGCAAAATTCCCGGTATGATCGCCAAGAAGATTTTCCCGCTTAATGCAACTTTTAATGTGATCGGTGAAGGTTCCTCGCTTGTTAGCAAATATTGTGAAGGCAAGCTTAACGGGGAAGAAGTGGCCGTGGCGGCATCCAATGTTGTTGTGAAAACAGCGGTGACCTATGGCGGGGCTGTTGCCGGAGGAGCTGTAGGTGCGATGATCGGCGGTCCGGTTGGTGCTGCTGTGGGCTCCTATGTAGGCGGAACGGTAGGGGCTTTTGTAGGTGACGGCGCAGCCAAGGTTGTTGAGAAGGGAGTTCGCTGGATCAGCGGGCTGTTTAAATAAATTTGGGAAGGCGCTTAAAGATGAACACGATATCTTATCGAAAGTCCGTGGCCTGGGGCAAAGCCCTTGGCAGCTTATTGTTTGTTCTGGCTTGTCTTTTTCTGCTGTATGCAGCTTTTTTCATGGATACGACCTGGCTTCGTAAATTTTTTTGCATTACAGCCGCAATTATAGGGATTCCGTTTTTTGGAGGATATTTGGTTGTCTGCTTGTCAAGAGCACTTCAATCGAATACACAGCTGCTTGCCTATGATCAAAATTCCATCTCAGATGGCACGCGCACAGTGGAGTGGTCGGAGATTTCGAAAATAAGCTACAATGGTGCTTCCATTCGGAAGTGGCTGCTTCCTCAGTTTCCTGAGCTGATTTTTCACTTGAAGAACAGGGAGACCTGGACAGTGAATACGTATTATTTGCTGACGGATACCGAAATCCAGTCAGTCATGAAGCTTTTGCGCGGACTGATCAGCCGTGGCGGGAAAGAATCGAAATAGATCTACGTTGGAGGATTTGCTTACATGAGCAATCATACCTATATATTTTCATTGGAAGAACTGGGGTACGCCTTGGCCGTTCATCAAGGGGAAGAAATGGCGGCTGGACTGATGAAGGCTTTTTATGGGGATTTGCCTGAAGAAAGCTGGCAGCTGCTTTTCCAGGCGGCCACTCACAGCTTGATATCCAAAGGTTTTATTGAGTCCATTCGCGAGGCGGACGGAGAAGTCACATTTATTCCCGCGATTGCGGAAATCATCCGGCATTTGTTAAGCAGCAGTTACATGCTGAGAGGGGTAACGGATCGGGGTTCAGCTAAAATTTTGTCCATCCACGTCCAGCAGCAGCGATACTTATATCACCTGTCTGATCGCAATACGGTTCACTTCTTCACCTGGACTGAACCGGAGGATTGGGAAGAGGAGCTTGTTCGTTTTTATGGAGTTGAGAACTCAGGGGCTGCGCCTGTAGCTTCACCCGAAGCCAGGGTCGTGATTACTGAAGAATTATGGAACCAATTGACGGAGCCGGATCATGTCTCTGTGTCTGTACCCTCTCTTTGTGCTGATCTTTCACCAGACGAGCAAAATTTGATAGCTAAATGGCAGCAGGCTTTTCAAGCAAATGCCGGCAGCATGGATAATCTGAGCACGATAAGAATAGCCCATGGGGATCAGACAATGATAGAGAATATTTTGTTTCTTCTTCCTTCCGATGAAGGTGTCTGGGTTATTCGCAACCAGGAAAAGGACAGGAATACTGAGCCGCAGATTTGTATCGAGCTGCAATCTTTCTCAGTGTGCAGAAAGACGCTAGGAGCCTTTGCTGCAAGCCTGGTTGGATGAATCGGTAAAAGCAATACAGGGGGCGATTCTCATTCGCCCCTAATTCACCGTCGTGGCTGCTCCGCAAAGCTGACCAAACCGAGGGCAAACCAAACGAGGGAACGCAGAAGTGTATTGAATACATAGCACTAAATAGGTATTATAAGAACAAAATAGAGCGATGCAAGGAGTGGGCAGGATGCTAATTAAGCCGTCGGCCTGTATTCGGCAAAACTATAATGAAATCGCTGATTTATGTAAAACTTCCGGGGAGCCGGTTTATTTGACCAAAAACGGTAAAGGAGACCTCGTAGTAATGGACATCGAAGCATTCTCCCGCCGCGAGAAGATGCTGAAGCTGCGTGAAGAGTTGCTGGCCGTTCAAGAGGATCGCTTGGCGGGGCGCACTGGTATAACGCTGGACGAACTGGATACGTATTTGAATAGCATTATTGATGAGGTCCAACATGGGAAAGACACCTCATTATAAGGTAATCGTTGCCGACTGAGCCTACTAAATGTTTGCGAGTCATATACATTTTCTTGCCGAGAAGAGTCCTGAAGCCGCGCGCACCACGAAGAATGAATTACTTCAGGCGATAGGTTCATTGGCACGATTGCTGGAACGTTACCCTTTTTTAGATGCGGAGTATATACTTCCAGCCAAGTATCACAAGATGTTTGTGGAGAAGTGGTATCTGGTGTGGTATCAGATTCAAGATGAGCTGGTGTACGTGGATCACTTTGTAGATTGCAGACAAGATGATCGCTGACTGGTACGATAACAATTCCATAGATCGGAAGAAGGCGCTGAATGAATCGGCGTCTATTTTGCTATTCCATCATCAATATATTCTATTTGCATGTCAACGGCTCCTATAAAGCGGGGGCTTTCTCAGCTCGATAGCGATTTTTTCTTGTCCTGTATGGTAAACAACATTGTTGTCTTTGCATTTCAAGAGCTCTTTAGTAGCTTCAGCAGGGTCCTGAATTGCTCGGATAAGAGCAACCTCGTCAACATGTTGAATGTTATTTTCAATATGGGAGTCAAGGATTTCGAGCAGGACGTATTGATCGGGATAAATCGAACGAACCTCTTGCTATGTACAAACTGCCCTAAAGACTGAACAACCAGCTACAGAAAACGAGCAGGAAGCCCCGAAGCTTGAAGAAGGCATTTTCATCAAATGGGAGGACATAAATAATCCCTTGTTTAACGAAGAAATTAAAAATGAGCTGCAACAAGCATTACAGGCATTGCTAGACAAGGATAAAGAATCGTTTAAACAAGCGTTTATAGACGAACAAAGCGCACAAGCAAATTTGGATCGGATAGGGCCGAATTACAGGTTTGAAAAAGTTGATGATTTCGAGAAAGACAAGGGGTCTGGGAGAATATCTATGATTGTTCAGGGAAAATGGTTACATAATGGGCAGGTTGGTAAGGTTCATAATATTTACTATTTCCTGCAGAACAAGCAAGGGGAATGGAAGCTGGGAACAATTGATTAGTGGAATTAAGTGCTTACCGGATAGTTAATTGAATTGTAAAACGAAACGACCCGTTACCGATTGGCAACGGGCTTTTAATTCATTTGCTCTCATTCATCCCGCTAACAGACTCGATCCCGCTTATTACCTTAGTCAGGTTATTAAGTGATTCATCCAGCTTATCCAGCTTCTCGCCAATGGTATCCAGAACGTAGCGAAGCAGAATGAAACATAATGCGACCGGAAACCCTACATTTGCCACCAATGAAACCACCTCTTCAATTTCCATTTCTCTCCCTCCTCTCTTCATGGTTTATATAAGTAATGGAAAATAATCAGTTCATAAAACAACCGAAAAATATAAAAATATGATATAATATAAGAACAAATGTTCGAAATATTTTTGGGTAAGGTTGTAAAATCTATTCCGCCATTTCCTTATATAATGAGGAGGGATATTATGGAGGAATTACCCTTAGTAGAACAATATCGAAAAGAACTGTATCGCATTGGTTGGAGGATTCAGTACAGGGCAAGAGTGATTTCGAATCGGGAAATTGTAAAAGAAGAGAGGGAATTTTATACAACTTCATTTACGGACGGGGTAGACAACGAACTGTACATTGAAGACTTAATTAATTCGTTGCCATCAACGACAGGCAAGACGATCATCTACGAACTCTACATAAATGATAAAACTGAAGCTCAGGTTGCCAGAGAATTGAACATGACACAACAGGCGGTGAGTAAATGGAAAAAGAAAATGCTCAAACATTTATCTCAGACACAGAGTTTAACGAGCTCCTCCATCTAGCCAAAGAAGGAAATAAAGAAGCCATGTTCAACATACTCTCAATATTTGAGAAAGATATTCTCCATGTTAGCAAGTACATTCGGATGTCGCGTGAAGATGCGATTCAATGCATTCTTACAGATTTTATTGAATTATTAAAAAATAAGGGCATTTAAAAAATCTCCTGCTTTAAGGAGATTTTTTTGTTTTTGATATATTCCCCCGATAAATTACACTCCCTCAATAGTTAAAGCATGAAAAAGAAAATTAAAAAAAGTGGGTATTCGGTTGTTAAGTTCATTTAAAAAACACCTACATAGATGAGAGGCGGTTAGCGCTAACATAAAGCTTTCTCAAAAAAATAAAATGGGAGTGGATATTTATATGAGGCATGGTGCTATTGTTACAGAGACGACTTCTGCAAGTTATACGGGTGTTTCTACAAAACTAAAGTTGCCAAGTCAGGTTAACTATGTTAATGGTTATGTTGACTGGTACCTAGGAATTGGCAAAACGAATATTGAAGGAGGAATATCTTACTCGTCTGATGGATTTAAGGTCTTTATCAATGGGGTTGAAGGGGCAGAAAAAGGG
The DNA here is from genome assembly GCF_046098255.1 of Paenibacillus jiangxiensis. Classification (NCBI taxonomy): domain Bacteria; kingdom Bacillati; phylum Bacillota; class Bacilli; order Caryophanales; family Paenibacillaceae; genus Paenibacillus; species Paenibacillus jiangxiensis. The sequence continues at coordinate 36,242 of NZ_JBJURI010000014.1, forward strand.
CAGAGATCGTTCCCGGTATCATCCCTGGCCAAAGGGCAAACGGTAGATTTAAAACTTATTTATGATCACTCCACTAAAAGAGCAACTTTATATTTAAACGGTTCTCCACTTTCTTGGACGAACAATGTACCCGTCAAGCTTCTTTCCGGTTTAAACACATACAATACAGTTAAAATGGTTCATGGTGTCCAAGATGAAGGCGGTTCTTCTTTCAGTCAGGCCAGCTTTTCCGAAACTCAATTACGGATGAACACAAGTGGGTCTACTTATAAGACCTGGACAAGTTCGCTTTCAAAAACGGCACCTAGGGTCGTAAGTCCAGGAACTTCGGATAGCGCAGATCAATTTACTGTTTACTCCAATGCTCCTCTTAGTACGAAATTAGATCCTAAATAAATACTACAAGATAAGAGCCCTTTAATTTGATATACTCCCCATACGGTATACAGGTAGATTAATAGACTTGTAACTGTATGGGGAGCCTTTTTATTTATAAGAAGAATACGGTTTGAACCAAAAAACCATAATTGAGTAACTTTCCAAAAATTTGTGCGTCTATATTGATATATAGAATTTTATGGAGGTAGCAAAAGATGAAAATTTTGAAGGTATCTTGCTTATCAGTTCTAGGTTTTGCTTTAGGTCTTGGATCTGTGCAGGCGGACGCATCTTCCATTAAAGTTGTTGTCAACAATACTACAACTTTGTCTGATGAGGCTTATATTTCAAATGGTGCTACCATGGTTCCTTTAAAAACAGTTCAAACCTTGCCTGGCATTACTATTACTTGGGATAACAAAACAAAGACGGTGAAGATGATTAGAGACGGTCAAAAGATCACTCTAAAGGTTGGACAAAAGGATGCTACGATAGGTTCGAAAAAAGTAACACTACCCGTGGCTTCGACCTTAAAAAATGGGCGGGTCATGGTACCCTTGAGGTTTATCTCTGATTCATCTGGTGCATATGTTTCTTGGAATTCCAAGTCACAAACTGCCTATGTTGCTAAAGCAAGTGAAGAATTACAGAAAAAGTATTCGTCTAACAATATTGCTGCATCACGTGGAGCGGCAATTGACCTTCCCCAAATCAGCAATCTAAAAGAGTTTATTCCTGAAGGGGTTGAAAACTTGAATACGAATTTCTATTTCCCTGAAGGCAAATTTGATTCTTTTTTTATTACAGAGATGGATGTTATTTCTTACTACAAAATAAATAATGACCGTAGAGAATTGGTATGGACCGCTCGTTTTAATCCAAATGTAGAGGATCATAGCGGATTATTCTTTTTGCCTTACAAAATTATAGAGCAAGATGGTAAAATGCCTTCAATTCAAGGTCGTGTTGCCCATTTTGACTTTATGGCTGCCATTGCCGAGTTTAGATACGAAATGATCGAATCTAATGGGCAGAGTACTGAATTAGGCCAAAAACCTGTTGATCCAAGAAACTACTTTATTGAGATACCTGAAGAAAGAATCTAAACAGCAAATTTTTGGATTTGTTTCCGTCTATTCTAATGTAAGTATCTTTTAAATAAGGGGAGTTGGAAATGTTCAGAAGAGGGAGCGCTTTGTTGGCTAACTGTCTCATTGTTACCGCTGTTCTCTTGGCAAGCTGCGGTGAAAGTGAAAAAGGAACTGATTCCGCCCAGTCGCCGAACCCAAAAGTTGATCTAACTGAAAATTCTAATGAGCAAGTCAATGAAGAGCAACAAATTTATATTGATGAGTCTAAATATGAAGGCGATGAGTTGGAGCTTGTTAAACTAATTAACTCATCTACCAAGTACAGAAATGAAGGGAATGAAGAAGAATACTTGAAATTGTTTGATTCAGCAACTATTACATCCCTACCTTCAGAAAAAATTTCTAGTATTCAAGTTGATAACATTAACTTTATATCCGAAGACGTTGGTAGTGTCCGAACTACAATTCAATACGAAACTTCCGCCGAACCAAGTATATTTACCTACACGTTAAATAAAAAAGATAGGAAATGGTTTATCACTGACATAGATTAATAAAGAGAGAAGCGCCCTCCAAGGGACGCTTCTTTTACCACATATTATACCCAATCTGTTGCTTCTACAGCGACCATAGTGTATACAATCCGATTCGAACCACTAGGGTCATAGAGGGTAGGAACGGGATTACCGTTCCGGATTACTGCATATTTCATTTGAGAGGAACCACCACCGTCAAGCATGATAGCCAAGTTACAACCACGATTGATCATGAATTGACGTACTTGATAGGCGTTTTCCGACTGAAATACTGCTAACCAGACTTTGGACCCGTCCCAACCGATAGCTGTACGAGGACGATTTACCTTCGGTTCGAATCGATAGGCGTTTTGTGTGTTGGCTTTTGCAGGAGTACATGAAGAAGCATCACCGTTTCCGTTAATTGCATCGTAAAAAGCACTCTCACTGTATGTTACATTCGGAAATAAACTATATCCACCAATGGCCCATTTGATATTGCTTAGACTGGCATCAGTATAGCTAGTAACTACACCTGTAGTGATACCGGTACCGCCATTGTAGCAATACATAGTTCCTCGTTTTGTAGCAACACTACAAGGGCCCGAGTTGGTGTGACCATTAGTACGCAAAGCTGATCCATTCTGCATCGCAATCCCAGTCAATTGACCATTTGCCGTATTGAAAAATGTCCCGTTAACCCCAAACCTCGCTTGATCAACTACAGATGAAGAGCCGATATTACGAAGAACAATAGCTCCCAGGTCTGCTTTGATTGTATGAACTACTTTTCCATTATGCGAATACTGAATATGTTGAGCAACTGTCATATTAAATCCCTCCAATTATTAGTTTGTGAAGCTCGAATTTGGCGGCCGCTGTATCGTTCTTCATTTGTGTAGGCAATTTCTCGGTTAATTTAACAACCTTTTCTCCAACATTTTTTTAGGCCTTATTTCTATTAGTCCGAGGATAATAGTAGCTTTCTGGATTCGTTTGTAATTCGCATCAGCAACAAGAAAAAAGGAAGGGGACAGCTTTTATACCCCTTCCTTTTCAAAATTAAATACGTGAATATAAAAGAGAACGCCGTTTCAACCCAGCGTTCTCTTTTATACATTCTCTACATAAATGATAAAACTGAAGCTCAGGTTGCCAGAGAATTGAACATGACACAACAGGCGGTGAGTATATGGAAAAAGAAAATGCTCAAACATTTATCTCAGACACAGAGTTTAACGAGCTCCTCCATCTAGCCAAAGAAGGAAGCAAAGAAGCCATGTTCAACATACTCTCAATATTTGAGCAAGATATTCTCCGCGTTAGCAAGTACATTCGGATGTCGCGTGAAGATGTGATTCAATGCATTCTTACAGATTTTATTGAATTATTAAAAAATGAGGACATTTAAGCTATCCCTTTCACAGTTTTATGAAGTACTGCAGGGATGTTTTTTGAATACATTTGGCTTCAATCTATCCGGCTGTTCATCAAACGACATGGAAATGCTATACTTAAAGAGGTAAAGGAATGGAGTGATGTTCCGATGCATGAGTTGCTTGATCCTCGTGTAGATATAATCTTCAAGCGTATCTTCGGCAGTGAGCATAACAAGGACGTGCTGCTGGCATTTCTGAACAGTACGTTCCGAGAGGCCGGGGAATCGCCATTGACGGAGATTGTGTTGCTTAATCCGTATACGGAGGCTGATAGCCCCGAACTGGTTGCTATTTTTGAAGGGTGTGGACAAATCCAGTTGGGAGGTGCTGACGATGAAGGAGCCGATGCTGAAAAAGGCGATGGATACATTGGAGTTTTTGAGCCAGGATGCGGCAGCACGCATGGCCTATGATGCCCGGATGAAGGCGCTTAGTGATGAAAAGTCGCGTATAGAAGGTGCAAAAGCAGAAGCAACTGCAGAAATTGCTGCCAGGCTTTTAAACATGGGCGTAGACCTGAAAACCATTGCGGACGCAACAGGGATGTCTGTAGAAGAAATCAAGGCGCTGCAAACCATCAACTAAGAAGATGTACTGTTATCCATTGAAAAATAGTAAACCCTCGACAGCCGAAAGGCTGTTTTTTTGTTTTCAAATGGAGGGATCTCCATAAGATTCAAGAAAAGAGAGCGGCTTGCTCCCCAAGGGACAAGCCGCTTCTTCATGTTTCGTAGCCTTTGTTACAGGCTCATACTCTTCCAAAGCGCCTGAAACGCGCCGGACTCAACCTCGAAAAATACCGGATCATTGCCATAGCGCACAAGCCCTTTGCCGAACAGCGTCAGCTCTACCTGGGTATTATCTTCAAGCTTCAGGTAGAGGACCTTGCGGTTCTCGTCATCGTAGATGCCTTGATCGATCAGAGGCTCTGCCGCCAGTGGTTTGGCATCCTGAAGGGCGGTCAGGAAGCCGGCGAGCGACTCGTCGTTGGCCAGAGGCGTGTACTGCTGCAGGCCGTTGTTCCAGCTCTCGAAGCTTTGCCACTCGGCCGAGGTGATCCGGCCCTCCAGGTTCAGCTTGCCGAGCAGATCGGCCCCACTGCTCACGGTAATGCCGTTGGTGTGCTCGAACAGCTCGGCATAGACTTGGCCATCGATCTCGTTGTAGGACATGATGCGGAAATCCGAATCGTATCCCTTCACGGCATAAATGTCTGTTTCGCCGATATTGGATGCCAGCTCGCTGTACTTGTCTTTTCCGCTCAGTTCATCAATGCCGCCTGTTGTCCGTCCGAGCTTGTCACCGCGCAGCGCGGCCGCATCGGCGGCATCAATGCGGGTTGCCGCCTGAGTGTAGACATTGCCCTGATAGACGACCAGAGGGATCATACTAGCTTTGACGCCGGAGTTCTGATCCGGCAGCTCCAGCTTGGGAATGACGACACTGTCAGATGAGTTTGAGGCAGGTGTGTTCGGGGTTAGCTGGGCTACCTCGTTACTGGGTACTGCCGGTCCGCTCCCTTGCTTCCAGAAGCCGGACGCAGTCACGCCGATACCAGCAGCGAGTACGATACTGGCTGCGATATAGATCGTCTTACGCGGGCGCTTCCTTTCTTGCTGCAGCTCCTCTAGCTTGTTTTCCATTCTTTTTTTCATCGCTTCATTCGTTGTCATCGTATCCACCGCTTTCTTATATTTTGTCCGGAACTGTTCCTCATTCATTGCGGTTCTGCTCCTTCCAGATTCAGTTTTAACAGCTGTCGTCCCCGTTGGAGTCTCATCTTCACCGCAGACTCGCTGATCCGCAAGATCCTGCTGATCTCCTGGATTCGGTAGTCCTCGTAATAATACAGATGAATAACGGTCTTATACTTTACAGGCAGTGCCATCACAAGCTGGAGCAGTTCCCAATCCTCAGAAGTCTCAGCCGTAACCGGCTCAACCCCTTCCAGCTTGATCTCCCGCTTGCGCCAGCCTCTGCCAAGCATGGTTTTGCAATGATTGGTGATCACTCGGATCAACCAGGCTTTTTGATGCTCGGCATCCTTGAATTCAGGTGCTTTTTCCATTAATTTGATGAAGGTATCTTGAGTGGCTTCTTCCGCATCCTCGCGGTTGCCCAGATGAATCATGGCAATCCGGAACAGCATGCTGGCGTATGCTTCATAGCTCTTCATCACATGATTTCCCGGCCGGGTCATGGATCGCTGCATGGTTGTTCTGTCCTCCTTTAGCAATAACACAGTTACGGACGGGAATCGGTCACATTTTGTTTTCGGACGTGTAATAAAAGCCTTGGTAATTTCTCGTGAAGTGGTTATTATAGTTATTACGGTTAAGCAGCACATACCCTTATGTAGAGGAAGTGGAAGCCCGTTGGCCTTGATTAGCTCCATATTAGTAGCGATTGTTGCGATTGAACACATTTACATATTAATCTTGGAAATGTTCATGTGGGACAAGCCGAGAGGAATGAGAGTGTTTGGAACAACCCGGCAGTTTGCGGAAGAAACGAAAGCATTGGCTGCGAACCAAGGGCTGTATAATGGTTTTTTAGCGTCAGGTCTGATATGGGGGCTTGTACATCCTAATGGTGTGTTCGGCATCCAAATTCAAATTTTCTTTCTTGTTTGTGTTCTCGTCGCTGCCATCTACGGCAGTGTGACGGCGAAGAGATCCATCCTGATTACTCAAGGTCTCCCGGCGTGTATAGCGTTTCTATTTGTGCTTATCAACTTATTGTAACGACAGCATTTCCTGAGAAATAAACGGGACAAGTCCATCCTTTGAGCTGGATTTGTCCTTTTTTCCGTGGTGGTGGTAAAGTGAGAAGCAGTTGCTTTTCACTACTGGGAGGATAAAATAGTAATCACTAAACGCCTCAAGTAACGAGCAAAGGAGTCTTTGCATGACAAAGGTACTTGTAGTTGATGATGAAGCGAGCATTTCCGGTGCGGTGGCCTATGCGCTGCGGAGAGAGGGATATATTGTAGAGACGGCGGCGGACGGTCAGGAAGCGCTGGACCGTGTCGACACATTCAAGCCGGAGGTTATGGTGCTTGATGTGATGATGCCGCGCATGAGCGGTTACGATGTGTGCCGCAGACTGGAAGGGCGGCTGCAGAGGCCCGCGATTCTGCTGCTGACGGTGAAAAACGATATCGTCGACAAGGTGCTGGGCCTGGAGCTGGGAGCGGACGATTACATGACGAAGCCGTTTGATATTCGGGAAATCATCGCCAGGGTCAAAGCCTTGTCCCGCCGCAGACCGCAAACGTCCGTGGAGGTGCAGGAGCTGGTTCAGCTTGCCGGGCTGTCGATTAATCTGCCAAACCGCACGGTCCATGCGGGGGGAGCAATGATCGAACTGACACCCAAGGAATTTGATTTGCTGGCGCTGCTCGCGCGGAGCCCGGAACGGGTCTTCTCCCGAGAGTCGCTGCTGGAGCAGGTGTGGGATATGGATTTCGCGGGCGGGACGAGAACGGTAGATATCCATGTCCAGCGGCTGCGCAAAAAGCTGGGCAAATGGCATGACGTGATCCAAACCGTGTACGGCATCGGGTATAAAAGCACGGAGTCGCTGCCATGAGGCAGCGAGCCTGGCGGTTGGGCCTCAAGTGGAAGGCCGCCCTGCTGCTGGCCCTGCTGCTGGCTGCCGTGATCGCGGTGCTCAGCTTCCTTGTGCTTGTCGGCATTCGGGACGACCAGCGCGACCGACTGGAGCAAACGCTGGCCGGGGAGACGGAGGCCGCCAATTTGCGGGTTCGCCAGGAGGCGATGACAAGCGGTGCGCTTTTCGCAGACGATTTCATGGAGCGAAGCGGGCAGCGGCTTGCCGTTGATCTTGGTGCGCAAAGCGGTCTGCCCGTCACGCTGTATAAGCCGGACGGCACGCTGGCCGGTACTTCGCTGCCGTTTCAGCCGAAGGCGGACGTGAAGGACGCGCTTGCCCATACGGCACAAGGGCAAGCGGCCTATATTACGGAAGGGGACCGGCTGCTGTATTTGGCTCCGCTGTACAATGCCGATGACAAGCTGGTGGGCACGATTCAGTTTCACGTGTCCCTTGCTGAGCAGCATGCTTTTTACGAAGGGATAGAGCGTTTGTTTTGGATTACCGGCGTGTTGGTGCTGGCGGCGGGATTCCTGCTCGGCTTCCTTTATGTGTGGCGGCAGGCCCATGTCATTAGCAGACTGAACGAGGCTGCCCAGGGCATCGGGGAAGGGAAGTATCTGTCCGCTCCCACGGTACGCCGTGCCGATGAGCTTGGTGAGCTGGCGCAGGGCATTTATGAGATGAGCGGGCGAATCTCCTCCTCTCTCACCCAGCTGACGGAGGAAAAAAGCAAGCTGCTGGAGGCCGTTGCCCGTCTGCAGGAGCTGGAGCAGCAGCAGAAGCAGTTTATCGGCAATATCAGCCACGAGCTGAAAACGCCGCTAACGTCCATTCTCGCCTATGCCGATCTGCTGGACATGTACCGGGATGACCCGGGGCTCCTGGATGAGGCGGGCAAACAAATCGGCAAGGAGGCGGAGCGGCTGTATGGGCTCGTGGAGAAGGCGCTGAAACTCTCTTCCATGGACGTATACGAGTTCGAGACGCATGCGAAATCCGTCAGTTTGCTGCCTTTGCTCCAGGAGGCGGCGGACCGCCTGCAGGCGAAGGCGGAGAGGTATGGGATTGAGATGGCCTCGTCGCTGGAGGAAGGCTCCGTGTGGGCTGATCCGGAAAATCTCATGCACATGGTGTTGAATCTGCTGGATAATGCGATTAAATATAATAAGCCGGGCGGAAAGGTCCTGTTATCCAACGAGGCGGTGCGGGATCGGGATGGACAAGGCTGGATGAACATCACGGTCCGTGATACCGGCATCGGTATTCCGGAGGAGGCGAGGGGGAAAATCTTCGATCCTTTTTATACCGTCAGCGGCGACCGCTCCAGAGCCCATGGTGGCACGGGACTTGGTTTGTCACTCGTGAAGGGTCTGGCGGAGAAGCAGAGCGGAACGGTCGAGCTTGCGGCTTCAGGGCCGGAGGGCTCGGTGTTTGTCATTACGCTGCCTCTGCAGCGGCCGGAGCACCCGGAGACTATTTCAGCCGGTAATAGTCCAGACTTGGAATAAGGTCTGAATATGTTTACAAGTTTTCCGGGGGGCCGGTAAGGCAATCTGAACGGACTCCGGAGCAAGGCCCCACGTTGTGTGGGGTTCTTTGCATTGGAGGCGCGGATGTTACAAGAACGTTACAAGTCGGATATGTTTTCGGGATATTCCTTTTTTATACTAAGGTCAACAGGGGATGTTGAAGCGGACCAAGCCAATGAAGCTGGTCGCTTGAGACTTCACTCCTGTGGCAGTGCTGGAGGTGCCTATATGATGAAACAAAATGCTGGAAGGTACGGCATCAAGCTCTTTGTGGCCGTGGTATTGTCATTAGCCGTGACGGCCTGCCAATCGTCCGGGGACCGGCTTACAGTGGTCGACCCTGATGCCAGCCGAACCGGGACGCAGACAGATCAGAGCCCGGAGCCTGCTCCGGGCGGTGAACGGAAGCTGACTGTCGTCAAGCAGCCGGCGCAGCAGGCTGACCGGGAACTCACGGTTGCACGGACGCACCGGATTGAGGCTGCGAGCATTCAGTCCTGGCTGTCGGAGGACGAGGTCAGCATCGAGACGACCAAGCTGGTGAAAGCGGGAACCGCGACGGAGGAGCCCAAATATGAGTACACGTCTTCCATCATGAATATCAACACCGGCCAGAGCAGGCAAAATACCGGGGAGGGAGGACAGCAGGTGAACGGATATATGCTCGTCAAAGAAACTATTTCACCGGACGGCAAATACAGCTTCATTCAGAAATGGAAGGACAAATATATCGCGGACAATTTCGTGAAAAATCTCCATACAGGCCAGACGATTCAGATCAAGGGCGATAACTACCTGGAGCGGGGCGGCTGGTTGAACGTGGATACGTATATTTTGGCCGCAGGCTCCATGAGCGGGCGCGGAGAAATTCGCCAAATCTCAGCTGCGGATGGGAAAGTGACAGCTGTAACGCTGGATGATTCTGATGCGGAGATGTTCGGACAGTTTGGCGCCAGTCACGGCCGGATTTATTATACCGATGATCACCATGTGCTGAAGGTGTTTGAACCGGGGCAATCGAAGCCGGTCAGCCTGATTCAGGATGTCTGGAGCTTCGAAATTTCGCCTGACAGCCAATATATCGCGGTATCCACGGTCACACAGTCCGGCGATTTTAAAGGCAGCGAGCTGCTGATCTACGATGCCGCCGGGAGTTTGCAAGGCTCACTGATCGGTAAGGGTGACCTGATTTCCTACATCTCATGGTCCCCGGATTCCGCGAAGCTGGCGTTTGACATTTATACCGAGGATAAGACGGGTATGAACGGGGTATATATTTTTGACACCCGCTCGGGCCGGGTAATACCGCTTGCACAGTATTATACCGCCAGCGAGCCGATGCCTCATCCCGTATATCCGTTCAGCTGGAGCCCATCTGGTAGTAGGCTGGGGTTCACACTGGATGATCCAAAATCGCTGCTCGTCACGAACGTTATTGATTTTAAATAAATGCATCCACAACTATTGAACAGAGGGGAACGAATGACATGAACAATATGAAAAAATCGATCATTACCATCGCCGTAGCCGGCATGACTTTAACAGGCGCAGCCGGAGTGTACGCAGGCACGCAATTGCAGAAAATCACCGCTTATCTCAATCATTCGATCGGTATTCAGGTAAATGGGGAAGCTTACTCCCTGGTTGACAGTCAAGGCAACAAGTTAACGCCAATCACCTATAACGGTACGACATATTTACCGGTGCGTGCGCTTGGGGATGTGCTGGATGTGCCAGTCAGCTATGACGCCAATAAGCAGCAGGTGCTGGTTGGCGGCGGGAAAGGCGGGAATAACAACGACGCCAACGTGGGCTTGACCACGGTGAATTTCACCCAAGCTCAGTTGAAGGAGATCACCAAGGCGTATGCAAAATTCGAATCCTTCGAAACGCCTTATGCTCCGGCACAAATGGTCAAAGGGGATGCCTTTAATAAGGTTGGCTCCTCGGAGGATGGAGTAAATCTGCTCTTTAAGCACATGACGGTGACCGTAGCGCCGCGAGACTATGCCTATCTGTACGATGGCAAGAAGGTAAAGCTGTCGAACGGAGTTCAAGCTAAATGGTACACGCCGGATAAGACACCGATGTTAAGCTTCGCGCTGAACGACCGCTTTGTCACATTGAGTTCGCCGGACCATACGCTGAGCCAGAAGCAGCTTGAACAAGTGGCCGTAACCGTGGCCAAGCTGAAATAACACACAGACCAAGAATAGGAACGCGTCTAAGTGTAATCCTGAAGCCTGCCGGAGCATGTACTTGCTCTAGCGGGCTTTTCAGTTATATGACGAGGTATGTTATTGTGATACTAGTAAGAAAGGAGTTGTGAGTTATATGCTGTCGGAAAATAATGAATATGAGAAACTAAGGGCGTCGCTAAAACTGATGTCTCAGCTGACTGAGGGCGAGCAAGCCGGCAAAGAAAAGGGCTGGATGAGCATAGAAGAAGTTGAGCAAGCGCTTGGAATCGATCATGAAGGAAGAAGACTTTAGTTGAAAATTGTGATTGGCATTGTTACACTGGCACTATCTGAAATGAACGGAGGGTTATGTGTGATTGATTCTTCCCGATAAGCAAACGTTAATGTATATTGCATTAATTTGAGCTTTCTTTTCACTCTGCCTGTTAGCAGAGTAATCGGGATGAGTCTGTCCATATATGCTGTCTTGTTCATGTATAAGTGTAAGCATAATGAGTTATCTCCGTTTGTTTTTTTGGAGATGCTTCTTTATCGTTACTGCTAACATGGACTCATATGGATATTCCTATTCGATTACGATTTGCACAGGCAGAGAATGGCCTGTGTTTTTTATTTTTCAATAGGAGGAATTTCAATGACCATACAGAAGTCCGATAAGCTGTTAGATAGAAATATTGAAAAACGTCGTGTCTGGTTTATTACGGGGGCGAGTAAGGGGCTTGGTTTTGCATTTACCAGTGCTGCTTTAGAAGCAGGAGATCGAGTTGTGGCTGTCGCAAGAACTATTGGTAAATTAGAAAAGCTTCAGGAGCAATATCAAGACTCGTTACTATTTTTTGAAGCTCGATATAAGGGATCGAGATGCTGTCTTCGCAACGGTTAAAGTGGCAGTAGAATATTTTGGACATCTTGATATCGTGGTGAATAACGCGGGTGTTATGACTTTAGGCATGGTCGAAGAATTGAGCGAAACCGATGCAAGAGACCTGATGGAAACCAATTTTTTCGGTGCTCTTTGGGTCTGTCAGGCGGTATTTCCTTACCTGCGCGAACAGAGGACAGGGCATTTGATTCAGATTTCCAGTATCGGAGGATTGATTTCAGGCCCAATGTCAGGCTTATACAGTGCAAGTGAGTTTGCGCTAGAGGGGTTGAGTGAAGCTTTGGCACAAGAAGCAGCCCACTTTGGGGTGAAGCTCACGATGGTAGAGCCTGGCGGCTACTGGACAGATATGTATACAGCAATGCGTTACAGCAATCCATTGGACGCCTACGATTCTCTTAGGGAGGAACTGGCGAAACAAAATGCGGAAGGCTCGGTAGATAGCGATCCCGTCTTAGCCGCTGAGGCTCTCATGAAGCTGGTGGAAAGTGAAAATCCTCCCCTAAGACTGATCTTGGGAAGTATGATCTTTGATCTCGTTAGGAACACCTACAAAGAGCGCCTAAAAACATGGGAAGATTGGGAATCTGTAAGCAGATCAGCTGAAAAGGGGATTCCCGCGCCGGAAGTATATGGCGACACACAAAAGTAGCGTCGTATTTACCGTATAGAATTAAACGATAACACTGATTGACTCGAAAATGAGATTTGACAATACTGTACAGCCGTCCTTTAATAGGGCGGCTATTTTGCTTAACACAAATTTTACATACCCATTATATCCGCCATATAAATGAGCATTAAACTCACAAGTTAATACTATATTAGGCGGAGGCGTAGATGAAAAAAAATTTAGCGCTCATATTACTGGTTTCTGTGTTCATTGGCGGATTTTCACCCTCCCTGTCGGCGCAAGAAGCAGACAGCGGGAGCACGAACAGGATTCATCCTTTTGACTATCCTCAGACGGATAATTATCCGGAAGAAATTAATGCAGTCATTGAAATTCCGCAGGGAAGTCTGATCAAATATGAGATTGATGCCGACACCGGGTATGTTATTGCTGACAGGTATCAGTCCATGTCTGTTCAATATCCAGGCAACTACGGCTCTATTCCGCAAACGATCGGCGGAGACGGCGATCCGCTGGATGTGCTCGTTCTGACCAGAGAGCCGCTTGTTCCGGGAACAATAATTAAAGTGCGTCCTATTGGCACCCTGAATATGGTCGACGGCGGGGAAGCGGATGAAAAGGTCATTGCTGTGCCTGCTTCCAAAATCGATCCATATTATGATGATGTAAAAGATCTGTCAGACCTGCCCCAAATTGAGATAGAGCGTATTGAAAAGTTTTTTGCAGTGTACAAGCAGCTTCCTGAAGGCAGGAAAAGTGTGGAGCTTAACGGCTTCAAGAAAGCGGATGAAACCAAACAAGCGGTGAAGCAAGCCATCGACACCTACAAGTCGGAGCATACAACACAAAAATATATTCCATATGTGAATCCGTTCCACTACCCGCAAGACAGCAATTTTCCGGAAGAAATGATGGCTTTGATCGAAATTCCGGCCGGAAGCTTTACGAAATATGAAATTGATGCCGACAATGGGCATCTGCTTGCAGACCGTTTTCAATCAATGCCGGTAAAATATCCGGCTAACTATGGGTCCATTCCGCAGACGCTCGGAGGGGATGGGGACCCGCTGGATGTGCTTGTTCTAACCCGAGAACCGCTGGTTCCGGGCTCGTTGATCAAGGTAAGGCCCATCGGTACTCTGCAAATGATCGACGGTGGCGAGAACGATGAAAAGATCATTGCCGTTCCGGTGTCCAAAGTGGACCCTACCTACGATAACATTAAGGATATTAGCGACTTGCCCGAAATTGAAGCTGAGAGAATCGAGAAGTTTTTTTCAGTGTATAAGCAGCTTCCGGAAGGGCGTAAGGCTGTTGAATTAAACGGTTATACGGATGCGAATAAGACGAAGACGGCATTAAAAACGGCAATTGAGCAATACAAGGGAAGCAGCCATCAGTCGGCTTATCCATGGGTTCATCCTTTCGATTATCCGCAGCAGGGGAATGGCACAGAGTTCAATGCGGTGATTGAAATTCCGGCCGGAAGCTTTACAAAGTACGAGATTGACGGAACTACAGGGCATCTCGTTGCCGACCGTTTTCAATCGATGGCTGTTCAATATCCGGCCAACTATGGCTCAATCCCACAAACGGAGGGGGGAGATGGCGACCCGCTGGATGTTCTTGTACTTACAAGACAACCGCTTGTGCCTGGTACAGTTGTGAAGGTGCGTGCGATTGGCATGATGAAAATGATCGACGATGGCGAACAGGATGACAAGGTTATTGCAGTTCCGGTCAGCGACGTTGATCCATCTTATGATAACGTACAGGATATTTCCGATTTGCCAAAAATCCAAGCCGAGCAAATCGAGATGTTTTTCAAGGTATACAAACTGCTTCCATCCAACCGCAAAGTTGTGGAAACGAACGGGGTCGCTGATAAGGCTGCGGCCGAAGCAGAAATAAATCAAGCACTGCAGCGTTATAAGGATTAACGGTTGCAGCAACGCCTCCTGCTCCTGACTCAGGCTGCCGGAGGCGTATTTTGTCTGATCTATTTGGATTAAAGGTGAAATAAAGGAGGGCATAAAATGAGGATCATTCTGGCAACCTGGAACGAATCGAAAAAACGGTGGTTAAGTGAAGGTTTGTCTTCTTTAAACATTCCGGTTATAACACTTGAGGAGTATGAGAACGGCAATATTCAGGATGTAGAAGAAACCGGTGAAGCCTGTGAAGCCAATGCTTTATTGAAAGCTCAAGCGATATCTGGCGATGGCAGGTCCATTATTGTAGGGGAAGATTCGGGACTATTTATTGAGGCCTTGGATGGATTCCCGGGTGTGAAAACGGCAAGATGGATGGAAGGTACAGATGATAACCGGGCTGACGAAATTTTGAGGAAAATGAGCAGCTGTCATAACCGGAGTGCCTATTTTCAAAGTGCTCTTGCTGCTGTTCTGCCTGATGGTGAGCATATGATTGTGGAAGCCAAGCTGCACGGGAAAATCGCAAATGAGAAAAGAGGAAGCAATGCTTCAGGATATTCCCGAATTTTTGGGCTCCCTCATGGGCAAACGATTGCTGAAATGAAGCCAGAGGAGTTTGAGCAAAAAGATCATAGGAGAACAGCGATTGGGAAATTAAAAATGAAGCTCACAGATAAGGTGAATTTTTTCTAAGTTTCTTCCCGTGAAAAGAAGTATTGAAACATGCGTCTGAAAAGATGAGGGTTGGAAATGTGAAAACCAGAGTATTGGGAAGCGTACATGCCGCGTTTTATGCGGACGGAATATAAGCATTCTCCACTTCGACCTTTCGTTCATTCCCAATCATTTTGTATCTGACATCGATGACAGCACCATTTTGGTATTTGGGAATGTTCACGACGGAAATATAGGTTTCCACTGTGGTCCGAAAGGTTTGGCCGTCCTCTTGGGTGACCGTTAAATCAAGCTGGATACCCGGCCGTCCACCCATGGTGGATGAGGTTTGTTGAACGGAATGAATGAGCGCCTTTGCCCGGGTTCCGTCGGCCAAGATCTCCTTACGGCTCTGCTGGGCTTTCAGATTGGTACGAAGTGATTTCAAGGCGACAATCAGCGTAATTAAACCGGTAGTCAGCCCGAAAATGATGAGCAGGGTAATGATCGTTGCGCTGTTCATGTCAACCTCCCGAACTAAATAGGTATGAAAACAGTCTTTCTTCCATTTTCTCGGATGGCTCTAAATAAAACAAGGTACTAAACGCTCAAACTGCGCCTAAGATCCGATTCCCTATCCTTTTGTATATTCCACAATGGTCATATCTATTTTGCAGCAGAGCCTGTAAAATATTTTTATTAGCTACGAGATGGGGGATTCAAATGAATGTTCAAGTCTATACATTAAACGCCTTTGCGAAAGGGCAGCAGGGTGGGAATCCGGCCGGGGTTG
Source organism: Paenibacillus jiangxiensis (assembly GCF_046098255.1). Classification (NCBI taxonomy): domain Bacteria; kingdom Bacillati; phylum Bacillota; class Bacilli; order Caryophanales; family Paenibacillaceae; genus Paenibacillus; species Paenibacillus jiangxiensis. The sequence continues at coordinate 51,911 of NZ_JBJURI010000014.1, forward strand.
TCCTGGATGCTGATTTGATGTCAGCCGAAGAAATGCAGCAGGTGGCACGGAGCGTTGGTTTTTCGGAGACGGCTTTTGTGGAAAAGTCGCAGCATGCTGATTTTAAAGTCCGCTATTTTACTCCTACCGATGAGGTTGATTTGTGTGGACATGCAACGATTGCAACCTTTTATCTGATGATGTCCCGAAAATTGATCTGCAGCGGAACGTACACTCTGGAAACGAAAGCCGGAGTATTAGAGGTGGCTGTAAAAGAGGACGGCAGCGTGTTTCTTGCACAGGCTCTGCCGCAATTTTATGAAGAAATCGACCGACAAGCCATTGCCGATTCCTTACAGATTAGTCCGGATGAATTGCTTTCTGATTTGCCTATCCAAATTGTTTCTACAGGCTTGCGGGATATTTTGATTCCTGTCCGGAACATGAATGTTTTGGAACAAATTGACCCTGATTTTGAGCAAATTAAAAACATCAGCAAAGAATATAATGTCATCGGTTATCATCTATTCACTTTGGATACGTCAACTGACGCCATTGCCCGCTGCAGAAACTTTGCTCCTTTATATGACATTCCCGAAGAGAGTGCCACGGGGACTTCCAATGGGGCACTAACTTGTTATTTATATAAACATGGAAAAATTACATCCGCGCAAGCCGGGCAGCTCATTTTTGAACAGGGCTATACGATGAATTCCCCATCAGAAATTCGGGTAAGGCTGGCTGTGAACGAAACAGGGGACGTGATTAAGATAGAAGTCGGAGGCACGGCTGCCAATATTCAAATACAGGAAATCAAGATATAGGGGGGGCCGTTCTGGCCGTCCTTTTTTCTTGGGATTAAAGAGGTGTGATTCCATCGGCTTATATGTAGAAATTGAATGGTAGGCCTTTTATACTTTGAATATAGAAAACATAGTATAAAAGTATCGTTTTCTGTGGTAAAGTAAGTTATCGGCCGTGATTTCCACATACAGGAATGGACTGCCGATCATAGACTTATCAATGAAAACGGAGTGAAGATGGTATGAAGTACAGGAAACTGATAATTTTGTTTATTCTTTCTATTTTCTTGGTGGGCAATTTGGAGCTTTATACAGGAATTGCAAAAGCTGAAGAAGCTACATTAGTCACAAAAGATGTGAAGATTCCCACCTCGCATGAATATGTGAAAGGTGACCTCATGGTCTATATGCTTCCGGATGGGAACGGACAAGAGCGTGTTTTTAAATACGAGACGAACAATAGAATTACACCCGACAGTCATCTTCAATTGTATATCAACGCTGTCAAAGCTGATCCCTCAGAGTACTATGTTGACTATGACAATCACACTATAACGCTGAGTGAAGCCCCCTACTCCGGAGCAGAGCTTAATTTTACATACTGGCTTCTCCCAACCTTTGAATGGAAAACATACTTTTCGGGCATAGAACATATTGGTATTTTTCTTGCTAGGTGGGAAGGTTCAACACGGAGCTACAAATTAACATCAAATTATGTTCTGAACTCGAGTAAAAAAGTAATTTTGTACATAGACAACAAGGAAGTTCCTACATCCAAATTCACTTTTAATCATGAGACTAATACCATAACGATATCGGAAAAATATGATGCCCCGAGTCCTGGCTCGTACATTTACTTTTACTTTCCTGTTGCTTCTATTGTCGGTGTGCCAACGTCTTCCGGTGAAACGGGGAATACTGGTACCCCTGACGGTGAAGCAGGAGATCATCAAGCATCCACCGATCAAACAGGTGGGACTAATGTATCTGCTGGTAAAACCGAAGATCCTCAAGAGTCTACGGATGAAACTCAGGATACTCAAGGATCTGCCAATGATGAAGAGGAGACTGAGGCTTCTGACGATAAGACCGGAGATACTGGGGCATCTACTGGTGATCAAGGAGATACTCAGACGTCTCCCGGGGAAACAACAGAGAATACTCCGTCCACTGAAACAGGGTCTTCAGATAATGAAGTATTAGAGTTTAACGTACCTACCGGGGAGAAATATCCTGGCCGTATTACGATCAAGTCGAATTTTACGTTTACGGTCAGTATAAAAGCTTCGGCGTTCCAGCCAACCTACACTTCCTATCTGATCATCAAGAACGCAAAAGGGAATGTCGTTAAACGAATCCGAATGAACACAAGCACGTCTACAACCTATTCTATGAATCAGCTTGGACTGCCTTCGGGCGGATATTACTTTTATTTGAAAACGATCAATCAATCAGGCGGCCTGGCAGCATCCATCCCGCAATTTGTGCCCATCAACAACGAAACTTCACTGATTCAAGTGCTTATTGAAGGGCAAAGACAAGCTTATGTGCAGCCACCTGTCAAAGTCAAGGGAAGTGTGCTCGTTCCGTTCCGGGCTCTGTTTGAAGCCCTTGGTGCAACGGTCAAATGGGACGGCACCACCAAAACGATCACGGCAACCAAAGGCGGAACCACCCTTAAACTAACGATTGGCTCCAAGGTCGCTTACGTGAACGGTAAGGCTATTAAATTAAGTGCGGCCCCACAATTAATCAACGGAACGACGATGGTTCCAATCCGCTTTATTGGCGAGGCGTTTGGCGGAATTGTGGAATGGAGCAGCGCTTATAGCTCGGTTATCATTTTCCAAAACGAGCCCGTGATCCCTACAACCGCTGAAAGCGAAAAAACTGAGGAAGATACGGGAAGTGAATCGTCCGGCTCTTCGCCTATTTTAGAAAAAATATCGCAAGGCATTAACGGTTCCGCCGATATTGTCTTTGTCATGGATGTAACTGGCAGTATGGGGGAGACCATAGATTACGTCAAGGACACGGTGAAAAGCTTTGTGGATTCCGTACCATCCGGCTCTAATTTTGCAATCGTGGCTTACCGGGATATGAATTATGTAGATATTTCGAATAAAAATCTGGAGTTTTTTGAATTTACGAACAATAAAAATGCGCTTAAGGCCAATTTAAATAAATTGACGGCTGCCGGTGGAGGGGATGAAGCGGAATCCGGATTGGATGCGATTCATACGGCGGTTACCAAGCTGTCTGGCAGCAAGAACTCCAAAAGAATCATTTTTATCACGGATGCCCCGGTTCACGACAAGGGCACAGCTCAAGGGAAAGCAGACTATTCTATTCAGCAAATTATCGACGAGCTGAAAAAGAATAATGTAACTCTTGATGCCATCGCACCAACAAGCGGAACGGCCCAAAAGCAAATTACGCAGCTTGTTGATGCCAACAAGGGTAAGCTGTACGATATTAATGATGCTTCCGTGCTGAAGATCAATAAGTAAGTTGTGTGATTAATACCAAAAAAGGAGCCTTGAATGGGCTCCTTTTACTCATTATGCACTCATTGTATATTCCGTGCCCTCTTTACGCTGCTCGGCGTATTCGGCAGTTGCCGTAAACAGGACGTCGGAGGAGGAATTCAGCGCGGTTTCACAAGAGTCCTGCAGGACACCGATGATGAATCCCACACCAACCACCTGGATTGCAATTTCGTTCGGGATCCCAAACAGGCTGCATGCCAGCGGAATGAGCAGAAGTGAGCCGCCGGCCACACCTGAAGCGCCAGCCGCAGATATAGCGGACACTACGGAAAGAATCAGCGCTGTACCAAAATCCACTTCAATACCAAGCGTATGAACCGCTGCGAGAGTCAGGACGGAAATTGTTACCGCCGCACCCGCCATATTAATCGTAGCACCGGGTTCACAACAAGCGCTATAAACAGCATACATCCAATAAGTACGAGCAGTAATTTACCGTAATCGAGCAGGGAAGACAGCCCGTTGGTTGTAATGGAATCAAAGACAAGTCCCATGATGCCAAGGGGAGCAAAATTGATCACCCACTTGACGATTTGGGATACAGCGTCTGAAAAGTTAACAAGCAGGGTTTTCGTACTGTATTAACATAAGCTAATAATTGTCGATGCTTACATTGAAAAATTTAGAAAGCGGGGAAATCCTTGAGAACATTGACATGGGAAAACTTTTTTGAGGCGGCGTTCTGGGGCCAGGCTTTCGCTTTATGTTTACGCCCAGAACAGGGTATGGAGCTTCTTTTGTCTTCTTTCACCTTCTCCGCTTGACAAAATAACGAACTTTAAGGAAACTAGGGATAATAACTTTTGTTTGGACACCAAACTTTTTTTGAGATAAATGCGGAAAGTGTGTGTGAAATGGAAAATATCAAAGATGAAATGAACGTGCTGCAGCCTTTGGTCCGCTGCATTGCTGCACAATTCGGCAATAAATGCGAGGTTGTACTTCATGATCTGACTCAGGGCTATGAAAGCACGATTGTAGCGATTGAAAACGGGCATATCACCGGCAGAAAGGTTGGAGACTGCGGAAGCAATCTGGGCCTCGAGGTGCTCCGGGGAACGGTTGCCGACGGTGATCGGTACAACTATATTACCCAGACGAAGGACGGGAAGATTCTCCGTTCCTCGTCCACCTATTTCAAGAACAGCAAGGGTGAGACCGTGGGAGCGCTCTGCATCAATTTGGATATTTCGGATTTCCTGGTTGCGGAGAATACACTCCGGTCCATCACGATGCACAGCCTTGATCAAGAGGTGAAGGAAGTGTTCGTCAATGATGTGAATGATCTGGTTGAATATCTTCTGCAGGAGTGCCAGAAAGAAATCGGCAAACCAGTATCTCATATGAACAAGGAAGATAAGGTGAGAGCGATCCAATTTCTTGACATGCGCGGAGCCTTTTTGGTCAAGAAGGCCGGAGACAAGGTATGCCAGTTTTTGGATATATCCAAATTTACCCTGTACAACTATCTCGATGAAGTCAGAGCCCAGTCGGATAAAAACTCGCCTCAAAACATACGGTAAACTGCAGAATTTCACATGCTGCCTACTTGGTATTCATATCCCCCGGCTATTCTTAAAAATATTAGCCGGGCACATCGTTTGGGTTTTCAAAATCAATGTTCACAGGTTTCACAATTCATCCACGATGAGAAGTTGTGGTTTTCCCCGTAAGTGGATTTTCTCCTCGAATAAAATGAAAGCGCAAACATTTAATGGCTGGCCGCATGTTATCTTTTCTCACTTTATTTGAATAATATATTGACAAAATCTGCTGATTGAATTCATACTGTGTATGATCTAAAAAATATTTTTTTTATCTAATTTTTTTTATTTTTAAAAAGGGGTGAAGATTCTCGATTTTTAATACTGCAAAGAAGGGAGCATGAACGGAATGAACGTATCTACACCGGCTGTTATTGTTGACCTGGATATTACGGAACGCAACATCCAGCGAATGGCTGAGGTTGTTCGAAGCGCAGGTATCCGCCACCGTCCACACATTAAGTCACACAAATCCGTATATTTCGCGCACAAGCAGCTTGAAGCCGGTTGTACAGGGATTACCTGCGCCAAATTAGGCGAGGCCGAGGTCATGGCCGAGGCAGGCTTCGATGATATTCTGATCGCATTTCCCATCATCGGAGAAGACAAACAGAAGCGGTTGTTTCGTCTGGCCCGGCAGATCAAGGTCACTTGTGTAGCTGACAGTGTGGAAGGGGCCGTTTCGGTCTCACGCGTCGGTGAGCGTCTGGGGAGCAGAATTCCTCTTTACATCGAAGTGGATGGAGGCATTGGCCGCTGTGGCCGGCAGCCCGGGCAAGACACATTGGAATTTGCCAAGCAGATTCACGGGCTTCCCGGAATAGAAATTGTTGGCCTGCTGTCTTACGCCGGGCAAATTTATGCCGAAAGCTCCAAAGAGAGCATCCGGGCCATGGCAAGAAGCGAAGCCTTGCTGTTGAAGCAGTCGGCAGACATGATTCGCGAAGCGGGTATCGATCTCCAGGTCGTTAGCGGCGGCTCCTCGCTTTCATCCAAGTTTGCGCAGGATCTGGATGGCGTGACGGAAGTTCGTGCCGGCAACTATCTGTTCCATGATGTAGGTCAGCTGTCCATGGGGATGGTGACGGTGGATGATTGCGCTCTGCGTGTGGTCACAACGGTAGTCAGTGTGCCGGCTCCGGGAAGAGCCATTATCGATGCCGGCTCCAAGACGCTGACGACGGACATGATGCCTTTTTCCAAAGGATACGGCTATATCATCGAGCAACCGGAGATCGAAATTTTCAAGCTGAACGAGGAGCATGGCTTCTTGCGGTACGATCCGTCACTATCCCTGCAAATTGGCCAGCAGCTTACGATCATCCCGAATCACGCTTGCGTCATTCCGAATTTGTGCGATGAAGTACTGGGGGTTCGTGCCGGTGAGGTTGTGGAGGTCATCAAGATTGATGCAAGAGGCAAGAGCAGCTAACTATGGGCGCAGTAGGAGTTGATCGAAAATGAGAGACCCTTGGCAAGAAGTATTTGATGAACAGGAACTGCTGGAGATTACTTGCGGCCTGATCCGATGCCAAAGCGTGAACCCGCCAGGCTACGAGGAGGTGGCTGCGCGTTACATATATGAGCTTCTCCAGCGGGAGGGGATCAATGCCGAAATGCAGTGGCCTGCGCCGGGAAGGCCGAATCTTACGGCCATTCTAAAGGGACAGAAGCAGGGGCCAAGACTCCTGTTTAACGGGCATCTGGATGTCGTACCGGCAGGCGAGAACTGGAGTGTTGATCCTTTTTCGGCAGTGATACAGGACGGCTCCCTTATCGGTAGAGGGGCAGCGGACATGAAGTCGGGTGTTGCGGCCATGCTGTATGCCGCCATTTGCTTGCATCGACGCGGTAATCCTTTTGCAGGAGAGCTGATTCTGTTGTTCAATGCCGACGAGGAGAGGGTGAACCTCGGGATGCGTCACTTTCTGGAACATCCGATTGCTGCCGACTATGCCGTCATTGGCGAACCGACGGAACTGGACATCTGCATTGCCCATAAGGGAATAGGGCGCTATCGGGTGCGTACCTCCGGGATCGCAGCGCATGCTGGAAAGGTGAAGGAGCCTGACAATGCCATTGCGAAAATGGCGCTGCTTATAGGAGGGCTTGAACCGCTTAGAAACGAGCTTCAGGAGCAGGTGCATCCGCTTTTAGGCAGCCCGTCCTTGAATGTGACACAGATCAAGGGCGGTACGGCCCCGAATATCGTACCGCAAAGCTGCGAAATTGAGATTGACCGCCGCGTGATCCCGGGGGAGACGCGGGAGAGCGTGCTGGAGCAGTTAAGCCAAGTGATTGCGAGTGTGGCAGCAGCAGGCGGCTTTGTTTATGAAATCAAGGATTATCTGTTCATTCCTGCCACCATGATTGAGCAGGACCATCCTCTGGTGCTTGAACTCGCCAACGCAGTGAAGGGTGTGCGAGGCACCGATCCGGAGGTAACCATATTTGAGGCAAGCTGCGAGGCGCCGTTTCTATCCGTGAACCTGGGCATTCCAACCGTTATTTTCGGTCCGGGGTCGCTTCTGCAGGCGCATGTAAAAGATGAGTATGTCCCGATTGCACAGCTCATCGAAGCATCGAAAATCTACAGAGAACTGGCTATGTCCATACTTCAATAATTCATCATGTTCAGGAGGAGAACTGCAAAATGGCGATTCAGGAAAGATTAAAGGCATTAAATATTGAGCTTGAACCGATAGGTGTTCCCAAATTCTCGTATGTCCCGGTGACCCAAACGGGAAATCTGCTGTATACATCCGGTCATGACTGCCGTAAGAACGGGGAGCTGATCCTGACGGGCAAGCTCGGTGCGGATCTCACAATTGAACAGGGGCAGGAAGCGGCGCGCAGATGTGTGATCAACATTCTGTCTTCGCTGCAGTCGTATCTCGGCGATCTGGATCGGGTCAAAAAAGTAGTGAAGATGCTCGGCTTTATCCAAAGCGCGCCAGGATTTAAGGATCAGCCTTATGTATTGAACGGAGCCTCCGATCTGTTAATCGAAGTTTTTGGGGATAAAGGAAGGCACGCGCGGTCGGCCATAGGCACAAATGAGCTGCCGTTTGATACGCCGGTTGAAGTGGAAATTATTGTTGAGATTGAATAAATAAGATAAAAAAATGGGGGGACGTCTTAGCACGTCACCCTCCAAAGAAAATTTGCAGGCATTAAATGTAACATACCTTGTAGGGGAAATCAACGAACGGGGGATTTTCACATGAGAAGCAAAGTTCCTTTGTATCTGTTGTCGCTGATTGCGTATCTGGGCATGCCGCTCGGCGTCATTTGGATGAACCGTATTTTCGAAGAACGCCACATCTTTATTATGGGACTGCCGCTTTTACTGTTCTGGATGGTCATGTGGATTATACTGGGGGTCGGCATCATGCTGCTCGTTGATTTTTTGAACCCGGATAACCGGGCTGAACTTCATGAAGAGAAGGAGGCGGCAGAGTGATGGCGCAGCAGGCAATCTCGATTTCCATCATCGGTGTGTTTCTTGTCATCTCGCTGTATCTTGGCATCAGAGCCTCGAAAGGCAAGAAAATACAACAGCCCCGCACTCGGTGTTTTTGTAGCGGCTGTCGGTTTTGTTTCGATGATTCCTTATCTGATTATTCAGCTCAAAGGGCTGGGGATTATCATCTCCGAAGCCTCTTATGGCATGATTTCACCGACGGCTGCCATCTGGGTCGGGGTGCTGGCCGTGACGGTCTATGTCATGTTCTCCGGTATTCATGGTTCGGCATGGACCGCCGTCATCAAGGATATCCTGATTGTGGTCGTTGTGGTGTTCCTGGGGCTGTATCTGCCGTTTCACTATTTCGGCGGCATCGGTGAAATGTTTAAAGCAGTGGAAGCGGCGAAGCTGGGCTTTTTGGGTCTGGAAGACAAAGGGTACAGCACATCCTGGTATGTATCCAGCCTGATTCTGCTGTCGCTCGGATATTACATGTGGCCGCACGGCTTCATCGCCACCTATTCCGCTAAAAATGCGCGATCTGTACGGAAAAACACACTTCTCCTTCCGATATACATGCTGTTTACATTGTTTGTGCTGTTTATCGGTACCTCCGCCGTCCTGCATGTGGATGGTATCAGCAATAACGATATTGCGATTTTCGCCATCGTGAAGCAAACCTTCAGCCCATGGGTTGTCGGCGTGCTGGGAGCTGCCGGTTTGTTGACTGCGCTTGTTCCCGGCTCCATGCTGCTGATGACCACGGCTTCTCTCGTCGCGAACAATGTAGTGAAGGCGCTGCGGCCGTCGATGAGCGACCAGAAGGTGATGACGCTTGCCCGCTGGCTCGTGCCGGTCGTAGCCTTGATTGCACTGATCTGTACCTTTAACAGCGGTTCGGCTATCCTGCTGCTTATGCTTAGCGGGTACGGTTTCGTTTCCCAGCTGACGCCCGCCGTCGTTTGCAGCTTTTTAAAGTGGAATCCGCTCAATAAGTACGGCGTATTTGCGGGAGTCAGCGCAGGTGTGCTCATTGTGGCTTATATCAATCTGGTTGGAGCAAATATGGGCACATTCTTCCCGGCTGCTCCAAGCTGGTTCCAGGATCTGAATGTCGGTATAACTGCACTGCTGGCCAACATTATTGTATCCCTGATCGTCAGCGCATTGACCCGTACTTTTGCCGTCAACAAATCAAATTCTGCAGGGGAACCGGCAACCGCGAAGGCTTAAAATGATCGGATTTCTGATGGAAAAAAGGTCGAGAACCGGAGTAAGTTTCCCTGGTTTTCGACCTTTGCCCTTCGTACCTTGCGAGTACCATTATGATTTTCGTAATTTGAGGCTGTCTGTTGGCATCTCAACAACGCCTTATGGTCCGCCTTGATTTATATAAGCCTAAAGAGTCACGAATCGTTTTCCCCTAAAAAATCAGGAGCCTAATTTTTCAATAACTGCATAGGTTACAGCCAACGTGGACTGAGGGTTTTGGCCGGTGATCAAATTACCGTCTACCTCATGGTGAGAATTCCAGTTTGGAGCAGCGACATAGATTGCCCCCAAATCACGAAGCTTGCTTTCCAACAGGAACGGCAGATTTGCGCTCAAGCCAGTATCTGCCTCTTCTCTGTCCGTAAACGCGCTGACCCGTTTGCCGGCAACGAGCGGCTGTCCATTGGACAATGTGGCACCGACCAAGCCTGCCGGGCCATGACATACAGCGGCGACAATTTTGTCAGCTTCGTAAAATTCACGCAGTAAAGTCTGCAGCTTTTGGTTATCCGGAAGGTCGTACATGGTTCCATGTCCGCCCGGCAGGAAGATGGCGTCAAAGCTTTCATGAGATACATCATCCAGCTTCAACGTATTTTGCAGATACTTCTCTGCATCCAGAATCTCTTGGGGAGTGCTCTCGTCTACGCTGCCGGGATCTACAGGGGCTTTGCCGCCCAGCGGGCTGGCCACCGTAATCTCGTATCCTTTTTTCGTAAATTCAATATATGCTTCTGCAAACTCGGACAGCCAAATTCCCGTCTGCTTGCCGTCTTCAATTTCGCTGTGGTTCGTGACAACGATCAAAACCTTCTTAGCCATTTTTTATAGCCTCCTCAAAAATTGTTTTCTTTCACAATGCTCATTCTAATCAGGCCCATGTTATAAAACAAATTATGTTTTTGAGGGGAAACTATAAATATATTTATGGATTAGTCCAGTCATTTGATGCTCTTCCAAGCAGGATTGATTGGATACGATTTATATCGGGCAGATGTTTATGCTTTGTTTTATAGGCAACATACAATTCGTTTTTTACACTTAAATCTTCGAAAATGACCCTGACTTTGGCCTTGTTCATTGCATTTTCCAGGATGTAGGTGGGGATCAGGCTTACACCGTCACCGTTCTCGATCGCTTTAAGAATCAGATGCAGGTTCGGAATGACATGAGCGGGCTTGAGCAGCGGCCTCTTTTTGAAATGCTCCCTCCACAATCTTCTAATGATCGGCAAATCCAGCCCGTAGCTAAGCCATGGGCAGGATAAAAGCCATTGCTCTCTGGAATTGTTATCGAGGTTCTGAGGAATCTCCATGGTCGCAGGTGCGACAATCACAAACTCTTCATCATTTAATTTGGTATATTCGATGCCCGGTGTTTGATATTTTTGAGATGTAAAAATAATGTCCACTTTCTCTTCCTTCAGTAATTCCAGCAATTGATCGGCCGTACCAAAGTGGGTAACGGTGCTCGTATTGTAGTCGGACAGTCCCGGAAGAATGTGCTCGGTATAGTATTCAATGGCAGAGCCGATTCTGAGAATAGACAGTGTGGGCAACGAAACGAATTTGATGTTTAATGAGGCTTCCTCCAAGGATTCAATCAGGGGAGCAAGCTGTGAGTATAATGCTTTTCCTCTTTCGGTGGGGATCATCTTTCTGGCGGTTCGGATAAATAAAGCTTCTCCTGCTTCCGCTTCCAAATAAGCGAGATGCTGACTCATGGCCGGCTGGGTCATCATTCGGGCTTTGGCTGCTTCGGAGACCGAGTTGTATTTGTAGATATAGATAAAGCTTCTGTACCATTCAAAATCAATCATGTCAGCGGCGCTCCTTACATTCAAGGTCTTCGGACTTCAAGGCTTCTTGCCTGAAATGGTGTAAAATAAGATAGCTTAACCATACAGGATGAGGCTGCAGCTGATCAAGAACGATGAAGGGGATCGTGTATATTGCATATATTGTTCCACGAAAAAAGTGATAATCATGAAATTAAGGTGTATGATACGACGGAATTATTCGGTGAGAAGGGGAAGTTCCGTGTGCTGGAGTTCTCCAACCAGGCGGTACAGGGGGCTCTTGATCTGGAGCATCCGGACCGGATTCTGTTTGAGTATCCGAGAGCCATCATTCATCTGATGCAATGCAACACACCCGAATTTGAGGATGTGTTCCTTATTGGACATGGCATCGGGACGATAGCTGGGCATTTTGCGGATAGACGCTTCAAGGTCGCCGAGCTGGACAGCCAGGTGGTGGAGCTGAGTCGTACCTATTTCGGCAGTGCAGCGGAGCAGGTTGTGATTGGTGACGGACGTGAGTTATTGAGCCGGGAAGAGCCGAACCGTTTTGATTATGTAATTGTGGATGCTTTTACGGAAAGGGGGACGCCGCACCATTTGACCTCTCAAGAATTTTTCAGTCTGGCGGCTGAGAAGCTGCATCCCGGAGGAGCGGTCATCATGAATCTGATCGGAAGAGGGACGAAGGACAAGCACATTCAGGCCATTCATACGACGCTCAGCGCAGAGTTTCCGTACACTAAAGCTTTTTCAATGCCGGCGGATGGAGGTACGGTTACCAGGAATGTGATACTTATGGGCGGAGCACGTCCGATCCTGTTTCAGGAAAGGCATATGGCCGGGTTCCGGGAAACGAGGCTAGGCAGGGGGCATATTATTACAGATTCGTGAATTTGTATTTTTTAATACCGTATACTCGCCCTAAGGCCAAATCCCGTGGATTCTACTTGAAAAGGCCAAGAACAGAGATAATTTCCACTGTTACTGGGGCAGAAACTTCATAAGAAAGCAGGAGTGTGGTAACGTTATGAGAGGCTGGCCGTGCAGGCCGGTCTGCCGTTGTTTGTCAAGATTGCAAACTGCTGCTGTTGCCATACGGAAAGGAATGAACTACATATGGAAAGTCTTTTGCTGGTCCTGATTGGCATGCTCGCCGCGATAAGCGGAGCCATTGCCGGTCTGGGCGGCGGATTTATTATTGTGCCGGTGCTGGCGTTCATGTACACCATCCCGGTGTCCAACATTTCAGGCACGTCGATGGCTGTCCTGTTCGTCAGTGCGATCTCCAGTACGCTGGCTTATGCGCGACAAAAAAGAATCGATTACCGCAGCGGACTCGCCTTCTCGATAGCCATGGTTCCGGGCTCTGTGCTTGGCGCCTGGACAACGAGCGTTGTTGGCAGCCGTGTGTTCTTTATTGCGCTGGGGTTGTTTCTGATGCTTATGGCTGTGGTGATTAATTTCAAACCTACCCGCAGCAAGGGTGGCTTTCTGCGTCCAACGGTGTCCAGGACAATTTCAGATACATCCGGGCTGGAGCACAGCTATGCGTTTAACATGTGGTTCGGTGCGACGGTGGCGTTTTTTGTCGGGTTCATCTCCAGCCTGTTCGGCATCGGCGGCGGCTCGGTCATGGTGCCCACGATGATTCTGTTTCTGGCCTTCCCGCCTCATATTGCGACGGCGACGTCCATGTTCTCCATCCTGCTTTCTTCTCTGGTAGGAACGGTCTCCCATGTAGCTTTGGGCCATGTCATGTGGGGAACGTTCGTCTGGCTTGCCATAGGAGCGCTTGTCGGAGGGCAGATCGGCGCGAAAATTGCATCCAAAATCCCGGCAAAGGTCATTATCCGCATCCTGTCGGTATGTCTGTTTATTGTGGCTATCCGACTGATGTTTAAAGGCTAGTATGTGCTTTAAGGTTGCACCAGTCGTTCCGTACCGATAAAATGGGAGGAGCTTAATGCTCCTCAACGGCTTTAGGGACAGCCGAAAGCATTGTACAACCATTGTTCAATTACAGGAGGAACTGACCGTTATGATCATCCAATTCATTCGTTATCGTTAATGAGAGGTGCAGACCTATAGGCCCGGCTATTTTTTCCGTATGATGCCAGGGTTTATTTTTCTGTGCCTTTTTCATTCTCGATTAATGAATGAAAGGGTGTTTTTTTGTGTCCAAAAACGGGAAATTCCGTCTCTTTACTCAACATGTAAATATTTTTGCCTGCCCGCTGTGCTCCACACCAATGCAGCTTGTCGATCAAACGAGTCTGGTGTGTGCGAAAGGGCATTGTTACGATATCGCAAGACAGGGGTACGTGAACTGGCTCTCACATGCGCCCAAAACGAAATATGACCAGTCCCTGTTTGCAGCGCGCAGCAGCCTGCACCGGCATGGCTTTTTTGCGCCGCTGACGGAGAGCATTGTTGAAGCAATAATAAAGCATATGGATTCCGAAGCCTCCGAAACCGGAAAGCTTATAAAAATAATGGATGGCGGATGTGGCGAAGGCTCGCATTTGGCGGATGTACTGAGCAGCATGCAGAGCAAGACAGCCTATGATCTGCTGGGTGTAGGTGTGGATATCTCCAAAGAAGGCATTCGCATGGCGGCCAAAGCGGCGGAATCGGCGATCTGGTGTACTGCTGACCTGGCTAAAGCTCCTTTTGCGGACAGGCAGTTCCAGTGTATTTTGAATATTCTGTCGCCTTCCAGCTATGGGGAGTTCAAGCGGCTTCTAACGGATGGGGGAATGGTCATCAAGGTGGTACCGGAAAGCGGATATTTGCAAGAGCTAAGAGAGGCGCTGCACGGAGAGTCAGGTGCACAAAGTTATTCGAATCAAGCTACGCTGGAGCTGTTCGAAAGCCATTTCCATCTCATCGACAGGCAGCGGGTTCATTATAAGCTGGCTCTGACTGGGCGATTGCTGGAGCATTTGCTGCGGATGACGCCCTTAGCGTGGCATGCGTCGGCAGAGGATGTCCGGCAGGTGCTGCAGCAGGAGCATATGGATATTACCGTAGACCTGACAGTTTTGATCGGCAAACGCAAATAATTCATGAATAGTTTGTAGCTGTTGCATTTCATATTACAATTCGTCAATTTAAAATAGCGAGTGTTGGTGGTCAATCTCCATCAACACTCGCTATTTTTTCTTGGCATTTTTTTGTAGGGGATGCATGCAGCAGCTTCGCTCTCGGAGCGTCTCAGAACAGCAGAAGGTGAGCGGTCAGATCGACGGATCCTTTGGAACACCTTCGTTGTCGTTTTGCCGCTGTTGACGGGCGTCGTGGATGAACTTCTCCAGCTCGCCTTCCTGTAGCAGATCAATGAAGGTCTGCAGCCACTCGTAAAATTCAACCGCATGATACAGCTTATGCAGGTCCTTCAATGCCAATTGCCGCACATCGTCAGGGGTACCCGGATGCAGAATCAGCTCTTTAAGCTCAGGCATGACCTGTTCAATGGACGCCGTCATCACATCAAGCTCGCGCTGCAGCTTGGTGGAGAAGAAATTGCGAAAAAAGATATAAAAATCGCTCTGAGCCTGATAGAGATCCTTACGGTCAAGCTTGGTGTCCAGCTTCTCAATCATGTTGTTATCCAGCAGCGATCTGGCCGCATAGCTCATATTGCTTTTGCTCATCTGCATTTTGTCTTTCATTTCTTCCAGCGTCAGCGGTTTATCCTCGAAAAACATTCTTCCATACAATAACCCCGCCGAGTGGGTGACTCCATACAAATCCATCGTGATCCCGATGGCCTCAACAACCTTCTCCCGCAGCTCTTCCCATTGGGCAAGTGCAGGGAGCTCTTTTCCCGTCTGATTCACTATGGCAGCCTCCACATTACCGGTATGTGCTCATTAGAACAAAATTTCTTGAATATTCATCATTATACTCCGCAGCTGACAAGGATGTAAGTCGAATTCCAATAAATGTAGGCTGGAAATGCAAATTTTACGAAGAAATGCCTTTGAAATTACACAGAGATAACCCAGTCTGAAAAAATGAAAGTACAATAATAACTATACGGAAGTGAATTTAAGTATATTTATAGTGCCTGTAGAGAAAGTATTCAAAAAAAATTGAATAATAGATTGGAGTTGTCAGGCATTGAATTGGAGAAAAAGATGGGGGGAACCGCAGGCGTACGCTTTCATACTCCCGGCTATGCTCCCCCTGATCGTATTCTGGATCATCCCGATGATCTACATTACTTATTTAAGCTTCACGAGCTGGGACTTCATGAGTCCGGTGAAAACCTTCGTCGGCCTGGACAACTACAAATACCTGTTCCAGGACCCCGAGTTTTATGCAACGATCCGGGCGACGCTCATCTTTGCAGCCGGAAGTGTCATTCCAACGATGACAGCCGGGTTGCTGCTGGCTTTGCTTTTGCATGGCAAGCTCGCCGGGTCGGGCATATACCGGGCGATTATATTTTCTCCCTGGGTGACGCCGACCGTTGCTGTATCCATTGTGTGGGCCTGGATTTTCGAAGCGAGATCGGGTCTGGCGAACGCACTGCTCAGCGTGTTTGGGATTGAGGCGATTCCGTGGCTGCAGGACGGAGCATGGGCGATGGTTGCCATTCTGATTGTTACGATCTGGAAGGGACTCGGGTGGGTGATGGTCTTCTATCTGGTAGCCCTGCAGTCCGTCCCCGAAAGTCTAAGGGAAGCGGCGGCCATCGATGGTGCGGGACGCTTGCGGACCTTTTTTTCGGTCACACTGCCGCTCATTTCACCAACAACCTTTTTCCTGTTCATTATCCAGATGATTGATGCCTTTCAGGCATATGACCAGATCAACATTCTGACCCAGGGCGGTCCTGCAGGCTCAACACGAACCCTGCTTTATCTGTACTATCAGGCGGCCTTTGACCAGTTCAATGTAGGGCAGGCTTCGGCGGTGGCGCTCATGCTGGTCGTATTTATCGGGCTGTTTGCAGTCGTTTCATTTCTCGTATCACGCAAAAATGTACACTATCTCTCTTAGAGGAGGCACGTTATGTATCGTTCATCCATCCTGACCCGGATCATTCGGCATGCAGCGCTGATTCTGATCAGCCTGGCTATGGCTTTTCCTTTCCTGTGGATGGTGACCAGTTCGCTGAAGTCCAATGATGAAATCAGGGCCTTTCCGCCGGTACTGCTGCCTGAGGTGCCGCTCTGGAGCAACTTCGTGGAAACGTGGAACGCCGCGCCGTTCGGACAATATCTAATGAACAGTGTCTTTGTGGCAGGCATGATCGTCATTTGCCAGATCCTCTTGTCGGCCATGATGGCCTATGCACTGACCCATATGCGATTTCCATTCAAAAATGTGCTGCTGGGGGTCATTCTGACGATGTATATGCTGCCGGTATCCGCTACTTATCTGCCGAGCTATATGATTCTGTCGAAGCTGAACCTGATCGATACCTATACAGGTCTTATTATCTCGAATGCGGTCAGCGTATTCTCCATTTTCCTCATCCGTCAGGCTTTCATGCAGCTGCCAAAGGAGCTGGTGGAAGCCGGGAAGATCGACGGGGCTGGTCATTTGCGAATTCTGTTCACACTGCTGTTTCCGCTGGCACGCTCCTCATTTATCGTTCTGGCGCTGCTCAGTTTCATCTCGAATTACAACAATTATTTCTGGCCCATGCTTATTACCAAATCTCCCGAGCTCAGCCTGGTGTCCGCAGGTTTGCGTTCCTTCTTCGTGGAGGGCGGGGGTTATGGCATGAAATGGCCGCTCATTATGGCAGGCAGCACGTTCACTATTGTACCGCTGCTCGTGCTGTTCGTGATCGCCCAGAAGTGGATTATTAAGGGGGTGAACAACGCGTTCAGCGTGAACAAAGGATAAGGGTGCGGAGAAAAGTTTTTTCGCGCTGTTGGTACATACATCGGGCATGAATTGCATCGAAAAAATGGAGGGATTTCTGTACATGTTGAAGATGTTGAAAATGAAAAGCATTTTGTCAGGACTTCTTATTCTGTCGTTTATCGTTCTGACGGCCTGCGGCGGCAATCAAAGTACAGGGGCGGGAGCAACTGAGAACCAAAGCGCTGGTGCAGCCGACGGAAAGCCGGTTGAAATCGAGTTCTGGTATGGCCTGGGCGGGAAGCTCGGTGATGAGATGAAAAGCCTGATTGACGAATTCAATGCTTCCCAGGACGAAGTCATCGTCAAGCCGGTGGTGCAGGGCAATTATGATGAAACGAAGCAGAAGCTGCAGGCTGCCATTGCGTCCGGCAAGGTGCCGGCCGCGGCGCTCGCCTCTGATGTAGTCTGGGCCAAGAATGGTTATTTTGCTTCTCTGGATGATTTCATCGCTGCGAATGACACGTTTAAGGCGGATGACTTTATTCCAGCGTTTCTAAGCCAGGGCAAAGTGGACGGCAAGCAGTATTTCCTGCCGATGTACGGAACGACCCAACTGCTGTACTACAACAAGGAAATGTTCAAGAAGGCCGGCATTACGGAAGAGGATATCAAGACGTGGGAAGGGCTGGCGGCGGCTGCCGAGAAGCTCACCGTCAAGGAAAACGGGAAAACAACCGTGTACGGCTGGGAGCCGATGTGGGGCGCGGATAACATGATTGACGCGACGCTGAGCCGCGGCGGCAGCATTCTGAGCGAGGACGGCAAGACCGTTATGATTGACAGCCTCGAGTGGGTTGAGACATGGGATGCTTTCCGCAAATGGATTTTCGAGGATCAGATCATGGCGATTCATTCCGGCGGACAGGGCTGGGAGTACTGGTACAAGACAATTGACGATGTGCTGCAGGATAAGGCGGCAGGATATACAGGCTCCAGCGGGGACCAGGGCGATCTCGATTTCAACAAGCTTGCCGCGGCGCCGCAGCCTGGCTGGGAAGGTCATGATCCGGCACCGGTCGCATCGGCCCTTCAGGCAGGCATCCTGGCCAAAGCATCACCTGAGGAGCAGGAAGCGGCTTATAAATGGCTGACCTTCTTCACCAAAGCGGAAAATACCGCGAAATGGTCCATGAATACAGGTTATATCGCTGTGCGCCAATCCGCATTGGAAGTGCCTGAATTCAAGGAGTACAGCGAGCAAAATCCACACAGCAGGCAGCCTCTGCTGCAGGCGCAGCATGCTTCGGAGCCTTTCATCGATCCGACAGGCGGCAAAATTTTGGATGCGCTCAAGGTGGCAGCTGACAAAGTGCAAATCTCCAACATGCCTGCCGAGCAGGCGCTGAAGGAAGCCAAGGAAGCCGCACAGCGTGCATTGGATCAGGTGACGGGAGGATAAGGGCGCATGATAACGATTACTTCGAACGGATTTCAGCCCGGACATTCGCTTGATGTACATTCCTTTAAGCTGGATACCTCCGTTGAATGGCTGATCCTGCACGCCGAGCATCCGGAGAATGTCTGGTTGCAGCTGGTGGTCAGGGATGCGGAGGGCCGGGTACGGATGCAGTACCTGACCAAAGGTGTGGAGCAGACGCTGGTGCTGTGCGCCGATCCCGGACGCTCCACCTGCGGGTCCGTTCCGGGGCCGCTTCCGCAGGGAGAGTGGACGGTTCAGGTCTGCGGAATGAAGCCCGAAGTGACCGCATCGTACACCTTGACGATTCGGACAGGGACGGGGTCTCCCGACAGCGAAGGGACGCTGCCGCCGGTGGGCGAGCATCTGTGGGCAGGGTCCGCAGCCACCGGTACGGCGATGTCTTATCAAAATTATCCATGGGACCGAGTTGCTGCTGTTGGACCGCGCTGGTACAGCGGAGATTTTCACATGCATACCCGCCTGACGGACGGCAAGCAAACTCCCTCGGAACTGACTGCCCAAGCAGCGGGACAGGGACTGGACTTCATGGTGATTACGGAGCATAACTTTCTGACGACAGGCTGGCCGGAGACGGAGCTGCTTGTGATACCGGGTGTAGAGGTGACGTCTTCCAAAGGACATTTCAACATCCTTGGCATCCGCGAATGGATTGAATGGTTCGGCAGCGAAAGCCAGCCGGTGTTTGAAACGGTGGAAGGCATGGCGGCCATCCTTAAGGAGGCTAGGGAGCAGGGAGCGGTATGCAGCATGAATCATCCGGAGCTGGTTCCATGGGAATGGCAGCATGATGTTCGTCTGGATGCCTTTGATACGATTGAAATCTGGAATGATCCGACTTATCCGGATAATACGGCCGCAACGGAAAAGGCGCTGCAGCTGTGGGATGTCCTGTGGGCCCACGGCGTGATCCTCTGGGGCATCGGCGGCAGCGATACGCATAACCTGCCGCATGAAAGCTATGAACCGGGCGGTCCTCCCTCGGTCGTGGGTGATCCGAAGACCTGCGTCTGGAGCGGGGAGCTGTCGGTGCAGGGCATTATGGATGCCATCAGGCAGGGACATGTCTATGTGACACGCGGGCCGGAGCTTGATCCCTATGTTGCGGCAGGAGAGCGCCTGTTCCGACCGGGGGAACGCATTCCGCATGAAGTGGAGGCGTTGGAAGCTGTCGTGTGTCATTTGGGCCTGCGCGGCGTTCCTTCCGGGGCTTCCATCCGGTGGATTGTGGACGGGGTAGCCGTGTCCGAGTCCAAGGTGGATGGCAGTTTCGAAAGCTCGGATGCATTCCATCAGCTGAGTTATGAAGTCAACTGGCCGGATGAGGGTCTGCACTGGGTACGCGCTGAGGTGCGGGATGCCGATGGAAGGCTACTGGCGTTTACCAATCCGGTGTACAAAGGGGAGCCTGTGCCGTCGCTTGCCACATGGGGCGATCTGAAGAGGAAGCTGGAGCCTGCCGCGGCGGCGCGCTGATCAGTAAATGAGGAGTTGGGGAAGTGACAGCTGTACTGCGGGTGAAGGCCCGCGAGATTGAGATCGATGCGATCCTTTTTGATAAAGACGGCACCTTGCTGCAATTTTTGCCCTTGTGGGGAACGTGGGCCGGGGTCATGACCTCTCTTATGACGGATTCTATTCAGGCATTGGGAAAAGATACGGAGTTTGCGCCAGAGTCACTGCTCGGTGTAGAGTTGGATGGCCAAAAGCGGGTTGTCGGCTATGACTTGGGTGGTCCCTTGTCGATTGCCTCCATACCGGAAATTGAAGGCGCATTGGCCTGGCAGTTGTACAACCGGGGAATGCCCTGGAATCAGGCGATGCAGCGAGTAAGGGAAATCCGGTCCGCGGCTGACGAGGAGCTGAAGCGGGAACGGCCGGTGGTGCCGCTTCCCGGTCTGAGCTCCTTTCTCTCCCGCTGCTCGGCAGCGGGCCTGCCGCTGGCCGTTGTGACGGCGGATCAGACAGCGGAAGCGGCGAAGCATTTGCAATGGCTTGGAGTGGCGGATTGCTTCAAAGCAATTATGGGCCGGGATCAGGTAGTTAACGGCAAGCCTTCGCCCGAAATTGTATACAAAGCCTGTGAGCTGCTGGGCGTTCAGCCGGCAAGAACGGTGCTGATTGGCGACACGGCAGGGGATATGCAGACAGGGAGACTGGCGGATGTCGGCCTGACCATTGGCATTGGCAAAGAGGTGCATGAGGAAGCCGACGTGATGATCTGTTCGTACGATGAGCTGCGGATTGAGCGATATGAGCACTCCAAACTCCAAGATGCCTGAATTTGCAGCATGGTTAATCACGAACAATATTTTGTCAGGCAAAAAGGAATGAAAACATGTGGGCTGGATCTATTTATCCATGGCGATCGCCTTGGAACTGACAGGAACCATAATTATGAAATATTCAGCCGGTTTTACAAGGCTGCTGCCGTCTGTGCTGATGTTTTTCTTTTACGGCCTCAGCTTCGCTTCGTTGAATCTGGCGGTGCGTACAATGAATCTGAGCCTGGCTTATGCGATATGGTCCGGTCTGGGCACGTTATTGATCTCGCTCGCTGGATATTATTTGTTTCACGAGACGATTTCGCTGCGGCAGTGGGTTTGTATCGCCATTATTGTATTAGGCGTCATTGGACTGAAGGTGGGTTAAGCATGCAGAGGGCTCGTACAGATAAACAAAGGAGCTGGCCCAAAAGCGGCCTTCATCCTGCCAGCCCATCAAGCAGCGGATATTCAAAATATGATTTTCACGGGGGCAGTCCGGCCTAAAAGACCCATATTGCTGAATTTATGCTACAATACAGCATATAGCGTGAAATGTAAGCATCATAGAGCAAGATGGAGCTGGACATATGAAATGGTATCAAGGTCCGACTCGCACGACCCGATCGGAGCATATTGAAGATTACGCAATCCGGAAGATTCCTTCCTATTATCGCTGGCCGGTCCCTGCAATCATTGCTGTATTGCACGGTAACTCGACGGCGATGTTTTTTTATACCTTCGGGGCGCAGATGGGCTTTTATGTCGGGTGGCCGCAGATGCTATGGCCGCTTATGTACATGCTTGCCGGGGCGGCGATTGTCGGCACGGTGCTAATCAGGCTGGCCAGCAAAGAAGGATTAACGATCGATCTGATGACGCGGGGCATGGGCTTCGGTTATATGGGGTCGGCTGTTACATCGTTCATTTACGGGCTGAATTATGTATTTTATTTTTTGTTTGAAGGCACTATCGTTACACATGCGATCTCGATCTATTTCAACGTACATTTTAACACGCTCCAAGGTACTGTTATTTTTGCCCTGCTTGGGCTGGTTAAGCTGCTGTTTGTGTGGTACGGTATGAAAGGCTTGCAAATTTTTCAAACCTGGGGCGTTCTGCTGTATGCCTTACTGCTCGGATACTGCCTGTTTCGTCTATTCCAAAATTATGAAATCGCATTCCCCCGGCAGTGGGGAGCAGGGGAGGCGCAGGCCGATTCGCTGTGGCTTGCTTTTATGCTGGCTAACGGGCAGATGGTATTCCAGGGCCTTATGGCGACGGACTATGGGAGGTTTGCAAAGGAAGAGGCAGGTTACCGGGGCGGGTTCCTCATTATGCTGGGTATGCTGCTGCCAATGGCGTTCACGATTTTATGCGGCCCGTTGTTCGCCTATACACTGCTGCCGTTTCTGCATGAAGGTGGTGGCTATGCGCTGGCTGTCGATCCGGGGTATGTATTTCCCACGATAATGGGTATTTGGGGCGTGCTGTTTGTGCTCATCACCCAGTTTCGCATCAACGTGATGAATTTGTACTCGGGATCACTGGCGCTCTCGAATACGTTTTCACTGGCTTTTCGGTTTACACCGGGACGTCAGTTTTGGATGATTATCGTTTATTTGATCGGATGTATTGTTTACTCTTTTAATATCGTACAGTATTTAGACAAATGGATGGCGGTCACCGGCGTACTGACCAATACGTGGATTGTCATTGCGCTAACCGATCATTTCATCTGCCGGAAGCTGTTGCGCCTTGGGCCAACCGACTTTATCGAATACCGCAGGCCGTTCCTGTATCGCTGGAATCCGACAGGTCTGACGGCGCTATCGTCGGGTGTTGCCGTTGGAGCTATAGGTATAGCGGGCGCATATCCCGTTTATTTTGCTTCGTTTGTTGCCATGCTGGTAGGAATGGTGCTGCATCTGCTCCTGACAGCCGCAACGGGAGGGAAATATTATTTCACACGTTTTCCTCACGACCGGACAACGGCCTGGGTTCCGCCAGCATGGTACCGGGGCAAGAGGCCGGCCGGCAGCGCTATAACAAACTCTGTGGAAGGTGAATAGCTTGACTGAACACTGTGAGTTGTGCTCCAATCGGATTATAGGTACTCCGGTTGTCCACGTGGCCGGTTTCCCCGAGAGGGAACACCGGTTTTGCTCTCCTGCGTGCCGTGACCGTTTTTTGCGCATGGAGGATGATGAGTTGGAGTATAGTGATTTGCTGCAAAAACGAATTGACAATGGGAAGGACAGCGGTGAATGAGATGGTTGATCATTCTAGCAAAAACTACCGAATATTTGAGCAGGTGCTGCTGCAAATTCGAGAATATATCCTCACGGAGAAATTGGGGGCCGGCGACAAGCTGATGACTGAACGGGAAATGGCCAACCACCTGAACGTTAGCCGTTCCTCGGTACGGGAGGCGTTGCGCATTCTCGAGTTTTACGATGTCATTCAGTCCCGGCCGGGCGAAGGCACCGTACTGAAGGTTCCTCATATGTCCAAGGTGCTGGCCAATTTTTTGCCGTTTTTTACAATTCCGACGGAGACAACTGTTGAGCTGCTTGAGTCCCGCAAGGTGCTGGAAAGCGGAATTGCCAAGCTTGCAGCCAAACGGAGAAAGGAAGCTGATATCCGCTTGATTGCCGGCGCTGTGGAACAAATGAAAAGCACTGACGATCTGGAACAGATGATCCAGGCTGATTTGGACTTCCATCTGCATTTGGCTAAAGCTGCTTACAATAACACCTTGTCCGACATTCTGGTTGTCGTGTCGGATTTACTTCCACAAAATTTGTATACGATCAGGCTTCAAACCCACATCATTGCCGGTGTGAACGCCGAATTTGCCCTTCAACACGAAAGGGTGCTGCAGGCGGTCATCGACCGGGACGGCAGCCGCGCCGCCGAAGAGATGGAAAAACATATTGAATACAACATTTCTTTGATGAGATCACTTCAACATCCTGATAACCTCCAGGCCTAGTCTTTTGCTCATTTGCCCGCGGCTCCGCCGCCGGGGGCCGAGCTCACTTACAAAGGCTGCATATTTCGTTTTCTCCCTCGCTTTCCCCTGTTATGGGGCATGTTCTTTCGCCCATTCCTTATTTCATTGATGATCTGTATGCAAACACAAAAAAATATATTTTTGAGATGCCAAATGATGTTATGTTTATGTTATATCTTTTTGTTTATTATCCGATTCCATTGATTTGTGTTAATTAAAATTACAAAAAAGGACTATCCAAGGCAAATGTCCGGTGCTATAATACGACTTAATCTGCTGGTCAGACCAATGAACGAACGGAATGACATTAATTATGTTATATATTATTACATAAGGTAGTTCTTGTTTTTATTGGTCTGACCAGAGAGAGACTGCTCTCATGAGTTGCTGTGGTAAAAGGGATTTTTTTTGGTTCACTTGGTCTGACCAAGAATGTATGGAATCAAGCTCGGGAGTTAAATGAATTGGCTTACTTTACGGTTTTCTGGTCTGACCAATTGCCCAAGCTTGGAGATTTGAGGGGGGATATGGCAAAAGAGGCAGCATCATCATCGAAACGTTAAAAAAAAGGAGGCAGCTTTACCAATGAAACCTTTCTCGTTAGCTTGGTTGAAAATTCAAAAAATGACGGCAGTGGCACTTGTCGCAGCAGTTCTTACCGTTCTGGCGGCCTGCGGCAATTCGGATTCCGGTGCGCCGTCCGGGGGAAGTGATCCGATCAAGGTGGGGATACTCGAGGATCGCTCCGGTGATTTCGCCTTGGTTGGCATTCAGAAATATCATGCGGCGGAACTGGCGATCGAAGAAATTAATGCGAACGGAGGGCTGCTTGGCCGGAAGCTCGAGATGATTGCCCCCGATACGCAGTCCGACAACCAGCGCTATCAGGAAATGGCGCGCAAGCTGATTCTCGAAGACAACGTCGACGTTATCATGGGCGGTTATACGAGTGCTTCCCGCGAAGCGATCCGGCCGATTATGGAACAGAACAAAATGCTGTACTTCTATAACAACCAATATGAAGGCGGCGTAGCCAGCAAATATACATTTGCGACGGGTGCGGTACCGGAGCACCAGGTCGTTCCGCTCATCAAGTCGATGATCGACCAATACGGTCCGAGGGTTTACACCATCGCGGCGGACTACAACTTCGGCCAGATTACCGCCCAGTGGGTTCGAAAAACCGCGGAGGAGAACGGTGGAGAGATTGTTGGCGAGGAGTTCATTCCGCTCAGCGTCTCGCAGTTCAGCAGCACGATCAGCAAAATCCAGCAGGCGAAGCCGGACGTACTTGTGACACTGCTTGTCGGAACCCCACAGTCCTCCTTTTACGAGCAATGGGCCAAATCGGGCATCAAGGGGCTGCCAATGGCAACGACTGTCAATATGGCACAGGCCTATGAGCATAAGCGGTTCCAGCCGCCCGCGCTGGCCAATATGTATGTGACGGCTACATTTATGGAAGAGCTGGATACGCCGGAAGCGAAAAGTTTCGTAGAGAAATGGCGGGCGAAATTCCCGGATGAGCCGTATGTCGGAATGGAAGCGGAGGCTGAATATACGGGCATCTATCTGTGGGCGGAAGCGGTCAAAAAAGCAGGTACGGTCGAGAAGGAGGCGGTCATCACCGCGCTGGAAAGCGGCATTTCGTTTGACGGTCCGGCCGGCAAGGTCACGATCGATCCGAAAACGCACCACACCATCCGGGATGTGTATCTGGCCCATGCGGACGAGACACATGCGATTACGTTTCCTGAAAAGTATGACGCGATCAATGCAGATTGGCTTTCCAAGGAGAAAGGGGTTGATCTGACCCAAAACGCCGACAACAAGCAGTACACTCCGCTGGAGTGATGAAGGAGGGACGAAAGGTATGAATGTTATATCCGGGACGATAAATATCGCCTATCAGCTCATGGACAGCTTTGCATTTCTGATTTTGGCCGCGCTTGGTCTCGCGATCATCTTCGGCATGATGGGTATTGTCAACCTTGCCCATGGCGAGTTTATTATGCTGGGCGCGTATATTACAACACTGCTGGCGCGCACAGGCATTCCGCTGCCTGTGGCTGTCGCTGGATCAGCTCTGGCCGTCGGTGTATTCGGGCTCATCGTGGACCGGCTGATCATACGGCATCTGTATAACCGTCCGCTCGACTCGGTTGTGGCGACGTGGGGAATCAGCCTCATTCTCGGCCAGGGCATGCTTGTTCTGATGGGACCGTCGCTGCAGGGGGTGTCGACGCCGCTTGGCTCCTTTACTGTTGACGGCAATTCTTATTCGTATTACCGCATTGTGCTGTTCGCCTGTGCGCTGGCGCTGCTGCTTGCAATGTATTGGCTGTTCATGCATACCAGCTTTGGCCTCCGGTCACGCGCTACGATGCAAAATCGGGCGGTGGCACAGAGTCTGGGGACCAACACCTCAAGGATGTACACCATTACCTTTATGATCGGGTCGGCGTTTGCCGGGCTGACAGGCGGGTTGTTCGCACCTACGATGTCGGTGTCCCCAACCTTCGGCGCAAGCTTCATTATGCAGAGCTTTGTCACCGTCATTGTCGGCGGAGCCAATCCGCTGGTGGGGACCATTCTGTCAGGCGGTGCGCTATCGGCCGTCAACAGTTCGTTATCGATGCTGTTTGGAACGCTGATCGGCAAACTCGGCCTGCTTCTTGTCGCCATCGTTTTCATCCGGGTATTCCCGCTCGGATTTTCGGGGCTGGTTGAAAGAAAAGGGCTGCGGGGGAGGTAAAAAACGTTGAAAATCCGGTTGAATACAGAAAATGTATCGGTCACGCTGCTGTTCGCTTTTCTTGCTTTTTTTCCGCTGTTTGCGTCGGCCTACAAGGTCGTGAACTTGGCAAACTTTCTTGTCATGGTGTTCCTGGCGCTGTCTTTGGCACTGATTTGGGGGAAAGCGGGCATCTTCAGCTTTGGTCAAACTATTTTTTTCGGGGTCGGCGGTTATACGTACGCAATCCTGTTTCTTAATACGAATGAGCTTTCATATACGTTGATTGCGATGATTGTCGGGGTGATCGCCGGTGGGCTGATCGCCTGGGCGCTGGGTTATTTCATGTTTTATGGCGGGGTCAACGATGTGTTTGTCGGTCTGATCACACTATGCGTTACGCTGATGCTGGAAACCTTCATGGGCCAAACGGCTGGATCGGAATGGAAAATCGGCAGTGTTCCACTTGGAGGATATAACGGAATCAACGGAATTCCGACTCTTCACCTTGGCTTCGGGGACAATCTGTTCGCGTTTACCGGCAAAAGCTTTTACTATTTGGTGTTCGGGCTGCTGCTGGTTACGTATGTGCTTCTTCGCTGCCTAATTGTATCGAAATGGGGGTATGCGCTGCTCGCGGTACGCGAAAACCGGGACCGGAGTCAGATGTTTGGCTACAATGTTCCGAAAATCCAGACGGCTGTGTTTGTGCTAAGCGGAATGATCGCCTCGCTTGGCGGCATTCTGTATGCGGCCTGGGGCAATTATGTCACGCCGTCGACGATGGGGCTTGCCGCGGCAACTCTTCCGGTTATCCTCGTGGCGGCTGGCGGAAGAAAAAGCCTGACCGCCGCAATGATGTTCACCCTGCTGTACAGCTGGTTTTCCCAGTACCTGTCGTCGAGCGGAAATCAATATGCTCTTATTATATTGGGCGTTTGTCTGCTGCTGGTCGTCCGGTTTATGCCCGAAGGGATTATCATCACTTTGTTTAATGGAATCGACCAGCTTTTTACGCGCAAGAGCAAGCGTATAGGCGAACTGCCTGAATTATCAAAGGAGGGTTTGCATGGTAAATCAGCGGTCTGAAGCTGCCGCACAGGTGGCGTTAACGAGTGAAGAACCGATCCTGGAGCTCAGGCAAGTGGTGAAGCAGTTTGGCGGGCTCAAGGCAGTCGACGGCGTTGACCTGAAGGTACGGCCTGGGGAGCTGCGGTGTCTGATCGGTCCGAACGGAGCTGGCAAAAGCACCGTGTTTAAGCTTATTATGGGCCTTTACACACCGACACAGGGACAAATTCTGTTCAAGGGACAGGATATCACACGTTTGAATACATGGCGGAGATCCCGGATGGGAATCGGGATTAAAATGCAGGTGCCCGGCGTTTACGGTGAGCTGACCCTGCGTGAAAATATGAGAATTGCAGTCC
The DNA here is from genome assembly GCF_046098255.1 of Paenibacillus jiangxiensis. Classification (NCBI taxonomy): domain Bacteria; kingdom Bacillati; phylum Bacillota; class Bacilli; order Caryophanales; family Paenibacillaceae; genus Paenibacillus; species Paenibacillus jiangxiensis. Next base: position 80,090 of record NZ_JBJURI010000014.1, read on the forward strand.
AGAATTTTGTGAAGGGAAAAGAGATCGAGACGGAAATCGACCGTCTGTTGGTATTCGTGGGCATCGATAAGCTCGGCAATCCGCCAGTCAGTAATTTGTCCCATGGCCAGCAGCAGTGGCTGGAAATTGCCATGGCGCTTGCCGCGAGGCCCAGCATTCTGCTGCTGGACGAACCGGCAGCGGGCATGGGGCCGGAGGAAACGGAATTTACGGCGGAACTGGTCAAGCAATTGAACGCGACCGGGATTACGATCCTTTTTATCGACCATGACATGGAGTTTGTAAGACGAATTGCGCAAAGCGTGTCCGTTCTGCATTACGGCAAGCCTTTTGCGGAAGGCACACTGGAGGAAATCGAGGCGAACGAGGACGTCGTACGCATTTATTTAGGAAAGGTATAGCAAAACGATTGGGTAAGAGAAATGAAAGCAGGGGGGCGGTTAGATGCTAACGGTTGAAAAGCTTGTGTCCGGGTACGGTAAGGTGACGATCATCCGCGATGTGGACATCCGTGTCTGCCAGGGAGAAATCGTCTCGATTATCGGGCGCAACGGGGTTGGCAAAAGCACGTTTGTCAAAACGCTGATCGGCTTGAATCCGGCGTTGTCCGGAAACATTGTTTTTCGGGAGCGGAATATTTCGGCCATGAAGGCGCACGACAGAGCCCGTATTGGGATTGGTTATATTCCGCAGGGCCACGGTATCTTTCCTCGGCTGACGGTGGAAGAAAACTTGAGAATGGGCGGGCAGATCAACACGCAGGCGTCCAATCTGGATTTTGATGTCGTTTACGAGTATTTTCCGCGTTTGCGGGAGCGTCGCGAGCAGAAAGCGGGGACGCTGAGCGGCGGGGAACAGGCGATGCTGGCGATCAGCCGCGCGCTGATTGGGCGTCCGGAGCTGCTTCTGCTCGATGAGCCATCAGAAGGGATTCAGCCGAGCATCATTTTTCAAATCAGTGATATTTTAAAGCGGATTAACCGTGAAACGGGGTTGACCGTGCTGTTTGTTGAGCAGCATATCGGACTCATTCAGCAGCTCTCGGGCCGGTGCTATGCCATGGATAAAGGGTGCATCGTCGGGGAGCTGACGGCCGAGGCTGTCTCCGATTATGACCAGTTGAAGCGATACCTGACGGTTTAGAGAAATTTTGAAGGAAACGAAGGGGAGGACTACACATGAGGGAAATTCATCAGCCTGGGGCTCACACCTATGTATTTAGCCGGTACTTGGAGCCGATTGCTAAAGTACAGCCGGGAGAATCGGTTGTAATCCATACGAAGGATGCGTTTGAAAACCGGATTACGAGTGAAGCGGACGTTCCGTCCAAAGTGCTGGGAGATTATTTGAACCCGCAGACAGGGCCGATTGTCGTTGAAGGCGCCGAACCAGGCGATACATTGGCCGTTCACATTCTTGACATTGAACCGGCGCGTGATTGGGCGGTCAGTATGCATAAGCCGAACTTCGGCGGGCTGACGGCCACCGCTGTCACCCGCATGCTGCATGAGCCGCTCCCTGAGAAAGTGTTCATGTACCGCTTGGAGAACGAAACCCTGACCGCCAGTCCACGGCTGTCGTTTCCTTGGCGGCCTTTTCTTGGCACCATCGGCACTGCGCCTGAGCTTGAGGCGGTCTCTGCACTTACCCCCGGCGATTTTGGCGGCAATATGGACGTACCGGATACGAAGCCGGGAAACATTGTGTATTTGCCGGTACGGGTTCCCGGCGCATACTTTTTCACCGGTGATTGCCATGCCGGTCAAGGCGATGGGGAGCTGTGCGGAGTTGCACTTGAGATTTCAGCCAAGGTCACGTTGAAGTTTGAACTTATTAAGGGAAAGGAGATCCACTGGCCGCGTATTGAGAGCGAGACGGAGCTGATGGTCGTCGGGAGTGCTCGCCCGATGGAGGATGCCGCCCGCATCGCTTACGCCGAGCTGATCGGGTGGATGGTTGAGCTCGGTTGGGATCAATGGGAAGCCTATCAGGCACTGACGCAGATCGGCAAGCTTCATGTCGGCAATATGGTGGACACAAACTATTCGCTTGTCGCCAAGATTGAGAAAAAATACTTGTGTTTGGATGACAAGGAAGGTGTCATGGAATGAGCCTGCAGGCATTTAAAGCTGCAGTTGTGCAGTTCGAGCCTCGTCAATTTGAAAAGGAACGGAATATCGACCGGTTATGCGCCCTTGTTGAAGAGGCCGCCCGGGCTGGCTCACAGCTCATTGTGACGCCGGAAATGGGGACGACCGGGTACTGCTGGTATGACCGGGCGGAGATTGCGCCCTTCGTAGAGCCTGTGCCGGGGCCAACCACCAGCCGCTTCGGCAGTATAGCGGCCCAATACAATTGCTATATTGTGATTGGCATGCCTGAAGTGGATCAGCAAACGAATGTCTACTATAATACGGCCGTGCTGCTCGGACCGGACGGGGTCGTGGGCAAACACCGCAAAACGCACCCCTATATCTCGGAGCCGAAATGGGCCGCTTCGGGGGATTCGCATCAAGTGTTTGATACACCGATAGGACGCATCGCGCTGCTCGTATGCATGGATATTCACTTTGTTGAGACGGCCCGCCTGGCCGGACTGCAGGGGGTGGATGTCATCTGCCACATCAGCAACTGGCTCGATGAGCGCACTCCGGCGCCATACTGGATGGCCCGTGCGTACGAGAACGGATGCTACTTGATCGAAAGCAACCGTTGGGGCTGGGAGCGGACCGTCCAATTTAGCGGCGGAAGCTGCATCATCGATCCTGACGGGACGGTCCAGACCGTGATTGATACTGGAGACGGTATCGCCTACGGCATCGTCGATCCGGAACGGGCCCGGAACAAGCGAACCCCGGAGGGCGACCGGTTTGCCGATCGCCGCCCGGTCCTATACCAGCAACTGCTGCTGAACTCTTATCTATGGAATCCGCTGGATTTCTTTGGCCTGTACGGGAAGTCCCCCCTTCCTCCGGGTAAACCATCGCGCATCGCCGTTGTGCAGTGTGAGGTGTCGGAGGATGTAGACGCCAATCTGCGGAACATTGAATCATTTGTTGCTGAAGCAGCTGCCCGCAAATCCGAACTGGTGGTGTTCCCGGAGCTGTCTGTGAGCGGCCCGTACACCGTGGCGGACAAGGCAGAATCGGTTCCCGGTCCGTTGACCGATACGCTGGTTGCATTGTCGATCCGATACGGGATACATATTGTGGCCGGGTTCGTTGAGGCTGAAGGCGGCGTGCTGTATAACTCGGCTGTATTAACCGGGACCGAAGGGCTTGTTGGGGTCTACCGCCAAATTCACGTGGCCGAGAAGGACCGGGCGTGGGCGACGGCCGGAAATGATTGGGCCGTATTTGATTTGCCGGTCGGGCGTGTCGGTCTCCTCATTGGACACGACGCACTGTTCCCTGAGGCGGGGCGTGTGCTGGCACTGCTTGGTTGCGACGTCATCGTGTGTCCGGCGATGTCGCAAGCGCCTGCACCTCAGGGGCATTCGGGCACCGAGATCGGGCAGAACTACCCGATTCCGACCGGGGCCGATCCCCTTCATTGGCATTTGCACCGGGTGCGTGCCGGGGAAAACAATGTATATTGGGCGTTTGCCAACCCGGAGCAGCCAGATAAGGGCTGGTTCGGCAAAAGTGGCATTTTCGGACCGGAGACCTTCCATTTTCCGCGCCGGGAAGCAATTGTACATGCCGGTTCCGGCATCGTTGTCCTGGACATCGATACCACAAACCTGGACACCCCGTATCCGACGAATCCTGTGCGGCGAAAGGATTTGGTACTGATGCGCCGGCCGGATATGTACGGCCAGCTTATTGCAGAAGAGTAAGGCCGCGGCAGCACGGATAAGGGGATCATTCATGGGACTTAAAGTGAATTAAGTTTCTTACTGCGGCAGAGGCGATTTGGCCGGCCCCGATTGACATCCAAAATTAGTATATGTTATATAAAAAGAAGGATTAGCACTCATGATTAATGAGTGCTAATTGGCTGCAATGAAGCGGATAACAGTTCTTCACGACATACACTTTGATTTGGGAGAGGGGATCCATTTATGGCCAAAAAGCAATTTAAAGCCGAGTCCAAGCGCCTGCTGGAAATGATGATTAACTCCATTTATACGCAGCGCGAGATTTTTCTGCGTGAACTGATTTCCAACGCTAGCGATGCGATTGACAAAATCTATTACAAAGCGCTGACGGATGAGAATCTGGTATTCAACAAAGAGGATTATTATATCAAAATCACGGTAGACAAGACGAACCGGACTTTGACCATTTCCGACACCGGAATCGGCATGAACAAGGAAGAGCTGGAGAACAATCTGGGTGTCATTGCGAAGAGCGGCTCATTGGCCTTCAAGAACGAAAATGAGCTGAAGGACGGCCATAACATCATCGGCCAGTTCGGAGTCGGTTTCTATTCCGCATTCATGGTTGCGGATCAGGTTACGGTCATTACCAGAGCCTTGGGCAGCGATGAAGCGTTCAAGTGGGAATCCACAGGTGCGGACGGCTATACCGTTGTGCCTGACGAGAAAGAGACTGTCGGTACGGATATCATTTTGAAAATCAAAGCCAATACGGAAGAAGACAGCTACGACGAGTTCATTGAAGAATACCGCCTGAAGGCGATCATCAAGAAATATTCCGACTTCATCCGCTATCCGATCAAGATGGATGTGAAGGTCAGCAAGCCGGTTGAAGGCAGCGAGACGGAGTTCGAGGAAGCGGTTGAAGAACAGACGGTCAACAGCATGGTTCCGATTTGGCGGAAAAACAAGAGCGAACTGACGGACGAGGATTACGAGAATTTTTACACGGAAAAACGCTATGGCTTCGACAAGCCGATCAAGCACATCCATATCAGTGCAGACGGCGCGGTCGTCTACAACGCGATTTTGTTTATTCCGGAGAACACGCCGTTCGATTACTACACCAAGGAGTACGAAAAAGGGCTGGAGCTGTATTCCAACGGCGTCCTGATCATGGACAAATGCGCGGACCTGCTGCCAGACTATTTCAGCTTTGTCAAAGGTATGGTCGACTCCGAGGATCTGTCGCTTAACATTTCCAGGGAAATGCTGCAGCATGACCGCCAGCTGAGCTTGATCGCCAAAAATATCAAGAACAAAATCAAAAGCCAGCTGCTGAGCCTGCTGAAGGATGAGCGGGAGAAGTACGAGAAGTTCTACACTTCCTTCAGCAGACAGCTTAAATTCGGGGTTTATAACGACTATGGCATGAACAAGGACCTGCTTCAGGATCTGCTGATGTTCTACTCTTCCAAAGAGAAGAAAATGGTTACCCTGGATGAATATATTTCCAGAATGCCTGAGGATCAAAAGTATATCTATTATGCTGCAGGCACATCTGTCGAACGGATTGAAAAGCTGCCGCAAACCGAGCTTGTGGCCGACAAAGGCTATGAAATCCTGTACTTTACCGACGACATTGACGAGTTCGCTATCAAAGTAATCGGCACCTACAAGGAAAAAGCCTTCAAGTCGGTATCCAGCGGCGACCTGGGCATTGAATCCGACAATGAAGACACGGCGTCCGAAGGGGAAGAGAACGAACATAAAGAGCTCTTCGAGGAAATGAAAAAGCTGCTGGACGGTAAAGTTACGGGCGTGCGCGCTTCCAAGCGCCTGAAAAGCCATCCGGTCTGCTTGACTGCGGACGGCGAGCTGTCCATTGAGATGGAAAAAATTCTGCAGGCGATGCCTGACAGCCAGAACGTTAAAGCCGACAAGGTGCTGGAAATCAACGTAAACCACGATGTATTCAAGTCCTTGCAGGATGCCCATGAGCAAGACAAGGAGAAACTGAGCCTGTACACCAGCCTGCTGTACAACCAGGCCCTGTTGATCGAGGGGCTGCCGATTCAGGACCCTGTCGAATTTACGAATGATATCTGCAAAGTGATGATGTAGATTTTGACCCGGGGAGCTTCCTTTGTTTGTTGTGAGACGCTCCGAGAACGAAGCATTCCTACAATCGCTGTTGACCCTTCGGGCCAAAGGCGAACACTCCGCTTTTCCGGAATTGCTTCGTCCTCTCCGCTGCTGCGTGCATCTCCCAACTGAAAACAAAAAGAAGAAACCGCCAGGCCAAAGGGGCCGGTAGGCCCAAAAGGTCGGGAACAGGAGTAAATAGCCTGTTCCCGACCTTTTTTACGTTTACACAGGTGAATCTTAAGGACTATTTGGTGAATTATGTAGAAAAATTTACCTGGGTCTGATAGACTATTTGAGAGGGTCGAAAATTTACAATTTTCATCGAAAACTGGAGGGGAACATGAAGACATTACCAAAGATAGCTTCTCTTTTGCTGATTTCCGCTTTTGTGATCGCAGGATGCGGAAGCCAGGAAGCAGGTAACACAAAGCAGACTACAACTGCTGCAGAGACCACAACTACTACAGAGACCACAACGGAAGCGACTGCTGACGAAGCACAGACAGAAACCGCAGCTCAGACCGAAGGTAAAGCCGATACGGGAGCTGAAGCTGATATTGCTGATGATTCATCAGAAGAGACTGTCTATTCCAACGCAGATTTGTTGTCTCAACTGGTTCCGTGGGCTTCTAATAACCAGGCGGAAATGAACAGTGTTACATACGATTACATTACAAAAAATGTCCAATGGTTCCCTGCGAAATCGGTTGAGGACAAAAAAGCAGCCAGAGCAAGTGCGGACAAATCTGTAACCACCCGGCATATCTTTAAGAACATCACACCATATTTAGATACGATGGTCAAAATTTCCGGAAGGGTCGTTCAAATTGGAGAAGACAGCTCCAGCGGCTACACATTAGCAAAAATCCATATCCTTGATGATAACGGCAACTCCGTTATAGGTATCTTCCTTGGTTCAACCGGTAGTATTCTGGATGGAGATACGGTTACTCTAACAGGTGTTCCTACAGCTTTATATTCTTTTGACAATGTTGGCGGAGGCACGACAAACGCAATTTTTCTCTCTGTAGCCACGGTTCAGAAGCCATAACAAATCACTTCCGTTTTACAATGAACCATTTGAGTAAAGCAACTATTCCCCAAATGAATATTCCCAGTACAGCAACAATGACTAACAACGTAATAATGAGACTGGTCCATTCGATATGCATAACTGTGATCACTCCTATTAGAATTTTGAACTGCAATAATTAATAATTATATTATTAAGCCCTCGTCTTTTGGCGGGGGTTTTCTTGTTGGTCGAAGTCTACGGCTATTCCATACTCCATTGCCTCAGCTGCTGCAGTTCAGTATACTTGAGCCTGTGAAAATGTAAACCGTCCAATTGCATATTTTTGAAATATTAAGTGTTTCTTCGGAGGGGGCCAACAGAATGCTTGGCGATTTGCTGCTGGTTGAGGATGATGCTTCGATCAGCGAGATGGTTGCGGATTATTTGACAAAAGAAGGCTACCGGGTTGAAACCGCCAAGGATGCCGGGGAAGCGGCAGCGCGGTTTGAGTCGGGCCGATTTGATTTGATCCTGCTGGATATTATGTTGCCGGGAGGAAACGGGCTTGATTTGCTGCAGAAGTTTCGTTCCCATAGCCGCGTGCCTATTGTGATGCTGTCCGCCAAGGATGGAGAAGTGGATAAGGCGCTTGGTCTGAGATTCGGCGCTGATGACTATATCGCAAAGCCTTTCTCCCTGATTGAACTGTCCGCACGGGTGCAGGCGGCTATTCGCCGGGCTACGGAGTATGCGGATTCAGCCCTGAATACAGCTGGGCAGGGAATCATCACGGTGGGGCCTTTAAGCATGGACCCGGACAACTTTATCGTAACCAAATCCGGTGAGCCGGTGAAGCTGACAGCGAAGGAATTTCAAATTCTCAAGCTGTTCGTTCAGTACCCGAAGCGGGTGTATACGAAAGCCCAGATTTACAATTCCGTGTGGGGCGAGGAGTATTACGGCGACGAGAATGTCATCAATGTCCATATGCGCCGGCTCCGTGAAAAGATCGAAGACGACCCGTCCAATCCAAAAGTGATCTGCACCCTGTGGGGAATCGGCTACAAGCTGGGGGAGATGTAACGTGACCTGGATACTGCTGGTTCTCATTTTTTTATTGCTGCTGCTGCTATTGTTGTCCCACTTGAAGAACCGTGCTCACCGCAGGGAGCTGGTCTATATCGCAAGGCGTCTGGAACAGCTTGTTCAAGAGGAGGATCGCGGTTATATTCAGGTCGTGACCGGCTCTCCCGAGCTGCGGAGCATCCTGCAAGGGACGAATGAGCTGCTGGATTACGCGCGCAGGTCAGCTGATGACTATGTCAGGACCGAGCTGGCCATGCGCAAAATGCTGGCTAATATTTCACATGATCTGAAAACACCGCTAACTGTGGTGCTGGGATATGCTGAAGCACTCTCAAGGGAAAGCGATATGCCGGCGGAAGAGCGGGAGCAATTGCTGGGGAAGATTCATCAGAAATCGCTGGACGTTCTGGAGCTGATGAACAAATTTTTTGATTTGGCCAGGCTGGAATCGGGCGATGTTCACCTTCCCTTCGAACGGTTCGACGCTGCGGATCTTTGCCGTCAAAGGATATTGGCCTATTACGATATTCTGACGCGTCGCGGCTTTGAGGTGGCGATTGATATACCGGACAAGCCGGTTTGGATCTATGCCAATGCCGAAGCGCTTCAGCGCATCCTGGATAACCTGATCTCGAACGCAATCCGCTACGGAGCGGAAGGTAAATACCTGGGGCTGACGCTGCGGACAGAAGGAGAATTCATTCTGATTGAGGTATCGGATAAGGGCAGGGGTATACAGGAAACGGAGCAGAGCCGTGTATTTGAGCGTTTATATACGCTGGAGGATTCCCGTAATCGGGAGGTGCAAGGCAGTGGCCTGGGCTTGACGATTACGAAACGTCTGGCGGAGCGGATGGGAGGCAGCATCGAGCTGGCAAGCCGTCCGGGCATACATACCGCTTTTACGGTGAAGCTCCGGTCCGCGCGCACATAAAGTAAGAGTTTTGTAAGGATTGATTAATAAAAAAGAACATTTGCCACAGTATGATCATCTCAAGGACAAAATGAGGAATGAGGCGAATGAGAGACATGATCAGGACACGTAATTTAACGAAGCAATTCGGCGGCAGCACTGTCATTTCAGGTGTGAATATGACCGTAAAAGAACGGGAGATTTACGGGTTTCTCGGCTCGAACGGTGCCGGCAAAACAACGGTGATGCGCATGCTGCTGAATCTGATTAAACCGACGGAAGGTGAGATTGAGCTGTTCGGGGAACGGCTGACGGTAGGAGCCACGAAGCCGTTCAAACGAATCGGCCACATCATTGAGACTCCGGTTTTTTACGAAAACCTGACGGGACAGCGCAATCTGGAGCTGCACTGTGAATACATGGGAGTGCATAACCCCAAGATGATCCAAGAGGCGCTAGAGCTGGTCCAATTAAGCAGTGCGCGTAACAAGCCGGTTCATCAATATTCACTGGGCATGAAGCAGCGTCTGGGCATCGCGCGCGCCGTGTCGACCAAGCCCGAGCTGCTCATTCTGGACGAGCCGATCAATGGCCTGGACCCGAACGGAATCCTGGAAATGAGAAGCTTGTTTAAGCGGCTGCGTGATGAATATAGAATTACCTTGCTTATATCCAGCCATATCCTGGGGGAAATTGAGCAGATTGCAAATACGATTGGTGTGATTAACAGCGGCCGGCTTATCGAGGAAATATCCATGGAACAAATTCGCGGCACTCAGACTGAGTATGTGGAGATTATCACGCCGAACGTTAATCGGGCGGCTTACGTGCTGGAGCATGTACTGAATATCCGTAATTTTAAGGTTTCGGGTGATAAGCTGCTGAAAATCTATGATATGAAGCTATCCCAGAGCGAGCTGTCCAGACAGCTGATCACCCATGAAGTGCCGATTGAGGCGATTAACCGCCGCAGCCGGTCATTGGAAGAATACTTTCTGGAGACTGCACGGGGAGGTGAGGAACATGCTGCATCTCATTAAGCTGGAGCTGATGAAGGGACGAAAAAGAAGCTTTATATGGGGAGCGCTCATCTCCTATGCTATGATTGCCGGGTTAATGCTGCTCATATTTTTGGTGGATAAAAACATCGAGGAGGTTTTTCCCAATGATGCGGAAATGCTCACAATGGTTGATATCCTGACCCGAGTGACCTTTGTCATCTATGCTTCGGTGCTCTTATCCAGGCTGATCATCCGTGAATACAAGGATAGAACGATGGAGCTCCTGTTTACTTATCCTGTAAGCCGGAAAAAGCTTATTTTTGCAAAGCTGATGATTGTCGCGTTATGGACATTTATCAATATTGTGCTTTCCAACCTGCTCATCAGTACGATCATGCTGTGGGCCAACAAAATGACCGAAACGTTCCCTATGGTGATGACACCGGAAAGCTTATACCAGCATTATCTGAAGTCGGTGATTCAGGCTGTAGCGGCAACCGGCATGAGTCTGCTGCCGCTGGCGTTCGGGATGCGCAGGAAATCGGAGGCCGCGACCATCGTTTCATCCATTCTCATTGTTACCGTAGTATCGTCAAATAATATGGGATTCAGTCTCAGCTCCATTATTGCGATACCTTTGGCTTTAGCAGTGCTGGGGGTGTTTGTGGCCTACCTCTCTTTTCGCAACATTGATCATGCCGACATTCCCTAAATTCCAGGGCTCTGCGCATTGATCTCACATGGTCAAGATTCTGCTCTTTCTCCTTCCGGCCAACGGATTCAGTTGTTAGTGGAAGGGTCCTGATCCAAAAAACAACAGCAAGCTCCCGTTCACCCGGGATGCTTGCTGTTTTGTCTTTCGCATATTTTCTACTTCGCCTGAATGTAGCCTTCCGCCTTCAGCAGCTCCGCAATCAGGACGGCGCCGCCTGCGGCGCCGCGCAGGGTGTTGTGCGACAATCCCACGAATTTGTAATCATAGATCGTATCCTCGCGCAGTCTGCCCGTAGAAACGCCCATGCCGCGTTCAATGTCACGGTCCAGCTTCGTTTGTGGTCTGTTCTCTTCCTCAAAATACGTAATGAACTGCTGCGGAGCACTTGGCAGTCCGAGCTCCTGCGGACGTCCTTTAAACTGCTGCCACCGTTCCAGAATTTCGGCCTTCGAAGGCTTTTTCTCAAACGATACAAATACCGTCGCCAGATGTCCGTCCGTTACCGGCACGCGGATGCACTGGGTCGTAATCAAAGGCGCTTCAGCTTTCACGATTTCGCCATTGGCAACGCTGCCCCAGATGCGCAGTGGTTCCTGCTCGCTTTTCTCTTCCTCGCCGCCGATGTAAGGAATGACGTTGTCCATCATTTCTGGCCAGTCGGTAAAGTTTTTGCCTGCCCCGGAAATGGCCTGGTAGGTCGAGGTCACCACTTTGGTCGGTTTGAAATCCAGCAGGGCGTGCAGTGCCGGCACATAGCTTTGAATCGAGCAGTTCGGCTTCACGGCAATGAAACCCGTGGAGGTTCCGAGCCGTTTTCTCTGGGCGGCGATCACTTCAATATGCCCTGGATTGATTTCCGGAATGACCATCGGCACGTCAGGCGTCCAGCGGTGAGCGGAGTTGTTGGAGATGACCGGCGTGCCGGTTTTGGCATAGGCTTCTTCCAGCGCCTTGATCTCGTCCTTTTTCATATCTACAGCACAAAATACAAAATCAACCTGACCGGCAACTGCCTCCACTTTAGAGGCGTCCTGCACGACGATGTTTTTCACCTCTTCAGGAATGGAGCCTGGAACCTTCCATCTGCCCTGAACGGATTCTTCATATGTTTTCCCCGCAGAATTTGCGCTTGCTGCGATGGCTGTCACCTGAAACCATGGATGCTGATCGAGCAGCTGAACAAACCGCTGGCCCACCATACCCGTTCCTCCGACAATACCAACTTTCAATTTTTCAGTCATTCGATGTTCAGATCCTTTCCGTTTAAACTTTGGTACATCCTTATACAAATAAAAAAATCTCACCCCCAAGACTGAATGTTCGTCTTAGGGACGAGATATGTATACTCGCGGTACCACCCCAAATTCGCCAATATGTCGCCATATCAGCCTCTTCGAGTACTGCATTGCACATACATGCTAATACTCTAGCTCTGTAACAGGAGCTCCTGACACACCATCCCCTTAATAATATATGAAGGTTCCGGCGTATTGCTCAGAGTCTTTTTTCAATAAACGATTCTTTACTCCTTTTCAGCGGACGGAGCTCTCTGCAAAAGAATTCATTTATTTACTCTTCTCTTCATCGCAGTTGAATTATTGCGATTATAATATCAAATAACGACAGGAAGGTAAATATATATTTTTTTGAAATTATGACAATGCAGAGTTGAATATCATGGCCCTAGTGAAGTAAAATACTTAAGCTTTGAATAGAAATCTATGGAAATCATGATACAATGGTTATCGGAATGCGCGGATTACCGTCCGGAACGTAGGCGGTGAACGATGCGTAGAGAACAGAAAAAGGGGTTACAGGAGGCAGCATGCATATTACTTCCATTTTGCTCGGCCTTGTTATTGTACTGAATATCATTTTTTCGCTATTCATTGTGTTTCAGGAACGAAGGGATGCAGGCACAACCTGGGCCTGGCTGCTGGTGCTCAGCTTCATTCCGGTGCTTGGTTTTGTGCTGTATCTGCTGTTTGCACAGAATTTGACACGCAGGCATCTGTTTCAATGGGCGGACCTGAACAAGCTGGGGACAGACAAGGTGCTGCACAGGCAGCTGGATAGTCTCAGTTCGGACGAGTTCCATTTCCGCAACCCGGCCACAATGGAATACAAAGAGCTGATCCACATGCATCTTGTCAATAATCGGGCGGTGTATACGGAGGATAATTCAGTTCTTCTGTTTACGGACGGAAGGGACAAGTTCAGCCAGCTGTTTGAGGATATCGAGAAGGCGCAGGATTTTATCCATATACAGTATTACATCATCAGAAGGGATACACTCGGCAAGCGGCTGCTCAAGGCCTTGACAGAAAAAGCGAGGCAGGGTGTCAAGGTGCGGGTGCTGTATGATGAATTGGGCTCACGTTCATTGACAAAGGGCTTTTTCCGCAGCTTCCGGGAGGCGGGCGGTGAAGTGGAGGTATTTTTCCCGTCCAAGCTTCATCTGATCAACATGCGGCTGAATTACCGCAACCACCGCAAAATCGTCATTATTGACGGCAAAATAGGCTATATCGGCGGTTTTAATGTTGGAGACGAATATCTGGGGCTGAATCCCAAATTCGGCTATTGGCGGGATACGCACTTAAGGATTCAGGGTCAGGCTGTGTATGCGCTGCAGACCCGGTTTATTTTGGACTGGAATCAGGCATCACGTGACCATGATATCAGCTATGAGCTGGACCTGTTCCCGGAGGTTGTGTCTGATGGCTGCGTAGGCATGCAGATCGTGACCAGCGGTCCGGACTCGGAATCGGAGCAGATCAAATACGGTCTCATTAAAATGATCTCGTCAGCCAAAAAGTCTATCCTGATCCAGACGCCTTATTTTATCCCCGATGCCAGTCTACTGGATGCGCTGCGGATTGCCATCCTGTCCGGGGTGGAGGTCAGCATCATGATTCCGGACAAGCCGGATCATATGTTCGTTTATTGGGCAACCCTGTCGCATATTGGCGAGATGCTGAAGGTCGGCGCCCGTGTGTATATTTATAATAATGGCTTCATTCATGCGAAAACGATTGTCGTGGACGAGGAAATCGCCTCGGTCGGCACGGCCAACATCGATGTGCGCAGTTTCAGGCTGAATTTTGAGGTGAACGCGTTCCTGTATGACGAAGAAATTGCCCGTCATATGGCCCGCATTTTCGACAAGGACATCGCCGTATCTCATCAGCTTACCTATGAGGAATATCTAAAGCGGCCCAATTGGATCAAGATCAAGGAATCCATGTCGAGGCTGCTGTCGCCGATTCTATAAACATGGTGCAAGGCTTGACACCGTTTACAGTACATGTTATTTTCGTTATGAGGCTTGTTACCGGTAATGCGGGCAATACCATAAATAGAAATGGATTAATTTCTGTTTCTGTTTTGGTATTGCCCTTTTTTTAAACCTCACAAAACAGGTGGTCCGATGTGATTATAAAACAAATCTTTAACAACAACATTGTCAGCACGGTGGATGACAAAAATCAGGAGCTCCTTATCCTCGGCCGGGGTATTGGCTTCAACTACCGTGCAGGCGATCCAATCGATGAAAGCAGGATCGAGAAAGTATTCCGACTTCAGGACGCGAAAATTTATGAAAAATTCAAAGCGACCGTGATGGAGGTTCCGATCGAAATTCTGCAGGTCACCGACGATATTGTCAGTCTGGCGCGCACCCAGTTGAATAAAAAAGTCAGTGACGGGATTTATGTCTCCCTGTCCGATCATATTCATTTCGCCGTACAGCGGATGCAGCAGGACATGATTATCGGCAACCCGCTATCGTGGGAGATCCAGCATTTTTATAAAGCCGAGTATGATGTGGCTAAAGAAGCGCTGCACATTTTGCGGGAGCGTCTGGGGATTGAGTTTCCGAAGGAGGAAATCAGCAACATCGCGCTGCATTTCGTGAATGCGGAAATCAATGATTCCATGAGTGATGTGACGCAAATGATGAAGCTGCTTCAGGAGGTTATGAACATTATCAAATATCACTTCAATGTGGAATTTGATGAGGACAGTGTGAATTACTTCCGCTTTATCACACATCTCAAATATTTCTGCCAGCGTGTCATTACACATACCAGCCATGATGACGCGGAGGAGTATTTATACGGGGTAGTAAAAAAGAATTACCCGGAGACCTTCAAATGCATCCGGAAGATTGAGAAGTTTATCCACAAGAACTACGAGTACACGATGACACATTCCGAGCAGCTGTATTTGACACTGCATCTGGAACGGCTCATGAAAAGCAAATAACGTATTCCAGGCTTGTTACTGTTAAATCAGGCAATACCTGAATGAACAAGGCGCGTTCTGTACGTGTCTGTTCGTTCAGGTATTTTTTTGGCCCAAAATGGAGGAATCAAAGATGGATCATCAGGAAACGGCCCGCAAAATTGTCGATGCCGTCGGCGGGACGAATAATATCAACTCTGTGTATCACTGTGTCACACGTCTGCGCTTTGATCTGAAGGATAACGGCAAAGTAAACGACGCAGAGCTGAAAAAGCTCGATAAAGTCATGGGCACAAATGTCTCAGGAGATCAATTCCAGGTCATCATCGGTAATCAGGTGGCCAATGTATTTAATGCAATGGTCAAGGAATATCCCGCTTTCAAGAACAGTGACGGGGCGGGAGCAAAGCCTTCGGAAGAAAAGAAGCAGAATGTCATTTCAAGATTGTTTGAATTCATTGCCGGGGTGTTCGCCCCGATTCTGCCGGCCATTGCGGGCGCGGGTCTGCTTAAAGGTCTGATCGCTCTGCTGGTGTGGCTGGGATGGATGACGGCCGGTACAGATTCGTACCGCATTATTTCAGCCATTGGTGACGGGGTGTTTCATTATCTTCCGATGCTGATTGCTTTCAGCGCGGCCCGTAAATTCGGCAGTAATCCGTTTGTGGCAGTAGGGGTAAGCGCCGCGCTGATGTACCCGGATATAGGTGCATTGTTATCGTCCGGTGAGCCAGTTTCTTTTATAGGCATTCCAGTAACAGCCGTCACCTATGCGTCTTCGGTCATTCCGATCCTGCTGGCGGTCTGGCTGATGTCTTACGTGGAAAAAAGTGTTGACAGCATCATACCTTCTTCTCTGAAGCTGCTGCTTGTGCCGCTGCTTACGCTGCTGATTGTAGTTCCTGTTACTCTGGTAGTCATTGGTCCTCTGGGCACGATCATAGGTAACGCGTTGTCAGGCAGCATCAACTGGCTGCTGTCGGAAGGCGGCGTGATTGCTGGTATCATTCTGGGCGGCGCCATGGCGCTGATCGTCATGACAGGCATGCATTATGCACTAGTTCCGGTCATTATCAGCAATTTGGCAACACTGGGTGTGGACAAGTTTCTGCCGCTGACTTATATCTCCAATATGGGCCAGGCCGGGGCTACTTTGGGGGTATTCTTCCGCGCAAAGGATAAAAAATTAAAATCCATTGCGTTGTCGACCAGCTTTACCGCGCTCATGGGAGTAACCGAGCCGGCCATGTACGGTGTCAACATGAGATACAAAAGACCGTTTACCGCCGGGATGATTGGCAGTGCTGCAGGCGGCGGCTTTGCCCTTGCTTTTGGCACCAATGCGTATGTCTTGGCAGGTAACGGCGGTATCCCCGGACTGCCTGCATTGATCGGACCGACGTTCTGGTTTGGCCTTGGAGGCATGGTAATTGCGTTTGTGGTGGCCGCCATTGCGGCTGTTATCCTCGGAATTAATGAAGAACAGGGCGATGCAGCTGTTCAGACTGCAGGCGGAACGGAAAGACAAGCACAGCCCGGCACAGAAGATGAAGCTCTGCTTGATGTTGAGTCGGATAACCCCATTCCGGCATCTAACGAAATGATTTACTCTCCTATGACGGGCAAAGCGATTCCGCTCAGTGAAGTCAACGACCCGACCTTCAGCGATGAGCTGATGGGGAAAGGGGTTGCCTTTGTTCCGGAGCTGGGGGAACTGGCTTCTCCTGTAACAGGCACGGTCATGAATGTGTTTAAAACAAAGCATGCCATGGTGATTCGCAGCAATGACGGAGTTGAGCTGCTCATCCATGTCGGCATCAATACGGTCAAGCTGCGCGGGCAGTATTTTGAAGCCCAAGTACAGACTGGAGATAAAGTCCAGGCGGGAGACAGGCTGCTGACGTTTGATCTCGAAAATATCGCCAAGGAGTATGACATTACAACCGCCATGGTGGTTACCAATACCAGTGATTATCAAACGGTCCTTCCTGCCAAGCTTGGGGGGATCAGCATCAAGGAGCCTGTTTTGAAAGTGGAAGTTTGATCAAAGCAAAAAGGAGTTGACAAATATGATTACAAAACATGTGTTTCCGGAGAATTTCCTGTGGGGCGGCGCTATCGCCGCCAATCAGGCGGAGGGCGCCTTTGACGCGGACGGCAAAGGATTGTCTACCGCCGATATGGTTCCTTACCACAAGAAAAAGGATTACGCCAATCTCAGCGCTCTGATGCACGTCTCCAGTGAGTCGATTGCAGAAGCGATGAAAATCAAGACCGCCGAAGGATATCCGAAGCGCTACGGCATCGATTTTTATCACCGGTATAAAGAAGATATCGCGCTGTTTGGGGAGCTTGGATTTAAGGTGTTCCGACTCTCCATAAACTGGAGTCGTATTTTCCCTAACGGGGACGATGCTGAACCGAACGAAGCAGGGCTTCAGTTTTACGATAATGTGTTCGATGAAATGCGCAAATATAATATTGAACCGCTGGTTACACTGTCTCATTATGAGATGCCGATGACGCTCGTACTCAACTATGGCGGATGGAAAAACAGAAAAGTGATTTCCTTTTTTGAAAAATATGCCGGAACGGTTATGAACCGGTATAAGGACAAGGTAAAATACTGGCTGACCTTTAATGAAATCAATACAACCATCATTGAGCCGTTCACAGGCGGGGGGATAGTTGGCGACCGCGAGGAGAATGTGCATCAGGCTTCCTATCAGGCGCTCCATCACCAGTTTGTAGCGAGCGCGCTCGTGACCCGCAAGGCGCGGGAGATCAACCCTGAATTCCGGATCGGCTGCATGCTGGCCCGCATGATCCATTACCCGGCGACGAGCAGCCCGGAGGACGTTCTTCAAGCCCAGGTGGACAACCAGCTGAACCTGCTGCATACCGATGTCCAGGTACGGGGCAGTTATCCGCCGTTTGTTAAACGGTATTTCGAGGAAAATAATATTCACATTGCGCAGGAGCCGGAAGATGCTCAAATTCTGCTGGAGAATACGGTGGATTTTATCTCCTTCAGTTATTACACGTCCCTGATTTCCACCACCACTCCTGAGAAATATGGCGTAACAGGAGGCAATCTGTACAGCACGGTCAAGAATCCGAATCTGAAGGTAACGGAATGGGGCTGGCAGCTCGATCCTATCGGGTTGAGAGTTGTGTTGAAGGAATTTTATGACCGCTACAGACTTCCGCTGTTCGTAGTTGAGAACGGATTGGGCGCGAGGGACAAGCTGGAAGAGGATGGTTCCATCATTGACGACTACCGGATCGATTATTTCAGGCAGCATATCGGTCAGCTGGCGGAAGCGATCAAGGATGGCGTGGAGGTGATGGGCTACACCAGCTGGGGAGCGATCGACATCATCAGCGCATCTACTTCTGAAATGTCCAAGCGTTATGGATTCATTTATGTGGATCAGGATGATGAGGGCCATGGAACGCTGAACCGGTACAAGAAAAAGAGCTTCCATTGGTACAAAAAAGTGATTGCTTCCAACGGGGCGGACTTGAGCTGACAGAAATAAACGGGGTTTCCGACTTTGTCGGAAGCCCCGTTTTTAGTTCTGTAAATTCCCATGTTCTATGAAGTGGGTTGTTGACAAATTGCTGTTTTTGGGCTTTATTACATGGATCATTATGAAGTAAATGATAAATTCTACAGTTATTAATACAGGAGTTTTAACTCTATTGTTAGAAAAATATAGAAATCCCTGATTCTTCACTTACATATTGATATGAAGACTTAATAAAGCTGGATGATTCACCGGATAATTCTCAGGGAAGAGGCCAAATACATTTCCAATAGGGGAGTGATATTTATGAAAGTTATCAATCGAGCAAAGTGGTTATTTATTTGTCTTGTTATACTAGCAGGATGCAAAAAGCAAAATGTACTTGAAATCAGGGATTTCTACGCTACAGGACCAGATATATTTTCAGTTTACTCTGTAGTAAAAGACGAGCCAGAAATCTATATTGCTGAGGTTAATAAACTTAATGAGTTTTTTCAAAACAATGTGAAGGAAATATCTGCATTCGGTGTACACAAGGCATCTTCTTCACAGGTGAAAAAACTGATCGAAGAATATGATATAAAAGACTACCCGACCTATTTATTATTTGATTCGGAAAAGCTGCTCTTGAAAGAAACGGATTATAATACATTTGAAACGGAAGCTGAGGACTTAATGAATTAGGATAAATCAAACCACCTCAAAGGCTGCTGCGAAAGATACGGAGGAGCTTTTTGGGTGGTTTTTCCATATCCCATGAGGGTTATTTTTTGTTTTGCCGCCGGTAGGCCTGTGGGGAGACGCCGGTTTTCTTTTTAAAAAGAGCGTGAAAATACGAAATATCCTGATACCCCGCCGCAGAAGCAATATCCCCAATCCTGCCTTCCCCGGTCCGGAGCAGGCGGCAGGCCTCCGCAATCCGTACATTCTGCACATATTCGGACATGTTCATGCCGGTCTGTTTGCGAAAAATACGATGAAACTGGCGGGGGCCGACGCCCATCCGCTGGGCCATTTCCTCCACAGTAATCTTTTCTTGATAGCGGGTATGCAGCTCATGCAGCACCTCCCCAAGACGGAGAGACGAAGGTGTCTCCTCCGGTTCGGGTTCCGTATGCAGACGAAGGAGCAAGAGCAGCAGCTGAATAACGTGCGCATACAAAGCCGCCTCACGACCGTTCCGCTCTGATTCATATTCATAGTGCAGCTGCTGGAAGAGCCGTTCGGCTTCACCATACTGATCCTGGTAATGAAGGCAGTGTTCGGCTTCGAGCAGGGGCAGCAATGTCTCTCCCCCCGGAAAAGCTTGCAGCAAACCCGTCAGGGCATCCATAGAGATCACACAGTTGTAGACGACCAGAGTGCCTCCAGCCTTAAGAGCCGGTCTGAACACATGGGATACGCCTACCGGCAGCCAAAATATAGCTCCACGTGCGGCCGGAAAAGAGTCATCCCCCACCAGATGTGTTCCCGAGCCTTCGCTGACATAGCTGATTTCTAAAAAATCATGCCGGTGTTCATGAAGCTCGTAAGACTCCACGGCCCGGTTTACGTATAAAGGAAGCCCTCCTGCGAAAAAAGTGGAGCCGCTGAACAAATCGATCCTGCGCCGGACAGTCATTAGCTGTACCTCCTGTAAATGTCCGATTACCCATATGAAAATGTCTGAATCGGCACATTTCAAGCGTTTACATTCATCGTAAGATGAAACTGGATTCAATAGCAAGCCTGAATGGGCGAACCGGTAAAAGGAGGTTTTGCAGTGAGCCAGTTCAATGTAGAGGGGCTAACCTGTGAATACAGGGATTTACTCTTGGGAAGCGGAGAGAGGGAGCCGCGTTTTGGATGGAAGCTGATCGGAGCAGCAAGGGCAACACTTCAGGCGGCATACCAGATTCAGGTGTCGCGGTCAGGGGATGATTTTGCCTCACCACTCTGGGATACAGGCCGTGTCGAATCTGATCGGTCCATTCAAGTTAAATATGAAGGTCCGCCGCTTCAGTCCCGCAGCCGCTATGAGTTCAGGGTCCGGTGCTGGGACAGTCGGGGCAATGATTCCGGTTGGAGCAAGGCATCGTGGTGGGAGAACGGGCTGCTGGACAGCAGGGAGTGGCAGGCCAAGTGGATTACCCCTGATTCGGAGGCCATTGACCCACAGGCGGAGCCGGTTTTTATGATGCGGCGTTCGTTTAGCTTGCGGACTGATGTAAAATCGGCCCGCATTTATGCTACGGCTGCAGGTTTATATGAAATTTTCCTGAACGGCAGCAGGGTTGGCGAGCAGTGGATGACTCCCGGATGGACCAGCTACCATCACCGCTTGCAGTATCAGACATACGATGTGACGGCACAGCTGAAGAGCGGGGCCAACGGGATCGGTGTACAGCTGGCGGACGGTTGGTACAAGGGACGCCTGGGCTGGGATAACAAACTGGCGCATTACGGGGACCGCAGAGCGATGCTGCTGCAGCTGCACGTTCAATATGACGATGGGAGCGAAGAGGTTCTCGTCTCCGATGAGAATTGGAAATCTTCCCTGGGACCGATCCGGTTCTCCAGCATTTACGACGGAGAGAGCTATGACGCCCGGCTTGAGCAGCAGGGGTGGAGCGAGGCCGCATTTGACGATTCCGGCTGGAGCGGCACGGAAATCAGCGAGCTGCCTTTTGAAGCGCTGGTAGCGCAGGAGAACTGGCCTGTACGAGTAACGGAAATGATATATCCGCAAAAAGTCATCACGACTCAAGCGGGTGAAAAAGTGCTGGACATGGGCCAGAACATGGTTGGACGCATACGAATCAAGGGGCACCTCCCTGGGGGCAGCACGATTACTCTGCAGCATGCGGAAGTGCTTGATCAGGAGGGGAATTTCTATACCGGCAACCTGCGTTCAGCCGGGCAGCGGGTTGAATGTACAGCCAAGGGTGGGGAAGAAGCAGATTATGCCCCGCATTTTACTTTCCAGGGTTTCAGATATGTGAAGGTTGAAGGGCTGGAGGCATGGGCCGATGAGGAGCTGATTGCGGCTTTTAGCGGAGAGGTCATGCATTCAGATATGGAAAAGACGGGGACCTTCGAATGCTCGGACCCGTTGGTCAATCAGCTGCAGCGTAATATCGTATGGGGTCAGCGCGGCAATTTCCTGGATGTTCCGACAGATTGCCCGCAACGAGATGAGCGCATGGGGTGGACCGGAGATGCCCAGGTATTCGTTGGTACGGCCGCTTTTAACTATCATGTGGGTCCTTTCTTCGGCAAATGGGTCCGGGATCTCAAAGCGGACCAGCATAAGGACGGGAGTGTCCCGTTTGTTATTCCAAATGTCCTGGAAGGTACTGCGGCGAATCCCGGCAAAGAACAAACCTCGGCAGCCTGGGGCGATGCCGCTGTCGTCTGCCCGTGGGTGATGTATCTCAGCTATGGGGATGTTCGACTGCTTGAAGAACAGTATGACAGCATGAAAGCATGGGTTGATTATATCCGCGGCCAGGGAGAGCAGGAATACTTGTGGAACACAGGCTTTCATTTCGGCGACTGGCTTGGCCTGGACGCCAAGGAGAACAGCTATGTCGGAGCGACACCGCTTGATATGATAGCCACCTCATTTTTTGCATATTCCACCAGAATCGTAAGAGATGCCGCTGTGGTGCTTGGGCGCGCCGGGGATGTGCGGCATTACAGCGAGCTGCTTCCCAGGATCAAACAAGCTTACCGGGAAGAATTCGTAACGCCCGCCGGACGGCTGGCGGCGCCAACCCAGACCGCACATGTGCTGGCTCTGATGTTCGATCTGGTGGAGGGACCGGTCAAACAGCGTACAGCCCGCGAGTTAAACGAGTTAATTGTGAAGAACAACTATCATCTGACCACCGGATTCGTAGGTACTCCTTATCTGTGCATCGTGCTGTCCGACAACGGATATCACGATACCGCCGTAAAGCTGCTGCTGCAGGAGGAGTATCCGTCCTGGCTGTATTCGGTCAAGCAGGGAGCCACAACCATCTGGGAGCATTGGGACGGCATCAAGCCTGACGGTTCGTTCTGGAGTGATGATATGAACTCTTATAATCATTATGCTTACGGGGCCGTCGGGGATTGGCTTTATCGCTATGTGGCAGGTTTGAGCATGAACGAAGCCGAGCCGGCGTACAAAAAGATTCTTATCGAGCCGCGCTTTGCTGCCGGACAACTGACTTCGGCCCGGGCAGCTCTCGAGTCGCCTTATGGGTTGATTGAGTCTTCCTGGCAGATCGCCGATGGAACGGTGACGGTTAATGTACAAATTCCAGCCAATACGAGCGCGGAAATTGTGCTGCAGGGAGCCCGTATGGAGGAATTGCTTGAGGGTGGCAATCCTGCCGGGACTGCCGAGGGTGTAATAAGTATCTCGGAAACGGAGCAGGGTGTCACTCTGGCCGTCGGCTCGGGGAGATATGAGTGGACGTACCCGGCTGACCGTTTATGATTTAAAAGAGCGAGTATGGTGCTTGGATTTCCGCCAATACTCGCTCTTTCTCTCTATGGCAACCGGGATGAAGGACACTAAAAAGCTTATTCAAAATCTGTCGAAGTACCCAGCGCTTCCCATACCCCCAAATCACGTTCCACGCTCTCGATCTTGTTGCGGGCGACTTCGTAAGTGCTCTTTGTACATCATTTTCATCCGACAGGTTCATCTGCAATGGAAGAAAATGCTCATGTTCATCTACAGCCTGCTGAAGGTCCTGTGCGATTCTTGACGTAGCAGCCACTTTGTAGCCTCTAGCCAGCAGCATTTTAACATCTTTCCGTGAGAAGTCCCCTTCCTCTGAGCCTATGCTTTCGCTGCGAGTTTTGTTTGAAGTTTATTCAGGAAGCAGCGCTCACAAAACTTTGAGTAGGGGATGAATCTCGGTTAGGCGAAGCCTAAATGCACTTGCCTATTGTATGAGACTCGTACCTTCCTAGTCGAATGTTTGTGTGGTATGATGGGAATATATGTTCCTATTAAGGTGGTGACCCTTCGTGCAAATCACATATCAATTTCGCCTCTGCCCGACCCCCGAACAGGAAGAACTCGTGATTCGAACGTTGAGCTTGTGCCGGAAGCTGTACAATCGGGCGAAGGAGCAACGGGATACCATCTACAACCAAGAGGCAACTATCATTTTGTGTTTTGTCCGCGATACCGAAGAAAGGTCCTTGTGAGTCAAGTCGAAGCAAGATTTAAAGAGCTTGTGCAGGAGCTGTGCCAGGAGAACGACTGGTGTATGGTTGCGATGGAAGTGATGCCCGATCATGTGCATCTATTCTTAAATGTGTTGCCGACGGATTCTCCGGCGGATATGGCGGATATTATGGCGAAATTGAAAGGCGTGACCTCGCGGTTGTTGCGTCAGGAATTTAAACACCTGAAGCATTTGCCGAGCCTTTGGATACTTTCCTATTTTGTCAGCACGGCGGGGAATGTTTCGAGCGAGACCATCAAGCGTTATGTGGAAGAACAAAAGACAAGGGGGTGAAGCCATGCCTACCATAACCGTTCAAATTCGAATATTCCCAAACGATGTTTCCCTGCTGAAGGAGATGGGGAACGAATACATCCAAACGGTCAATCTCCTCACCGAACAAGCGGAAGCATCGGGAACATTCCCAAAGATCACCTCCAAGGATGTCGATGCGAAGCTTCCATCTGCCGTAAAGAACCAGGCCATTCGAGACGCGCGAAGTATTCATAAAAAGGCGAAAAAACATGGGAAACGTCCGGTACTCAAGCGCAGGGCCTACTACGTCAATAACCAGAACTATTCCCTTGGGGAGCAAAGCGTTGCTTTCCCTGTGATGTCGCGCGGAAAGGCACAGCGGCTCCAGATTCCGGCCCATATAACAGAACGCGAACAACAGGTGTTATCCAGCGGCAAGCTGGGCCTGTTAAAATTGGTGGAGAAGTCGGGGAAATGGTATGTTCAAATTTCGATGAAGAAAAAGATAGAACCAACCCCTGGCGAGGCCATGATGGGAATTGACTTAGGCTTAAAGGTTCCTGCCGTGGTGGTCACCTCCACAGGTAAGACAAAGTTTGTGGGGAATGGTAGACAGAACAAGTACATGCGCCGCAAATACAAAGAGCGCAGAAGAAAGCTAGGCAAGTTAAAGAAGCTGTCCGCGATCCGTAAGCAAGAGCATAAAGAACACCGCTACATTCAAGATCAAAATCACAAAATTAGCCGTAAGATTGTGAACATGGCGATCGAAGAGCAGGTATCTGTCATTAAGATGGAAAAGCTAACGAACATTCGCCAAACGACAAGAACAAGTCGTAAAAACGCCAAAAACCTGCATAACTGGACGTTCTATCAACTGCAAAAGTTTATCGCATATAAGGCGGACCTAGCTGGGATTAAAGTCATCGAAGTGAATCCTGCATACACCTCCCAGACCTGTCCAAACTGTGGAAAACGGAACAAGGCCATGGACCGAACGTATCTATGTTCATGCGGGTATCACGCACACCGCGATAGAGTTGGAGCGATCAACATTCTGCGCCAACCTGTGATAGATGGTAACAGTCTATCAGCCTAGATAGCTATAGGCTCTGATCTAGGATGAGCTAATGAGCTAGCTCTTAACTTAGCAGTCTGCACAAAACAGAAATGGCCTGCGTGCGTTAACTAGCTAAGAATCCCATGGCTTTAGCCATGTTGGAGGCTCAAAAGCTGGCATTATTTGACACCCAGGAAGAGAAGATTGAAAAGATGCCGTGATGCGCTGACCTTGTAAAAAGAACAATTTACATATCTGCTAATCCGCCCTCGTGTGGTACAATATTTTAGTCTTTTTATTTATCAGGATTAGAGCTGTTACTCGCAATGCCGCACGAGGAGGAACTTATGAAACGAGGCCCGTTTATTGCAGTGGAGGGACCGATCGGAGCCGGAAAAACCACGCTTGCTTCCATGTTATCCACAGAACTGAACATCCCCATTTTGAAAGAAATCGTAGAAGAGAACCCTTTTCTGGACAAGTTTTATCAAAATATAGATGAGTGGAGCTTTCAGCTGGAAATGTTCTTTCTCTGCAACCGTTACAAGCAACTTGAAGATACGGATCTGCAGTACATTGCGCAGGACAAGCCGGTCATCTCGGACTATCATATTTATAAAAACCTGATCTTCGCCGAGCGCACGCTCAAAGGGATCAAGCGAGAGAAGTACCGCCAGATTTATCACATTCTGACTGACGATCTGCCCAAGCCCAATATCATTCTGTATATTCGTGCTGATTTGGACACGCTGCTGTATCGCATCAGCAAACGTGGACGAGGCTTTGAGGAGCAGATCGATCCGGCATATTTGCAGCAGCTGATTGAGGATTACGATACGGCGATGGCTTCCCTGGCTGAACGTGAGCCTGCCACCGTCATTGTTCCGATTAACGGCAGCGAGGTTGATTTTGTCGAGCATCCGGAGCAGTTTGCCCGGATCGTCGCCCAAGTAAAGGAGCTTATATCATGAATGATTACAATATCCCGTCCGACGCGATCATTACGGTGGCTGGTACCGTTGGGGTTGGGAAGTCAACGCTGACCGCCGCCCTGGCGAGTCGTCTCGGGTTCAAAACCTCCCTGGAGAAGGTGGATCATAACCCCTACCTGGAGAAGTTCTACCACGATTTCGAGCGCTGGAGCTTTCATTTGCAAATTTATTTTCTGGCTGAGCGTTTTAAAGAGCAGAAGAATATTTTTGAAGCAGGCGGCGGTTATGTGCAGGACCGTTCAATTTACGAGGATACGGGCATTTTCGCCAAAATGCACGCGGATCAAGGCACGATGTCCAAGACCGACTACGAGACCTATACCAGTTTGTTTGAAGCTATGGTGATGACGCCCTATTTCCCCCATCCGGATATACTGATCTATCTGGAAGGCAGCCTGCCGTCCATTCTGGAGCGCATCAAGGAGCGTGGGCGCGAGATGGAAATCCAGACCGATGTATCGTACTGGGAGCACATGCATGCCAGATATTCCGCCTGGATCGACGAGTTCACACAGCTGAAGGCTTGTCCGGTGCTGCGCCTGAACATTGATGAATACGATGTGAATGACCCGGCATCGCTGGACGGTATTCTTGCCGAGGTCAGCAAGGTCATTCAGGCCAACAGGCTGAACGGATTGAATAAAATAGTTTGAACGCATATTTAGATGACCTTGGACGGAAGCGAACCGTTCAGGGTCTTTTTGTATACTCATAACCAAAATTTCACCACAATTAATATGTTAATAAACCTCACAAATAAAATGTTGTTTTCATAAAATACTCCCTGTATCCAAGCTCAATTAATAACACCACTGAAGAAAATAATTTCTAAATGCGAGCGAAAAGGTGGTCTAAAGTTTGTTTTTTTCACATTTAAATAACATAGTGTTATGAATTATTCTACTGCACTTGCATGTGCGGAGGAATGCTTACACGGCCATTCGTGAGAATCCAATATTCAAGAGAGGGTTGAGTACAATGAAACCGATGCTGAGAGCTTTATTTATTATCATCCTGGTGCTTATGGCCGCGGGTTGTTCTGCAAACGGCGGGACCGCTGAACCCGGAGCTTCCGGCAATGCCGGGGAGGAGGGGGAAGCCCCCGCCCAAGGCGCCAAGAATAATGAAATCACCATTGCCGTTAACGAGAACTTTATCACGATGGACCCTCATGCTACGGGCGACCGCAACTCCGGCGCGGTTCAGTCGGGCATTCTGGAAGGCTTGGTGGAGGAAAACAACGGCCAAATCACCCCTCTGCTCGCGGAGAGCTTTGAAACGAATGAGGAGGCAACCGAGTACACGTTCAAGCTTCGTAAGGGTGTCAAATTCCACGACGGTACGGATTTCAACGCGGCAGCCGTGAAGACGAATTTTGAAAGAATTACTGACGAGGCTAATGGCCTCCGCTTGTACAGCCGAGGATTTAACGACATCAAGAGCATAGAGGCGCTTGACGATTACACGATCAAAATCACGCTGAACCACCCGAACAGCAGCTTCATGGCAAAGCTGGTCCCGGCCAAAATCGTAAGTCCTAAAGCGCTGGAATCCGGCAATATTTCCAAGCATCCCGTCGGTACCGGACCTTATCAATTTGTGGAATGGATTCAGGGGGATTCCCTGACCGTGCAGAGAAACCCGAGCTATTGGAATCCCGATTCCAAAGCTGCGGTCGAGAAGATCACTTTTAAGCCGGTGCCGGAGAACGGTTCACGAGTCGCCATGCTGAAGACCGGCGAGGCTGACTTCATTTATCCGCTTCCCGTTCAGAATATGGAAGAGCTGAAGGCTACGGAGGGGGTGGAGGTAACCGCCAGCGATTCCACCATTCTCCGTTATGTGACCCTCAATACGATGAAGAAGCCGTTTGATGACATAAGAGTCCGTCAGACGTTGAACTATGCGGTGAACAAGGATGCTTACATCAGTGTCGTCATGTCCGGATTGGCAACGCCGCTCGATTCCAATCTTACGCGGACGATCGACTTCTATCAGCCGCAAAGCGGCACCTATACCTATGATCCGGAAAAGGCAAAGCAATTGCTGGCCGAAGCGGGTTACCCCGACGGATTCAGCGCCACCATCTGGGGCAATACGAACTCGGATACGCTGAAGGGGATGCAGTTTATCCAGCAGCAATTGTCGCAGATCGGCGTCAAGCTGAAGATCGAATCGATTGAAGAAGCCACCCTGTCGGATAAAATCTATGGCGGTGTCACGCCGGAAGAAGCCGAGGTAGAGATGTGGTATGTAAGCTGGGGAAGCCAGGCGACGGATACCGACAATGCCATTTCCCCCATTCACGGCACCGCCAACTTTCCGCCTACAGGGGGCAATGCGTCTTACTACAGCAACACCGATGTCGACAATTGGCTGCAAGCGGCCAATGAAACGACGGACCGGGAGAAGAAGCAGGAGCTGTACGGAAACGTCCAGTCCACGATTTACCGGGAAGCGCCGTGGATTTTCCTCGCTTCCGATCAGAATGTTTCGGGCAAGCGCAGCAGCCTGGACGGTGTTTTCATCACCCCGCAGGGCCGCATCAATTACAACAATGCTTCATTAAGGTGACTGCTGCAGATTCGTTAAAGCAACCGCCACAGTTTCGTTTTTGACGAGATGGAGGGGAAGGCCAGTTTTTGCTTTCGCATTCCTGTCCCGTCTCCCGGAAAGGAGGATATGATGCTTCAATACATCGGCAAAAGGGTTCTTGCTTTGATCCCGACGCTCTTGATCGTCTCCCTGGCGAGCTATTATTTCATTCATCTCATTCCGGGCGATCCTGCCCGGCTCGTGGCGGGGCCGGACGCCAACATTACCGAAGTGAATGCCATTCGGGAGCAGCTGGGCCTGAACGACCCGATCTGGATGCAGTATCTGAACTATATGAAGAATCTGCTCGGCGGAGATTTGGGAACCTCAGTGAAGAGCGGACAGCCGGTCACGGAGATGTTCGAGAACCGCTTCCGCAATTCCATTCTGCTCACTTTTACCAGCATCATTTGGGCCTTCTTTGCAGGCATTCTGATCGGGACCTTGTCCGCCGTCTTCAAGAACAAGCTGCCGGACTATATCGGCATGGTGATGGCCGTATCCGGCATCTCCATTCCCGGCTTCTGGCTGGGGCTGCTGCTGATCCAGTGGCTGTCCGTGTCGCTGGGCTGGCTTCCCACCGGCGGGGCCGACGGCTGGAAGAGCTATATTATGCCGTCCATTGCGCTGGGAGCAGGCATCATGGCTATGATCGCCAGGTTTACCCGTTCGTCTCTGCTGAACTCGCTCGGTTCGGATTACGTGCGGACAGGAAGGGCCAAAGGACTGGGAAATGCCGCGGTCATCGTCAAACATGCGCTCCGCAACTCCATGATCCCGGTCGTGACGATTACCGGATTGCAGTTCGGATACCTGCTTGGCGGCTCGGTCGTCGTCGAAACGGTGTTTAGCTTTCCGGGGCTGGGCAGGCTGCTGATCGACTCCATCGCTTTCCGTGATTATCAGGTGATTCAGGCGCTGCTCCTGTTGTTTGCCGCAGAGTTCATCCTCGTGAATTTGATCGTGGATATTCTTTACAGCTTCCTGAATCCCAAAATCCGCACCGGTGCGGCATAAATAGCGAAGGAGGGAAGCCATGAGCACGGTAATGAAGAATACGGAGACCCTTCGAGCCGCCCGCTCCCCGAAGTATTCGCCGGTAAAAGAGTTCTGGCACAATTGGAAGAAGCAAAAGGTGGCTTTTGCGGCCGGCGTTTTCGTCTTGTTCCTGATCTTGATTGCTTGTATTGGGCCGCTGCTTGCCCCCTATGATCCGCTTGCGCCGGATTACAACAACACGCTGTCGCCGCCGTCCGGGGAGCACTGGGCGGGCACTGATGAATATGGCCGCGATATCTTCAGCCGCTTGATTTACGGGACACGGTTGAGCCTCAGCGTTAGCTTTACAGCCGTTCTCACCGGCGCGGTATTCGGAACGCTGCTTGGGCTGGTCAGCGGTTACTTTGGCGGGGCGCTGGACCGTTTCATTATGCGTATCTGTGACGTCATGTTCTCCTTCCCGGACCTGATTCTCGCCTTGGCGATTGTCGCTATTCTTGGACCGGGTCTGACGAATGTAGTAATCGCCATCGCGATATTCAGCATCCCAACCTTTGCCCGCCTGATCCGGGGAGAAACGCTGGAGGTGAAGGAAGCGGTCTTCGTGGAAGCCGCGCGCTCGATGGGGGCGAAGAAGAGACGAATCCTAATGAAGCATATTTTTCCGGAAACGATGAGCAGCCTGATTGTCTTCTTCACGATGAGAATGGGAACGGCCATTTTGGCTGCGGCAAGCTTGAGCTTTCTAGGGCTGGCCTCCAGCCCGGAAACGCCGGATTGGGGCGGCATGCTCACCCTCGGCAGAGATTATTTGGGCACAGCTTCCCATGTGGTC
The DNA here is from genome assembly GCF_046098255.1 of Paenibacillus jiangxiensis. Classification (NCBI taxonomy): domain Bacteria; kingdom Bacillati; phylum Bacillota; class Bacilli; order Caryophanales; family Paenibacillaceae; genus Paenibacillus; species Paenibacillus jiangxiensis. The sequence goes on from NZ_JBJURI010000014.1 coordinate 110,506, forward strand.
ATCATGCCGGGTATCGCCATTTTTGTGACGGTGCTCGCTTTTAACCTGGTCGGGGACGGCCTGCGGGATGTGCTGGACCCGAAGACGAAGAACAAGTAACGGAGGTGGGAACCGTGGCCGAGCGGATTCTTCAGATCGACCGTTTGGAGACCTTTTTCAGCAAAGACAAGAGGAAAATCCAAATCTTAAATCAGGTCAGCTTCGATATCCGTCAAGGTGAAATCGTGGGCCTGGTTGGGGAATCGGGCTGCGGCAAGAGCTTGACCTCCCTCTCGATCATGCGTCTGTTTCACGGGACCTCGGGAGCAATAGGAGGAGGCAGCATCCGCTTCAAGGATAGGGACATTACGGGGTGTCCGGAATCCGAAATGCGGAAAATTCGCGGCAAGCAGATCGCCATGATCTTTCAGGAGCCGATGACCTCGCTCAATCCCTCTATGAAGATCGGCGAGCAGCTCCTGGAGCCGATCCGGCTCCATCTGGGATTAAAGGGGGCGCAGGCGAAAGCCCATGCCGTCAGCATGCTAAATAAGGTAGGGATTCCGCGCGCGGACGAAATCATCCACGAATATCCCCATCAATTGTCCGGCGGAATGAGGCAGCGGGTGATGATCGCCATCGCCATGTCGTGCCAGCCCGAGCTCCTGATAGCCGATGAACCGACCACCGCGCTCGATGTGACCATTCAGGCGCAGATCCTGCATCTGATGAGGACGCTGCAGCGTGAGCAGGGGATGTCCATGCTGCTGATCACACATGATCTGGGCATTGTCGCCGAGATGTGCGACAGAGTCGTCGTCATGTACGCGGGCAGGGTGGTGGAGGAGGCGCCTGTTCATGAACTGTTTGAAGAGCCTAAGCATCCGTATACCCGCGGCCTGATCGCGTCGGTGCCGAAGCTTGGGCAGAAGAAGGAGCGGTTGGATTCGATCAGGGGACGGGTGCCGGACCCTGCCCATATGCCGCCAGGCTGCAAATTTGCACCGAGATGTGAGCATGCCAAGGCCGTCTGCTCTGATCTGGAGCCGGATATGACGCTGTTCGAGGGCGGGAGATCCTGCAGCTGCTGGCTGTATGCTGATATGAAGGAGGCGGGAGGGCATGAACGACACGCTGGTCGAGGTCAGACAGTTGAAGAAATCGTTTGAATTACGGGGCGGACTTTTCCGCAGACAGCGGCTTCTGCATGCGGTAGGCGGTGTTTCTTTTTCCGTCGAGGGAGGGCAGACCTTTAGTTTGGTCGGCGAAAGCGGCTGCGGCAAGTCGACGACAGGACGGCTGATCTCCAGGATGGTCACGCCGACCAGCGGGGAAATCTGGATCGACGGTGAAGAAATCTCCGGCCGTAAGGAATCGCAGCTGACGGAAATCCGCCGCAAGGTGCAGATGATCTTTCAGGACCCTTATGCCTCGCTCAATCCGCGCATGAAGGTGGCTGATATCATCTCCGAGCCGCTTGACATTCACACCAGGCTGTCTTCTAAAGAGAAGCGGCTTAAGGTATCCGAGATGATGGAGGTCGTCGGGCTAAACGATCAACAGGCGAACCGTTATGCGCATGAATTCAGCGGTGGGCAAAGACAGCGTATCGGAATCGCCCGCGCTCTGATTATGAAGCCCCGGCTGATCATTGCGGATGAACCGGTATCGGCGCTGGATGTGTCCGTTCAGTCCCAGATCCTCAATCTGCTGGATGACCTGCAGCGGGAATTTCAGTTAACGTATTTATTCATTTCACATGATCTCAGCGTCGTCGAGCATATCAGCGACCAGGTCGGCGTTATGTATCTTGGTACGATGGTGGAATGCGGCCCCAAGGACCGCATCTTCAACGAGCCGCTTCATCCTTACACCCAGGCGCTGCTTTCTTCGGTTCCCGTCCCTGATCCGAAGCTCAGAAGAGAAAAAATATTGCTGCAAGGCGATCTGCCCAGTCCCGTCAATCCGCCGGCAGGCTGCAAGTTCCATACTCGCTGCCCGGCCTGCATGGAGGTGTGCACAACGACCGAACCAGCCACGGTTGTACAATCGCCCGGACATACAGTTGCCTGTCACCTGTATGGCGAGGGAGCCACGCGTGCCCACGCCTGAGTGCAACAGCTTCATCCAAATTCATATTCAAGGAGTGTTAAGCCATGAAGGTAGGACTGAGTTCATACAGTTTGCTGGAAGCGATCAATGCGGGAAGAATGACGATTCTGGATGCCATACAGTGGGTGGCGGACAACGGAGGCGAGCATATGGAGCTTGTTCCTTACGGCTACACTGTCGTGGATAATGTGGAGCTGGCTGACCGTATCCGGGACACAGCGGCCGAGGCAGGCATTGAACTGTCCGGCTATTCGTTTCCGGCAGATTTGTGCAAGGAGGACGAAGAGGAGTTTCTGGCAGAGGTGGAGCGGATCAAGCAGCATGTCGACATTGCCCGCCGGATGGGCATCACCAGCATCCGCCACGACGTAACGGCCTTCAGGCTGCCGCCGGAAGATATGGGCATCGAGTACTTCGAGAAGCATTTTGACAGAATGGTGCAAGGCAGCCGCATGATTGCCGATCACGCCGCACAATACGGCATGGTGACCACCATCGAGAACCACGGTTTTAACGTGCAGCCGAGCGACCGGGTGCAGAGCGTGATTCATGCTGTCGGCAGGGATAATTTCAAGACAACGCTTGATATCGGAAACTTTCTTTGTGCCGATGAAGCTCCGCTTGTAGGCGTGAAGAAGAACATCCATTACGCGAATCGGGTGCACTTCAAGGATTTTTATATAAGACCCTACTATGAGAATCCGGGAGAAGGAAAATGGTTCATCACAGTGAATCAGAATTATCTCCGCGGCGCCATCATCGGGCACGGGGACATCAACATTCGCGAAGTGACCCGGATCGTCAAGCAGTCCGGCTATGACGGCTATATTACGGTGGAGTTTGAAGGAATGGAAGACTGCGAAGTCGGCTCCAGAATCGGCATGGCCAATGTCAAGCGGTTATGGGAGGAGGTGTGAGAAGAGAGCGAGGCTGTTGTCAAGCTGTCCGGGCATGAGGTGACAGCATTGCCTCTGCGTACAATCAGACGCTGCTGTGTTTTGTGAACACGCTGCCTGGATCAGCGAACTTGCGGTGAGCTGTCCATGTCGCTTACGATGGAAGGGGCTGGAAACCGATTCGAAAGCGGGAGGACAGACGATTCCCATGAAGAAGCATGATAACGGTTTTATCAAGAAACAGAATAAAAAATGGGTGCTGGACATCGTGAAGAGCAAGAGGCCCATTTCGCGGGCAGAGATCGCCAAAATTACGGGCATGAGCGCCACATCCATCAGCCGGATTGTCCAGGAGCTTGAAAGCGAAGGGTTTCTGAGAGAAACAGAGCTGCTGTCCGGCGGGGTGGGGCGCAAAGCGAATTTGCTGGATATCCGGGAGGATGCCCTGTATACCATCGGTGTGGACCTGTCCGAGGGAATGTGCCGGATTGGAATTATGGATTTTACGGACAACGTATTTTATTTGGAAAAAATGAGCATGGAGCACGGGCAAGATCCGGAAGAAACGCTGCGGTTCATCGCCGAAGCGGTGAATCGTACAATCCGGGAACAGAATCTGAAACCTGACAAAATCACAGGCATCGGCATTGGCCTTCCCGGCATTATCAACCATAGGCCAGGGGTCGTGAAACGTTCCGTACAGTTAGGCTGGAGTGAGATCCATGCGGCCGGCACCCTTGAAAGGCTGACAGGCTACCCGGTCATCGTCGATAATGACCTGAAAATGTTCGCCAAGGCCGAATACCGATACGGCGCGGCTCAATGCTCCAAAAGCTCGGTTCTGCTTGGCTTCGGATCGGGTGTCGGAGTAGCCATTATTATGAACGGGGAATTTTACCGGGGAGAGAACAACCTGGCCGGTGAAATATCGCATGTGACGGTGGATATCAACGGAGAGCAGTGCAAATGCGGGAAAATCGGCTGTCTCGGTACCATTGTCACGGAGAAAGCGATGATTCGTCAGGCCGCGCGCTTCGTTCCCGTCACTTCCGTTCATGAACTGATCGGGTATTACAACAAGCAAGAGCTCTGGGCACTGAACCTGCTGGACCGGGTGGCCGCCTACATCGCCGTCACGATCACCAACTGTCTGTATTTATACAACCCGGAAATTCTGGTATTAAGCGGTCCGATTCTGGAGGACTACCCCGAAATCCGCAAGCTGGTTGAGGAAAAATACAAGCTTACCGTCTCCGAGCCTATTCCGCTGCGAATGACCTTTAAATATGCGCAACTTGGCGACAAAGCCATTGTGATGGGGGCCGCCCTGCAGGCTCAGGATTTATTGTTCGATTTCGATGCGCTGCAAATCAGTTCCCATAAAAGTGAAGATGGATGAGGGTCGGCCCCGTAGTCGTTTTTTTCCGCTAATGGACTGGAGCTCCCTTATTTACCCCAAAAGACGGATTTCCTTGTCTTAACGGACTGAGCGCTTTATTTCCCGAGATAGCGGCATTACAGTCCGTTAAGATGATCACATATGCTGTCTGGTCACTCTAACTCCGATTCCAGTTTTGAACCTGAGTTAGAGTCGTTTATCGCCGGATTTTCAGCCTGATGAAAAATAGGTTCCAAGATGTAAAGAGTATCCTGATAAGTAGGTCGGCGAAAGTCGGCCCCGAATACGGGTCGAGTGCCTGAATTTTGCCGGGGAAGTGGACGGCCCGTATCTGGAAAGCGGAAGCATCCAGCACTGGCAGGCAGAGGCGGAAGCGTTATGCAATACATACAAGGAAACAGGCTGGTTCAGCGCCATTGAACCTGAGCTTGATTTCAAGCTGGAAAGAGACGATATCAGCAGGCAGAGGTTCAAGGTCGGCGGGCATCTTGTTACGCGGAGAGGGGAACGAAGCACCACCCTGAATTATGAATTTCTGACGGATGTCAGCAGACTGCGTCAATTCGCCGAAGGGTTGAAGAAATTAGGCATGGCATTTCCGGCGCGAAACCGGCCGGCTACCCGCCCATAAACCTGGGAAGGGCCAAAAAAAGCGCCGCGGATCGCGGCACTGGCATACAGCTAAAGCGTAATGATGCGAGATTTTTCCTGCGGTGCTGGCAGCTCCACTGGTACAGGCTCGCCACCGGCCGCAGGCATGACGTATAATACGGATTGGCCGTATCCAAAACGGGTGAGGCCTGTCATAAAATACAAGCGGTCACCTGCGACCACAGGCCGATGGAGATAGTCGTCTGGCGTGGCGAGCTGCTTGTCCGTTTTCGTCACAGAATTGTACACGAACAGCTTATCTTTATAAGAGCCGTCTTGATCTGATCGGGCTTCCGAGTGATAATACAGCATGGTCTGGTCCTTGTTCCATGAGAACTCGGATAATCTTTCATTGCTGCTATGGGAAATGGCGGAACCCGTATTACTGCCGCTTCCGAGAGGAAACTCCCTGATTTGCTGTTTGTACTGGTTATTGGACAGGGAATCGCTTGGGAATGCAAGATAGAAAGACTGTCCATCCGGAGCGATTTTTAATGATTCGATTCCAGAGCTTTTCAACTGTGTATGTCTGACTGGAACGTTGGCATTTATCTGAATCTGATAAACATCAAAGGTAGTTGTGCTTATAGTTTGATTGAATAGCACGGATTTAGCTGTTTCTGCCTGCAGAAAAAACACGGATTTTCCGTCTGGCGCGAACTCTATCTCAGAAATCGCATGCTCTACTTTAATCATGTTGCTCAGGTTTCCTGTCTGCAAATCAAGCACTTTAATTGTGCTTACCGTGTTGTCGTTGTCATCCATAGAGGTTGACCGCAAAATACCGGTCTGGCCCCAGGTCTCTATGAACGCCAATTTAGTCCCGTCAGCCGAGAAAGCGGGATCCAGCAGACTTCCGCTGGAAGTGTACAATTCCCTGCCGTCCGGCTGTTCCGGATTGAGCGGGTTGTACAGCATCAGGGTATCCTTGCCGGAGAAAGAGGAAGCAGCAGCGACATAGGCAATATCACCTGTTGGGGATGCATCATATTCACCGGAAAGACGGGGCACCGTGCTTGAATCTGCGGTGGTGGCGTTAGCAGGTGCCGTTCCAGCAGCTGCTATTATTAAGACTAAAGAAATGAAGAATGTAAATCCGAGGCGTGAGTAAAACGAGTAAAAGTTCATATAAACCCCTTTGGTATGATTTTCCTCCAGTATACCTTAATCTAGCGAAATTTGTAATTGGTCCATAATAAATTGGGAGGCGCTGAACATGATAGAATTTGAACGTTTGCATCACGTAAGCTTGGCTGTAAGAGATCTTGCAAAAGCAAAGAAGTTTTATACGGAGGTGCTGGGTTTCCCGGAGATCGAACGGCCGCCGTTCCGGTCCAAAGGGGTATGGTATGCCGTAGGTGCGGATCAACAGCTGCATCTGCTGGAGCATCCGCCGGGGGAGACGCTGCGCACCAAAGGCATCGATACGACGGACGGCCATTTTGCCATCTGGGTGAAAAGCCACTCCAAGACCGTCGCCTGGCTGGAGAGCATTGGCGTAAGCTATGAGGCACGTCCTGACAGCGTGGCCGGATTTGCCCAGATTTTTATTCTGGACCCGGATCACAACATTATTGAGTTCGGAGCGCCATATAACAGTTAACAGCAACAACAAAGCACGGAAACTATCCCTCTATCTGTGGGCGATTTCTTTGTTACTGAAATAGGGTAGGAGATAGACTGGTGATCTAATATTGACAAATAAGGCAGCAACGACCCGCGATTACGAGTCATTGCTGCCTTTTACTGTGTCTTTAATCGATTGATCTCCAGCTCATTTTTAGAGGTTTTCAAAAAAGTAAACTCAATATCCTTCTGAAGGTTTTCCAGTTTTATCTTCATGGCTTGCAGCAAAGCTAAGGTATCATCCGGTTGCCCGGAGGCGAGCAAATCCAATTTACTATGCAAATTACTGATATCTTGCTTTATATCAGTCATTTCATGCTTTATACCAGCGATGTCCTGTTTCATACCGGTCATTTCTTGCTTTATACCAGCGATGTCTTGTTTCATACCGGTCATTTCTTGCTTCATATCAGTCATTTCTTGTTGGAGAGGTTTAAGTTTAGCGTCTAAAACGCCCTCAAGCATTTTGAGAACTTGTTCAGCTTCCATAATCGAATCACTCCCATAAGCTTATTATAGCAGTCATTGCTTGATGGATAAACCCAAAATGATAGACTCTGCCTAAATGCATTCAACGGGATAAGGCAGGCAAAATGTCCCTTCATTATGAGACGGTTTCTTAGTCGTTCAGTGCTTCGCCTCAGCTTAAACACAACGGGCAAAGCCTGTAAACAATATTTTGTAATCGCTATCATCTATTCTCGTGTATATTTGTTTGTGTGAGATAACGATTTGAGAGGGCGAAGTCGATGGGGGAAAGATGGAAAAACTTAAATACGCTGCGCAATCAGATATTTATCGGTTTTTTCTTTGTTATGGTGATCATGATCGGGGTGACCGGGGCATTCATTTACAATAGAGTGGCATTTATTTTGAAAAACAATGCGGAGCGGCATATCCAGCAGACGGCGGTACAGGCCAACGGGCGCCTGGATGCGCTGATCGGGCAAATTGACAGCCTGACGGAGCAGGTGGCCAATCATCAGGGAGTGCAGCAGCTGCTGCTGGAGGAACTGAGCGGCCGGAAGGTCACATTCAGTCAGCGCCAGTCCCTACTGCAGATTATGTTCAGCTACCAGGCCTACATGCCCAGCGTAGGATCACTGGAGCTGTACGATGCTGATGGCACATTGCTCTTTCCGCTGCGTGAAGGGACTTTGGACAGCCGTATCGACCACAGTTATATCGCGGAGGCCAACGGGCAAAAAGGCAGGCTGGTCTGGATCGGTGTTGATCCGCATGACCCGCAATCCCTGCTGGCCATCCGCCAGGTCAGCTTGCTGGACCGCTGGTTTTCGCGTGGAGGATATTTGATTGCCCGCGTACAGCGCAGCTACTTCCAATTGAATGATACCATGGCCGGGAGCGGCGGCGGGGAGTCCATATTGCTCGTGGACGAAAAAGGGGAGCTGGTAGGCAGCGGGGGTATCCCCGCCACTGATCTGTTGGGGCTATTGAACAGCAACAGCCAGACGGTGAAATTCAGGGACCGGGAATATGTCAAAGTGGAGCAGCATTCGGACAGAACGAACTGGACCTTGCTTGTGCTTACGCCGGTGAGCTTCGTAACGGAAGGTCTTTCGGTGCTCAGGACGATCATGCTTGTCTCATGTGTTATCGGCACTCTGCTGTTCCTGATGATGTCCTTTCTCCTCTCCACCATGATTACCCGGCCCATCAGCCGCCTGATCCGGGCCATGCGTAAATCCCGTCCTGCCGCGCTGGCGCTGCAGCCCGAGTCTCCCGCCGCACTGGAGCTGCGGGAGCTGAACCATACGTACAACGCCATGATCACCAATATTAATGAGTTAATCCGGGTGGTATACGAGAAAGAGGTACTGCAGAGCCGCACGGAATTGAAGGCTTTGCAGGCGCAAATTAATCCACATTTTCTGTTTAATACGCTGGAGGCCTTCAACTGGTCCTTGCAGGAGAAAGGGGAGGAAGAGTTGGCAGGATTGATGGTGTCCCTGTCCAGGCTGTTCCGCTATACCATCGATCAACAAGGGAGAGACGGATGGGTAACCGTCGGCGAGGAAACGGAGCACATCAGGCGTTATCTTCAGATTATGGAGATGAGGCTGGGGGAACGCCTGACATGGCGTCTTAACATGCCCCCTGAATTTGCTGCGGTGCCTGTTCCGAAGCTGCTCATCCAACCGATCGTGGAAAATGCAATCCTGCATGGTGTCGAGAACAGCAGAGGGGACGGCGTTGTCGAGGTGCGGATAGGGCATTCCGTGCGGCAGGGCTGGACAAGAGTTGCCGTATCGGATAACGGCCCGGGCATGGACCGGGATACATGCGAGGCATTATACAGAGCGCTGCAGGGAGGACCGTCTGTTGCCGGAAAAGGAATCGGCATGGGGCTGGCCAATGTCCAGCAGCGGTTAAAGCTGTATTACGCGGGGGCGGATGGCAAAATTGAAGACCTGCACATCGTGAGTTCACCTGGTGCGGGTACGGTGATTTCATTTGACATTCCTAATGGAAATGGAGGGGGCGGGCATGGAACTGACGCTAAAAACGATATTGGTCGTGGATGACGAGCCGCGTACCCGGCAGGGCATCAAGCAGACACTGGAGGCCGCAGGCAGCGGGAAGTACCGGATCGAAACGGCGGAGAACGGGGTGGAGGCGCTGGATAAGCTGCGGCAGCAGGCCTTTCACCTGCTAATCACGGATGTCAGGCTTCCCGAAATCAGCGGCCTGGATCTGATCCGCTCTCTGGAGGGCCAAGCACGCAAGCCGTGCATTGTGGTCATCTCAGGGTACGCGGAGTTCGATTATGTGCAGCAGGCCTTGCGGCTGGGAGCCGTCAATTATCTGCTGAAGCCGATTGACAAGCAGGAGCTGCTGAAGGCGACCGGCGAGGCGTTAAGGCTGGAGGAAGAACGGGAGCTGCACGAAAAGCTGGAGAAGCTGGTGGATCCCGCTTTGCTGAGGGTCGGTGGAAGAGAGGCTTCTTTAAGCGAGCCGGTAAAGGAAGCGCTGGATTATATTAAAGAACACATCCACGAACCGTTAACGATGGCGGATATGGCGGCGCGCCTCCATCTGAATGCCAGCTATTTCAGCGTGCTTTTTAAAGAACAGACAGGGACGCCCTTCAGTGAATATGTATCCCGGCTGCGGATTCAGCGCGCCAAAGAACTGCTGCTGCAAACCCGGCTCTCGGTGATGGAAATCGGCAACAGGGTGGGGTACCGGACGGATAAATATTTTATTAAAGTGTTCAAGGAGCTGGAATCCGTAAGCCCGAGCCGGTACAGACACCAGATGGCGGACAGTCCTGAAGAAATCCAATAATAGTGGAGTTATTGCCAATGGCTGTGATCTGTGAGCGGCGGAAACCCGGTGCTAAAATAATTTTTTGATAGCGGTTACATTAAAAGCTTGTAATCACACTGGGGGAGGATTTGGGAATGTCCAAAAACAAAGTGTTTGCAGGGTTTATCGTTATGCTCGCGCTGATGCTGGTACTATCTGGATGTGGCGGAGCAGGAGGGAATGCCGGAGGAGGCGATTCGCAAGCCGGCGGCGGAGGCGACAAAATTACGCTCAACATGATGCATCTATGGCCGGCAGGCAGCTCGGCACAGCAGAACAAGCTGGTCAATCAGATTATCGAGCAGTATCAGAAGGATCATCCGAATGTAGTCATCAAGCAGGAGGTTCTGGAAAATGAGCAGTATAAAAACAAGCTGAAGGTGCTGTCTGCCTCCAACGAGCTGCCGGATATCGGCATTACGTGGGCGGCCGGATTCATGGAGCCTTATGTAAAAGGCGGTTTGTTCACACCGCTTGACGACCTGCTTAACGGGCAGCAGCTTAAGGACAAGTTTGTAGCAGGAACGACGGAAGCTTACGCCGTGGACGGCAAAACCTATGCGCTGCCCATCGAGCTGAACATTTCGCCTATTTATTATAACAAGGCCATTTTTGAAAAATATAACCTTCAGGTGCCCACGACCTACGATGAATTCAAGCAGGTTGTACAGACGCTTGCCAACAATGGTGTTGCGCCTATAGCGCTGGGCAACAAAGACCGGTGGACCGGATCGCTCTGGTATATGTATCTGGCTGACCGCATTGCCGGGAACGAAGCGCTGGCCAAGGCCATCGACGGCACCGGTTCATTTGAAGATCCGGGTCTCATACAGGCGGGGGCTGAAATTCAAAGCCTGGTGGATATGAATGCGTTTAACAAAGGCTTTAACGGACTGTCCAATGATGAGGGCAAATCGGAGTTTATGAACGGGAAAGCGGCCATGTATCTGATGGGCACGTGGGAGCTGCCGAATTTTACAACCAATCCGGATATTCCGCAGGAATTTAAGGACTCCATCGGGTTTTTCAAATTCCCGACCGTGAACGGTGGCAAAGGCAATGTCAACAGTTGGGTGGGCGGTCCCGGCGTGGGCCTGTTCGTGGCGGAGAACTCCAAGGTGAAGGAAGAAGCGAAGAAGTTTGTGGAATATTTTGTGGCAAAATGGGGCGAACAATCCGTTACGGACGCGGGCGTCATTCCGGCGACCAAGGTGGACACCTCCAAAGGAAACCTGCCACCGTTGTATGTGGAACTGCTGAACGAGCTGAATAATGCCAGCAGTATCACGCTGTTCGCGGATGTGAAGATGAAGCCAAATGCCGCCCAGGTGCATCTGAATATGATTCAAGCCTTGTTCGGAAAAGCGGTAACGCCGCAGCAGTTCGCAGCGGAGCACAAGCAGGCGGTGGAGAAAGGAAATTGAGTGCAGCCGGATAGAGAGAGGAGGACCTAGTCGTGAATAAAGTCATGTCCAACAAATTCATCATCGCCCTGTACGTGCTGCCGTCCCTGCTTCTGCTGTTGGCCATCATCTACGTTCCTATCGTGCTGACTGGCTACTACGGACTGAACGAGTGGGACGGCATCTCTCCCATGACCTTTGTCGGGCTGGATAATTACAAAGATCTGCTGGCTGATGCCGCCTTCTGGCAAAGCGCATACCATTCGCTGCTGCTGGCCCTGTTTTCCGGCATAAGCCTGATTGGGTACCTGCTGATTGCACTTGTGCTGTCAGGCAGAATCAAAGGCGCCAGCCTGCTGCGCAAAATTTATCTGATTCCCATGCTGCTGTCCTCGGTGGCGATTGCACAGCTGTGGATGAAAATATATCATCCTACCAATGGAGTGCTCAATAACGTACTGATGTCCATGGGTATTCTAAATCCGCCAGCCTGGCTGGCGGAGCCCTCCATTGTGCTGTTCGCGCTGTTTATTCCGATTATTTGGCAGTATGCGGGCTTTTATATTCTCATTTATTATGCCGGGCTCAAAAATATCCCGGAATCGCTCATTGAGGCGGCGCGGATTGACGGGGCCAACCCGCTGCAGATCGCGCTGCGCATCAAACTTCCGCTTGTTAGCGAGGTCATTAAGGTTACGGTTGTTCTGTCGTTTGTAGGGTCTCTGAAATATTTTGATCTGATCTATGTCATGACCGACGGCGGCCCAAACGGGGCCAGTGAAGTGATGGCGTCCTATATGTATCATCAAGCCTTCCGCGGCTTTGATTTCGGCTATGGCAGCGCTGTCGCATTTTTTCTGCTGCTCATTTGTCTGGCCGCGACCTATGTGATCCGTAAAGTGACGGCAACAAAGGATACGATTCAGTACTCTTAAAAGGCGGAGTTGGAAAGGAGGGGAGCAATAGTGAAATCAGAAACGATGGCCCAACATACGCTGAATCGGGGGTTGGGGAGCAGCCGTGGAATATGGAGCCGGACAGGAACCGGCCTGTTGTACGCGCTTCTCATTGCCGCAGCTGTCCTTCAACTTCTCCCGTTAATCTGGCTGCTGCTATTTTCCCTGAAAAACAATCAGGAAGTGTTCAATATGCCGCCCTTTGCCATCCCGCCGCAGCCGCATTGGGATAATTACGTCAAGGTATGGAGCAGCGGCAATATCGGCACTTATTTCATGAACAGCGTCTGGATTACGGTGGTGTCGCTCGTGCTTACGGTACTGTTGGCCAGCTTTGTCACCTTTGCGGTCACGCGTATGAGATGGAAGGGTAGTGCCTTTGTGCTCGGGCTGTTTATGGTCGGTTTGATGATTCCGGTTCATTCCACGCTGATTCCTTTGTTCAGCATGTTCCAGAAGCTGCATCTAACGGACAGCCCGCTGTCCGTGATCATCTCTTACGTTGCCTTTAATATGCCGACCACGATCATGATTTTGCTCGGATTTTATTACGCTTTGCCGGGAGAAGTGGAGGAGGCAGCGGTGATGGACGGCTGCTCCGTGAACCGGATGTTTTTCCGGATTGTGATGCCGATGACCTCTTCCGTCATGGCGACTACGGCAATCATCAACATGATTTACAACTGGAACGAATTTATTTTTGTAAATACCTTTATCAGCTCGGATCAGTACAAAACACTGACGGTCGGCGTGCAAAATTTCATCGGCCAGTACACGACGGACTGGGGAGCCATCGGCGCCACGCTGATGATCAGCATCCTGCCCATTCTGCTGGTTTTCCTCATCCTGAGCGACCGGATTGTCGAAGGGATCGCGGCAGGTTCGGTCAAAGGGTAGGATGCCGATTTGTCGGAAGCCCATGATATAGTAAAAAGTGAAAAAATGAAAAAATGAAAAAATGGAAAGAACCGTCTCCTGGTAAATGGAAATGTGATTCGACATTACAGGGGACGGTTTCTTTGTGCACCTTACACCTATTCCATTTTTATCTTGACCAAAATAGTTCGATGCCGTATTATGTGATTGCGAATATTTATGGAAGGAGTGCGGAAATGAACTTTGATGCTAACTTCAAAGGTAACGAAGTGGAAGTGCGGCTACGAAAGCTGGCGGAGCATTTTCCTCAATTGGAGTGGGATTCCCTGTATACCATGATGACTTTTATACACACAACTCATGAAGTATACAATGAAATGAGCGGCAAGTTGTCCGAGCACAATCTCTCGGTCGGCAAAATGAAGATCTTGATGCCTTTGTTTGCGTATAGAAAAGCTTTGACTCCATCGGAGCTGGCTGTTTATTCGGGGGTTACACGCTCCACGATGACCAGCGTGATCGACGGTCTTGAACGCGACGGTTATATCAAACGGGCCAGCCTGAATGACCGTAGAATGACAGCGATTCACCTGACCGATAAAGGTGTGGAGCATATAAATACGGTGGTGCCAATGTATGCTTCCTTTGTCTCGAATCTAATGCAGGATTTTACAGAGGAAGATCATAAGATATTTGTGGGACTTCTGCATAAGCTTCGCAACGGATTAGAAAGGTTCAAAGATAGTTGAACCCTTCTTCCCCTTATAATTCGACGTCGTACTATATGACGGCTTATAAATTATTTTTAAAAAGGAGAATAGATATGCTTAAGAAATTTATCCCTTATATTCTGCTGGTTGTCGCCCTGGGCGCTGGAGGGATATTAATGGCGATGAGCGGCAAGGATGCAGTAAGCATGGCCGCTCAGGAGAAGGACACCCTGCTCGCCGCAGATACAGTGAACGCTTCTTTTCAGGGAGTGGGCGGCAAGGTCAGCTCCATTAATGTCAAGGAAGAGCAGGGGGTCAAAAAGGGAGATGTGCTCATGACCCTGGACCCAGTGGACAAAGATCTTGAAATTGCAAAGCTGAAATCGCAAATTGCCCAAATGGACGTGCAAATTGACCAGGCCAAGGGCTCGCTTGGCATCCAGTCAAATAAGATTACTGAATCGGAGAAGCAGGCCCAGCTTGACATTCAGGCGGCACAGACAGCCGAAAGCCAGGTGAACCAAGGGGCACGGGCCGAGGATATCCGGCAGCAGCAACTGGCGGTCTCGTCTGCGAAGCAATCGGCCGAGAATGCATTGACGGCGGTGGAGACAGCCAAGCAAAATGTTGAAATCGCGAAAAAGACGGTCACATCCCGGCAGAAGTCGCTTGATCTGGTCCAGACGAGCTATAGCAGGGTCAAAGCTTTAAAAGAGAGCGGTGTTGCCACCCAGGCAGACCTGGACAAGGCACAAAATGAGCTGGATTCGGCCAAAATCGCACTCGAAACGGCACAGGATCAGCTCGAAATTGCCAATGCGTCGGTAGCGACGGCATCCAAACAGGCGGATATCGCGCAAAATGCGGTTGCACAGCAGCAGGCTTCCCTAGAGAAAATGCAGGCAGGGGCCACAGCCGAGGAGCGTGAGCAGGCCCGTCTTAAGACGGAAAAAGCCAAAGAGGCATTGAATCAGACCTCTCAGTCCAGAGATGAAGTCGAGAATGGGAAATATAATGTGAATTTGCTGGTGAAGCAGAAGGAGGCTTTGCAGGTCCAGTTGAAATCGCTGCAGCTGCAGCGTGACCGTACAGTATTGAAGGCTCCTGTAGACGGCAAAGTGACGCGGGTCGTGCCCAAGCTTGGGGAGAACGTATCCGCAGGCTCCACGGTCATCATGATCGAAACGGATGAACTGTACTACGATCTCTATGTGGGTGAAGAGGATGTCGCCAAATTCCATGCCGGTTCCAAAGTAACCTCTCATATTGTGGCCTTGAATGAGGATGTTGAAGGAACGGTAGAGTACGTTACTTCTGCTCCGCAATATACCAATATGAGAATGAGCCGCGACAAGGGACAATCGGATACCAGCTCCTTTCAGATCCGTGTGCGAGTGGAGCGTGCTGAAAATCTGCTTCCGGGCATGACGGTGGAGGTACAAGTGGATGAAAGCGCTGATTGATGAATGGAAGCATATGCTTGGCGGCAAGAGTGTTTTTATTCTGCTGCTTGTACCTATAGTCGTTGCTGCAGTTTTTGGTTATGTTTTTAAGAATAGCCAGATCAATGAAGGGCCGGTTGCTATCGTTGATCTGGACCATAGCTCCTATAGCAGCCAGTTGATTGCCAAGCTGGACACTTCCCAGTATATAAATGTTAAAAGGGTCTTCGATAATGATACCGATCCGAACATGCTGCTCTATAACGAACAGTTTTCTGCGGTGATTTACCTTCCAGCGGGACTGGAAGCGAACAGATTGCAGGGAAAACAAAGCAATATTGGTTTTTACGTGGATAATACCGTCGCGCAGGCTACAGCCAGCTTGCGGACGGGTGTAACGGAAGTAATCACGGCGGAGAATGCCGCGCTTGCTGCCGGTAGCTTGAAGGCTGTTGGCCTGACCGACAGCCAGGTTTCCGGCATGACTTCCAATATGATGGTCCAGCAGCGACTGCTGTATAATCCGACCAGCAGCACGTTGATGAGCTCGGTAATAGGATTTGTCAATACGGTCATGCTTTCCCTGATCGGCAGCGCTGGCCTGTCCATCATTCCCCGTTTGCGGGCAGAGGGGCGTCTGCAGGAGGAATTGAATCATCCTGTAGGGATTCTGCTGCGGGTACTGCCGTACGCGCTGGTCGGATGTATCTCGTTCTTCCTGTCCATCGGCTTGATCAAGCAGCTTGGCGGATTGAGATTTGAAGCGGGCATGTTGGACATGTTCATTCCGTTTATGCTGTATACGACAACGCTCAGCCTGTTTGCCATGGTGATTGGCTGGAGTGCTCCCACTCCGGAGAAAGCATCCGGCAGAATCTTGCTGCTGATGATGCCTTCCTTCCTGCTGAGCGGCGCGCAGCTGCCGGTTTCCATGCTTCCTGGTCCGCTGCAGGTTGTCAGCAACATTCTGCCTCTGACATGGCATTTCAAATTCCTGCGGGGTATGGGATTTAGAGGCGGCGAGCTTCGTTACTTTATTCAAGAATTGGGTGGTATCCTCATATTACTGAGCGCTTTTGCAGCGATCATTTTAGTCTTGATGGCGGTTGAAAAAAGGAAGCTGAGCAAAGCGGAAGCCAAGAAGGATGAGGCCCCAGTCCCACAGCAGCAGACTCTGGCTCATTCCTAATAGAGGTAGTTCAAAAAGTCATCTTTTGATCACGAAGGAAATCAGGAAGCGGACTCGACATCGAATCTTGAATTCAGCCGGGCCTTCCGGTGCTCACGTACCTCAAGTACGCTCCGCTCCTCAGTCCCTAGCTTCATCCAACCTTCTCGGTGCTGAAAACCTGACTTTTTGAACACGCACTAAAGAAAAATACCATATGACATTTGTCATACTCCAGCATTGACGTTTGTGACTACCTGCTCCGGATGTATTTATCTATGATAGGTATAGGGTGCATCCGGAGGTTTAAACGGCAGCACTTGCGTCAATATGGAGGAGGAACAACGTATGACCCGACATGACAACCTGTCCAGTCTGAAAAAGAAAGTTGCCCCGTATGAACAAATTAATGAAAAATCGAGTTTATTCCAGCTTGCAAACACCCTTATACCATTGATTGGGCTTTGGTATGCGGCTTATTTAAGCCTTGCCGTATCCTATTGGCTCACACTTCCCATTACGATTCTCGCGGCCGGTTTTGTTGTACGTACGTTCATTATATTTCATGATTGCGGTCATCAGTCCTTCTTCAAAAGCCGGCGTGCCAATGATATTCTGGGCACCATCACAGGCATTATTACACTTTGTCCATATGTGCAGTGGAAGAACACACATGCGATCCATCACGCAACGAGCAGCAACCTGGATAAGAGGGGAACGGGAGACATGTGGGTGCTCACGGTTGAGGAATATGCGCAGGCATCCTTTTGGACAAGAGCGGCGTACCGTGTGTACCGTAATCCATTTATCATGTTTGTTGCCGGGCCAGTCTATGTGTTTCTGTTCTCATACCGGTTTAACCGAAAAGGAGCCAAACACAAAGAGAAAGTAAATACCCACATCACCAATGCTTCCATTGTTATTTTATATTCCCTGTTGTGCTGGGCTATCGGCTGGCAAGCCTTTGTGCTGGTGCAGGCGCCAATCTTTTTTGTATCAGGCATGCTGGGGATCTGGCTGTTTTACGTACAGCATCAGTTTGAGGAATCGTATTTTGAGCATGATGAAGAATGGAGCTATGTGAACGCGGCCGTGGAAGGAAGCTCTTACTATAAGCTGCCGAAGCCTTTGCAATGGATTACGGGCAATATCGGCTTCCATCATGTTCATCATTTGAGTCCGAAGGTACCGAATTACAATTTGGAAAAGGCTCATCATGCCGCGCCCCCGCTGCAGAAAGCGACAACCATCACGATTCGAACAAGTCTGCAATCGTTGCGATTCCGGCTGTGGGATGAGGAGAGGAAGGCTTTTGTAGGCTACAGTAGTGTGAAGCGGAAATTACACAAGCACGATGCTGGGGCTAATCGGTTAATCACCAAACCCAATGTTCAGGGCGAATAATCCTCTGCCGATATTGTGTTAAAATGATTGAAACGCTAAACGGTTCAGTTATAACGCGCGGCACAGGGAGGACGGCAATGCAGAAATGGTATCAGATTTTTCACCGCAGCACAGGGCTTAGCCCATATATATGGGTTGTCCTGTACATTCTCCCGTTCTACTTTATATTTCGTTCGTCCTCTACGTACCAGGTCGTACTGGGCTGCATAATGATTATCGCATTTTTTGCATGTTATGTTCTGTCTTTTCTGTCAAAGGGCTGGCTCGTATATTTCTGGACCAGCATGCAAATTATGATCTCCATTACGATGACGCTTTTGTTCGGATATGTGTATTTTTCACTCTTTCTGGCGTTCTTTATCGGGAATATCCGGAACCGGGCCGGTTTTGTCACGTTATACACGATTCATCTTGTGACGACCATCGCAACGATCAATTACGGCTTCGTTTCACGGAATCCGTTATTCATTTCACAGTTGCCCTTCGTTCTGGTCAGTACCATTGGAGTCATTCTTTTGCCTGTCACCACGTATACCCGCAATAAAAGCGACCGTCTGCTGGGAGAGCTGAATAACGCGAACAAAAGAATCTCAGAGCTGGTCAAGCTGGAGGAGCGTCAGCGGATTGCCAGGGATCTGCATGACACGATCGGTCAGAAGCTATCTTTGATCGGGCTGAAGAGTGACCTGGCAGGCAAGCTGATCACTCAGGATGCGGAACGGGCCAAGGCCGAAATCGAAGACGTGCGTCAGACAGCCAGGAATGCATTGAAGGAAGTGCGGGATATGGTTACCGAGATGCGGGGAACGAGTCTTGAGGATGAAATTTCCCGTATGCGGCAAATGCTGAAGGCGGCCCAAATCACACTTACTGTAGAGGGTGATCCTCATCTGACAAATGTTTCCTTGCTGAATGAGAATGTGCTGAGCATGTGCCTTAGGGAAGCAGTGACGAATATAGTCAAGCATAGCAGCGCGAGCGCCTGTTGCGTCAGGATCGAGCCGTCTAGAACCGAACTGACATTAACAGTGGAAGACAACGGTACAGGCCTGCCCAAGGAGACCGCTCATTTTCGGGGAAATGGGTTGCGCGGGATGAAAGAGCGCCTCGAGTTTGTGAACGGGAGCATGGTTGTCCGTTCAGACCATGGTACGAGGCTGATCATACAGGTTCCCAATGTTCTTGAACAGCCGGTGAAGGAGGCAGATAGATGATCACGATTGTAATCGCCGAAGACCAGCGAATGCTGCTCGGGGCTCTGGCTTCCCTGCTGGATTTGGAAGAGGATATGAAGGTTGTCGGCAAGGCGGGAAACGGTGAGGAAGCAGTACAGTTGGTGCGTATTCACCAGCCGGATGTTTGCATTATGGACATTGAGATGCCGCTGAAAAGTGGTTTGGAGGCCGCCGAGGAGCTGAAAGGGCTCGGCTGTAAAGTACTTATTTTGACAACCTTTGCGCGTCCCGGCTATTTTGAACGGGCATTGAAGGCAGGCGCACACGGTTATCTGCTGAAGGACAGCCCCAGCGAGGAGCTGGCTTCCTCGATCCGCAGCATCATGGCCGGACGAAGAATCTACGCCCCCGAGCTGGTGGATGGGGCATTTGGAGAAGAGAATCCGCTGACCGAAAGGGAGAAGGAAGTTCTGCTGATGATTGCCGAAGGCAAGACGACCAAAGAGATTGCCGGCGAGCTGTATCTTACGGCTGGCACGGTCCGCAATTATATTTCGGTGATCCTCGACAAGCTCAATGTCAGCAACCGGATCGAGGCCATTACCCGCTTTAAGGATAAGGGTTGGTTTAAATAAAAGATGCCGTCTTTCGAATACAAAACGGCATCTTTTTTTCGTGTTTTTAAATTTAATAATTTAATAAATCTCCAGCTCATTGATACGGACGTATCCAGACTGATCGATCGGCCCTTTGCTCGCGACCACCCGAATTTGGGATGTCTGGACTGTCGGGAAAGAATGGGTCCGGTACACATCCGTGTTGCCTGTAACGGTGACCAGATTTACCCACGCCGAACCGTTCCAGTATTGGAAACTATAATCGGCCATTGGGTAGCCGGTGGATGTATAAAGGTCAATCTTGCTGATGGTGGCGGGCTGACTGAAAGCGACGACAACATGCTGCGGCAGAGGCGAGTTGTAATTGTTGGCCCAGCTATAGGCCTCGCCAACCGTCGTGTTGCGGTCACCATCATTGATTCTGGCAACAGAGTAGCCGGGAAAGGTCGTATCCGCTGTAATGGACGCGGACCGGGCTACGTTGGCCGCTCCGTAAATCTCCAACTCATTGATCCGGACATAACCGAGCTGATGGGGAGGCCCATTGCGGGCGACTACCCGCACCTTGGAGGTTTGTACGCCTGCAAATGAATGTGTCCTGTACGTTTCCGTATTGGCGGTTACCTTCACAAGGCTGATCCAGGCCGATCCGTTCCAATACTCGAGATCATAATCGGCCAGCGGATATTCGGCAGAGGTGTACAGATCAATCCGGTTAATGCTGGCTGCCTTGAGCATTTCAACCGTTACATATTGAGGCAGAGGCGTCCTGTTATCATTGGCCCAGCTATAAGCACCGCCGACCGTCGTGTTGCGGTCACCATCATTGATCCTGGTTACCGAATATCCGGGATAGGTGGAATCGGCGGTAATCGTTGCCCCTAATGCCAGATTGGTTGAACTGCCGGATGACGGCTCTTTTTTCAGGTTCACCAGGTTCCAGCGGAATTCAAACAGATCAAAATTTTTGCCGATAGCAGTAGCGTCTCCCTCTACCAGCGCGTCAATCGTCAAGGTCATGGTCATGGTATATGGAACATTGATGCTGCTTGTCCAGGTTCCCTCACCCTCGATTCCCGCAAACACTTTGACACCCACAAGACTGATACCGAGCACCTCTAACCCCACTTCTGCCTGTGCGCCCGCTCTGGCGGTTAATGTGCCCTCAATCTGATGTGTAACGTTTAAGTGCTTGTCCACACTGCTGTAAGGTTGAATGGTACCAAGCCGAGGGATGTATAGGAAGTTTTTTCCCTTCACTCCTGCTTCAAGGGAATAACCCTGGTCGACCACAAATTCAAAGCTGACGCTTCCGTCAATGCCGATGACAAGGAAGATACCAACCGTCGCTTTTCCCACTTTTCCGGCATCCAGCTCCAGTCCGTAAAGCGGCACTTTAATTTCCTTTTCAAACTGTGCCTTGCCTTTAACGTACACATTGGCGCTTTCACCTGCAGTGAATTTCAGATCAAATTTATTATGTTTGTAAGTTCCCCTGAGCTTTGGAGCTTTGAGGGTCAGCGTCCCGCCTGCTTCCACGAGAGTTTCCTTGCCGCCGCTTTTTTGGTTGATCAGCTCTTTTTTGAAATTGCAGACGAAGTCAGAGCCGGATTTGCTGCAGGATATGAAATCGTCGGCACCGAATGTAACCATATCCGTGTACACGGATGAGGGGACATTGGAATAGACCGCTGATGGAACGTCATTATAGACGGAAGATGAGACATCTGAAAAGGAGACAATGGAGCCGCCGGACGGATAGACCAGGTTGCTCTGATCAAACGTGACAGTTTGTTCAGGAATGCTGTAATATTCAAATAATTCTTCAAATTGGGGGATAGCGTACTCGACAATATAGCCGGATGAAGCAGGTGTGGCGGCCACCTTGGTAATTTTAATGGATTGGTTGGTCGCTTCATCCAGGTAAATTTGATGGGTCACAAGTGTGGACGAAAGCTGTGCATACTCAGCCGCGGTAATCGAGAAGCTGCCGGTTGCAGGGATTTCAGCAAACATGTCTCCTGTAATGCCTATTTTCTGCCTGATCAGACTTGGCATAGGGATGTTGCTTTTGAGTTCATATTCCACATTGGCGAATTCGCCCACACTTGTTATCGGATTGCTGATCTCAAGACCATCGTCAGACACCGTGAACTCCATGCGGAAATAGGCCTCTTTCACCGCAGGATTATTGTTGGTATCTCCTATCCAGATCCAGCGGGCGGATGTATTGTCCGGCATTCCTGCGACCTGCTTATTCCACGGAGACATGCCGTACATTCCGAAATCGGTGGCGTGCTGCCAGGTGGAATCGTTAAAATTGGTTTGCTCCCATCCGGCAGTATAGGTGCCAGATGTTTTCCAGTTAAAATCGGAAACGATGCTTTCTTGCTGGTATACAAGATCAGCGAGCAATCCGGCCTGCATTCCAAGGTCGGTCGCTTTGACGGCGATTACGTTTTTGCCCTGCTGAAGGTTCAAATTAAAAGTGTCTGCCTGCGTCCACTGATTCCCTGAGCCTACCAAAGCACCATTGTGATAAAGGGTGAATTCATTATCGGCTGTCAATGTAATCGTTGCGTTGGATGCTGCCGCGGATGCGGACTGTGTGATGATGTTGTTACTTATACTCGTTGTTATAAGAATTATAATAAGAAAAATCGGGAAAAATTTGCGGATGCCAGCTTTGGTCATGGTTACATATACCTCCTGTTTTAAATTTAAAACGATGGGAGGTCAGACTTTCGCCGTAAGAAGCGTTTTAGCCTAGGCCGGTTACAATTTCCGGATTTCGCTGGACGCCGCGCGGTATGTACCAAGGGGAGGGCTCAAGAGTTCTGACTCCGGTTGTCAGACTGCATAAAGAAATAATGTATCCTACCTCCTTTCAAAACTATCTTAATAGCCGGTCTGGAAAATATCAATATAAATTCTATGATTTTGACAGAAAACATAGAAAGACGCCGAAAGACGTCGTCATACTTTCACCCTGTTCGTAGAAACAAAGATAGGTAATAATGAGGTAACTTTACAGAGCAACAGGAGTTGAAGTACATGACTTATCAAACAATTAACGGAGTGCGGGTTTGGGGCAACCCCGATGAGGGCGCACTGGCGCAGGCGCAAACCTGCGCAGCAACGGGCAATGTCATGCAGGCGCTGCTGATGGCTGACCATCATATAGGTTACAGCCAGCCGATCGGCGGCGTAGTCGCCTATGAGGGACAAATCTCCCCGTCAGGCGTGGGATATGATATCGCATGCGGCAACAAGGCGGTGCGGACGAATTTGACGGCAGACGAGGTGTTGCCGCGCATCGGAAAGATTATCGATGAAATCGCCCGCCAGATTTCGTTCGGTATGGGCCGGGTCAATGATGTTCAGGTGGATCACGAGCTGTTCGACGATCCGGACTGGTCCGTCTATATGGAAATAGGAAAGCAGGAGCACGACAGATTGAAGGCCCTGGCCCGGGCACAGCTAGGAACGGTCGGCAGCGGTAACCATTTTGTGGACCTGTTCGTGGAGGAAGCGACAGGCCGGATCTGGGCCGCCAACCATTTCGGCAGCCGCGGGTTCGGTCATAAGACGGCCAGCGGATTTCTCAATCTGGCGGCAGGGCGGGAATTCATGGGCAAAGCCCCTGGTGAGCACATGGATCAGCCGCCGGTGCTGCTTGATCTGGACAGCGAGCTTGGCGATATGTACTACCGTGCGATGAGGCTGGCCGGGCGGTATGCTTATGCAGGCCGGGATTATGTGATGGATCAGGTGCTCGCCATTTTGGGAGCGGAGGCGGATTTGGCGGTGCATAACCATCATAATTTTGCATGGAAGGAAGAACATTTTGGCAAGCAGTCCGTAGTGGTCCGTAAAGGGGCGACTCCTTCCACACCGGGACAGATTGGTTTTATCGGCGGAAGCATGGGAGACATTTCCGTCATTGTGAAAGGCAAGGACACAGCGGAGAATCGGGACGCTTTTTACAGCACGGTTCATGGAGCAGGCCGCATTATGAGCCGTACCCGAGCAGCGGGAAAAATGAACTGGAAAACCCGCACCCGCAGTGGAGGCGAAATTACGGCTGCCCAGATGGAAACGGCGGTTCGCAATTACGGTGTCGAGCTGCGCGGAGCAGGGACGGATGAAAGTCCGTTCGTGTACCGCAAGTTGCAGGAGGTGCTGGATGCGCACAAGGAGACGCTGGAGGTGCTGCATGTGCTGAAGCCCATCGGAGTGTGCATGGCCGGGGCCAACGAATTCGATCCATATAAAGACTGAGCCTTTTTCTATACCATGTGATTAACAATCAGCAAGAGGTGTGATATTATTTAAGCAGGGTTGTATATACTAAAAAAAGAGTGGAAGATGCGCTAACATCCCCACTCTTGGCAACAGCCGCTTTGAAGAGCGGTAGGCCGTTCAAAGTTCAGGTCAATAAGAAATAGACCGATTCCTTTGCCTAGGGCGGTCTATTTCTTTTTGCTTTGGTTCAGAGCAATCACTATCGTAACGACCACACCAATAAGCGTTACAATTAACGCTCCAAATGCAATCATCAATGATATTGCTTGATAAACCTCCATTGGCTATCACCTCCCTTCACGGGAGACTAGCCGACCGCCCATCCAAGCCATTCTGTTGTTAGGCATATTATACCATGTGTTATAGCTGGTTGATAGATGAATTGATAGTTCGTATAAAGTTAATCATAAAGCATCATAGGTCGAGAACAGGGGGAGTAGACTTGTTCTCGGCCTTTTTTTCAACATAGAAATCGGGGAAGATTGGCGATTTCTTTCCTCTCGTTTAAAAGTAGGGGGATGCACGCAGCAGCGGAGAGAACGAAGCAATTCCGGAAAAGCGAAGCGGTCGCCTTTGGCCCGGAGGGTCAACAGCGATTGCAGGAATGCTTCGTTCGCGGAGCGCCTACAAACGGCACAAAGAAGCACGCCAACTTCACCGAACCTTTTCCAACCAGTAATCCGTAGCGATGGCAATCAGCTCTTTTGCCGCATTGCTCAAGTAGCTGTCTTTTTTATAACTGGCCGTTACTTCCCACACCGGGTTCTGACGAATGGAAAAATAGGATATCGCAGAGCTTGGCTTCGCATAAGTAATGGGGAACACGGAGCAGCAAATGCCTTGAGCAACCATTTCAAATAAGGTATGACAGCTTCTGGTTTCCAGTAAAATATGAGGGCTTATGTTCTCTTCATTGATCAAATGATTAAAGATTTCCCGGAGGGTCGAGCCCGTCTGCATGACAGCAAAAGAATCGTTTTCCAGAAGCTTCAGACTGATTGCCGGAAGGGGTTCGCCGAGTCTGCCTCCGAGATGTGCAAAGGGATGAGCAGAGGGAACACCCAAAATGATATGTTCAAAGCATAAATGGATATAGTTGTCATTGGTCTTTTGAAAATCCTGTAGAGTTAAAAAACCGATGTCGATGTTTCCCTGTAATATTTCAATCTGCTGTTTTTTTACAGGCATTTCGATGAGATCTATTTTTACTTTAGGATATTTTTTATAGAAAAAAGGATAGATCGCGGCAAACATTTGCGTACCGCGTTCCGGCGTTAACCCAATAACTAAATTTCCTTCCCTTGTTTCGAGAATATCATGGATCTGATTATACGTATCTTTTTTGAGTCTGAGCATGTTTTTAGCGTTTTCTACATAAATTTTGCCGGCTTGTGTCAGGTGCCAATTATTCCTTGAACGGACAAAAAGCTGTGTGCCAAGCTCTTTCTCAAGCTTTAAAAGCTGCTGGTTTAATGCGGATTGGGTAATGAATAGCTTTTCCGAGGCTTTCGTGATGTTGTTCTCTTCTGCAATTTGGATGATATATTCCAGCTGCTTTAAGTCCATGATCAGAATTCCCCTTCCTTGCTCTTAAATTTATTAAGAGAAAACTAAAATTTATGACTTTTACTTCTTGTATTCTTACAGATTACGATGGTTTTGGAAAAAGAACAAGATATCGAGGAGGTGTTTTGAAAGCGTTTTATTTAACTCACGGGTGAGAATGTTTTATGTGCACGTAATACTAAGACATTTTTAGGGAGGGCTATTGGAGCATGGCTATAAACAGTCCGAAGGTTTCAAACCAAGTTTCTCCTGGGGTAGAGTATGGAAAGAAAACCCGTGTTCGCTACATGATTTTATTCATACTGTTTGTCATCACGACGATTAACTATGCCGATCGTGCAACGATATCGATCGCCGGGACCCCCATGTCGCAAGAGCTTGGCCTGGATCCGGTTCTTATGGGATATGTGTTTTCGGCTTTTTCGTGGGCATACGTGTTGGGCCAGCTGCCCGGAGGATGGTTTCTTGACCGCTTTGGCTCGAAGAAGATCTATACCTTTAGCATTTTTTTCTGGTCACTGTTTACGTTATTGCAGGGTTTCGTAGGATTCTTTAGCGCAGGGTTGACGATCGTGATGTTATTTGTGCTTCGTTTTATGGTGGGTTTGGCAGAGGCGCCGTCATTTCCGGCCAACAGCCGAATCGTATCCGCCTGGTTCCCGACCAAGGAACGGGGCATGGCATCAGCCATTTTTAATTCAGCCCAATATTTTGCAACAGTCATCTTTGCCCCTATTATGGCCTGGCTCACAAGCTCTTTTGGATGGAAATTCGTGTTTATCATTATGGGCCTTGTCGGTATGGCCATGTGTGGAATATGGGTGAAGACGGTGTATGGCCCGAAAGATCATCCCAAAGTAAATAAAGCAGAACTGGAATATATTGAGGAAGGCGGAGCTTTGGTTCATCTTGATCAGAAGAAGGAAGGAAATCAGCAAAGCACGCCCAAATGGGGTTACTTAAAGCAGCTGCTTACCAATCGTATGACACTGGGAATCTATATTGCACAATATTGTTTGAATACGCTTACTTATTTCTTTCTGACCTGGTTTCCTGTCTATCTTGTTACAGAGCGCGGAATGTCCATTTTGAAAGCCGGATTTGTTGCTTCACTGCCAGCTCTTTGCGGATTTGCAGGCGGGATTTTAGGAGGGGTCATTTCCGATTTTCTGCTAAGAAGAGGGAAGTCCTTGTCAGCAGCGAGAAAAATCCCAATCGTCATTGGCATGCTTCTGTCGACCTCCATGGTGATCTGCAATTATGTAGAAGTGGATTGGCTGGTCGTTTCCATTATGGCTTTGGCTTTCTTCGGGAAAGGCATAGGCGCATTGGGATGGGCGGTTGTATCGGATACTTCTCCCAAAGAGATGGGGGGACTGAGCGGCGGAATGTTCAATACGTTTGGCAATCTTGCGGGGATTACGACACCCATCGTGATCGGGTATATTCTTCAGGCAACAGGCTCTTTTAATGGGGCGCTCATTTTTGTCGGGGCCAATGCTTTTATGGTAATCATTTGTTATTTGTTCATCGTTGGCGAGATCAAACGTTTTGAGTTAAAGCAAATCTGATTTTCTGGAATCTTGTACGGATAGGAGATAACCGACATGACTTTAAAACAGACCGAAAGTGAAGAACCCCTATATATAAAAGTGAATCCAAAAGATAATATGGCCATTATCGTCAATACAGGCGGGCTGCCTAAAGGGACGAAATTTCCTTGCGGCCTCGAGCTGATCAGTAAAGTACCCCAGGGACATAAAGTAGCGCTGAGTGATATTAGTGAAGGCGAACCCATTATTCGTTATGGAGAAATAATTGGTTTCGCATTGAAAACGATTGCAAAAGGGAACTGGATCGAGGAGTCTCTAGTTCAATTGCCGACTCCGCCCCGTTTGGAGGAGCTGTCTATCGCAACCCATGTGCCGAAGCGGCTCCCCCCATTGGAAGGTTATACGTTTGAGGGATATCGCAATGAGGATGGCAGTGCCGGAACGAAAAATATACTGGGGATTACGACCAGTGTGCAATGTGTTGCCGGTGTGCTGGAATATGCCGTAAAGAAAATAAAAGAAGAGCTTCTGCCCAAATATCCGAATGTCGAGGACGTCGTAGCATTAACCCATAATTATGGCTGCGGTGTTGCGATTAATGCGCCGGATGCGGTTATTCCCATTCGAACGATTCAAAACATGGCGCAAAATCCGAACTTCGGCGGGGAGCTTATGGTTGTCGGGTTGGGCTGCGAGAAGCTGATTCCCGAAAGATTGGTGCCGGACGGGGATATGGGCAAGATCGTGTCCTTACAGCAGCATGCCGGATTTGTTCCCATGGTCAAGTCCATTATGGAGATGGCTGAAGCCCGGCTCGATAAGCTGAATCAGCGTCAGCGTGTCACATGCCCCGCTTCCGATCTGGTTGTCGGTCTGCAGTGCGGCGGAAGTGATGCCTTTTCAGGGGTGACTGCTAATCCGGCTGTAGGTTTTGCCGCTGATTTATTAGTACGCGCCGGCGCTACGGTCATGTTTTCAGAGGTTACGGAAGTCAGGGATGCCGTTCATTTATTAACTCCCCGGGCAGCCAATGAAGAAGTCGGCCGGGCCTTAATTCGGGAGATGCAATGGTATGACGATTATTTACAGCGGGGGCAGGCAGACCGGAGCGCCAATCCCTCACCCGGAAATAAAAAGGGCGGGCTGGCCAATGTTGTGGAAAAGTCGCTCGGATCTATTGTTAAATCAGGCACCAGCCCCATTGTTGGCGTTTTATCTCCCGGTGAGAGGGCTGCCGAAAAAGGCCTGATTTTTGCAGCAACACCTGCCAGTGATTTTGTATGTGGAACTTTGCAGTTAGCCTCCGGCATCAATTTACAGGTGTTCACTACGGGCAGAGGCACGCCATACGGCTTAGCGGTAGCTCCTGTGATTAAAGTCTCTACCAGAAATTCTTTGGCGGAGCAATGGCATGATCTCATTGATCTGAATGCAGGCCGAATTGCAACAGGAGAAGCGACCATAGAAGACGTGGGCTGGGAATTATTCCACCTGATCCTGGATGTAGCCAGCGGGCGCAAGAAGACATGGGCTGATCACTGGGGGATCCACAACGATTTGGCACTATTCAACCCAGCTCCTGTAACCTGAAAATTCCTGACAGAGCATATGAATTGAAGACGGAATCTTGATTATTTGACAAAATTAAAAAATAAATGTGAGAGGAAGAGAGCAGATGGATACAACCTGGATTCGGGGAGTCATCCCGCCTATTGTGACACCCGTAGATGAAAATGAACTTGTAGATGAACAAGGACTTCGAGTTGTAGTGGAGCACGTTCTTGCTGGAGGGGTACACGGGATTTTATCGCTTGGCAGCAATGGAGAGTTTTATGGGCTGGACCGTGAGCAGCAGGAAAGAGCCGTTCGTACTACCATTGAGCAGGTTAACGGAAGAGTTCCCGTATACATGGGTATTGGTGCAATCACGACGAAAGAATGTGTAACGCTGGCAAGAATGGGGGAAACCCTGGGGGCCCAGGCGTTGACGATCCTGCCGCCCATGTTCCTCACCCCAACGGAGGAAGAATTGTATCAGCATTTCCGCAAAATAGCGGAAGCAACACCTCTCCCTGTTCTTCTATATAACAATCCGGATCGTGTAGGAAATAATATTTCCGCGAATCTTATTGAAAGATTAGCTGATATCCCAAACCTGGTTGGCATGAAAGACAGCAGCGGGGACATGACCTTGACTGCTGAATATATACGCAGGACTCGAAGCAAAGGCTTTAAAGTGATGGCTGGCAGAGATGTCATGATTTTGGCTTCTTTGGTTTATGGAGCTGTGGGTTGTGTAGCATCAACCGCTAACATCGTGCCTGCTCTCGTAGTAGAAATATATGACAAATATATCAATGGAGATTTGCAGGGAGCGCTGGAAGCACAATTTAAACTGGCGCCGCTCCGGATGGCGTTTAATCTGGCCAGCTTTCCTGTGGTTACAAAAGAAGCCATGAATCTGATTGGTGTGTCTGTAGGGGCGTCGATTCTTCCGAATACAGCCGCCTCTGAGGTGAATCGGAATAAACTGAAAGACATTTTAACGGATATGGGTGCGCTCTGATAATCATATTTTAATACTTTGGAGGGATAGGATATGAAAATAGGATTTATTGGACTTGGAATTATGGGAAAACCGATGAGCCAAAATTTGATCAAAGCAGGCTATGAGTTGGTCGTACTTGAGACCAATAAAGCGGCGGCAGAGTTGGTGGCGGCAGGCGCCACGGCTGCATCTTCGCCCAAGCGCGTAGCGGAGCTGACGGATATCGTGATTACCATGCTGCCCAACTCACCCCAGGTGAAAGAGGTTGTGCTTGGTACAGACGGAATTATCGAAGGAGCCAAGCCGGGCACGGTGGTGATCGACATGAGCTCCATTGCTCCTTTGACCAGTCAAGAGATTGCGGCAGCACTGGCGGAGAAAGGCATTGAAATGCTTGATGCTCCGGTCAGCGGGGGAGAGCCAAAGGCGATTGAGGGTACGCTTTCCGTCATGGTCGGAGGCAAACAGGAAATTTTCGATCGATGTTATGATGTGATGAAGGCCATGGCCGGCTCGGTCGTTCGTACAGGCGATATCGGTGCGGGTAATGTGACCAAGCTTGCGAATCAGATCATTGTGGCTATTAATATTGCGGCAATGTCGGAGGCGTTTGTGCTGGCGAGTAAAATCGGTGTTCAACCGGAGCTCGTATATCAGGCTATTCGCGGGGGGCTTGCAGGCAGCACGGTATTGGATGCCAAAGCGCCGCTTGTGATGGACCGCAAATTTGATCCCGGTTTCCGGATTAATCTGCATATCAAGGATTTAAGCAATGTTTTGGAAACATCCCATGAGGTAGGTGTGCCTTTACCGCTGACGGCCAGTGTCATGGAAATGATGCAGGCATTGAAGGTGGATGGCCTGGGAGACTGTGACCATGGCAGCCTGGTTCAATATTATGAAAAACTGGCCAAGGTTGAAGTGAGCAAATAGAATAGGCGGATTAAAAGTAATCACAGAAAAGACCCGGCTCGATATCAGCCTGCACTATACGCTGATGCGGTCCGGGTTTGTTTAAGAGCGGTCTGTCTTCTTTGCATGTACGTCGGTCTTATTAACCTTTCGTTTCAAGTATTCCATTCTTGACCAGATGATCAATCGTAATGCCTGATAATTCGTTCTCCATAGTCGTTTGGACTTTCGTGTAAACTCCATCTAATAAGTAGGGCATTTTACTTCCTACCGGACAAGTCGGATTTGTATTTTGATGAATGATAAAAACCTCCCGATTTTCTTCCATGGTAGCATGATATACATCCAATAGCGTAATTTGGCTTGCCTGTTTTGCCAGGCTTATCGATGCATTTGTTCCAAGAGTGGAAGTAATAAGACCAGCTTTGGTAAGTTTTCTCATAATTCTTCTAATAACCGCCGAATTAGCGTTCACACTCATAGCAAGTAATTCGGACGTGGTACGCCCTTCCTTATTAAATTCCAGAAAGCATAAAATATGAACGGCTACTGAGAACTGTTGGCTTCTATTTGCCATTTTTGCAGGGTCCTTCTTTCTTATTGAGCTTATATTTAGTGTATTGATTTTTGAAAAGCAAATCAAATTATTAATAAGTGGTTGTGGGATTGACTTGACTTCCTAAGAAAGAATCTTTATCTTATAATATGTAATAGTAACTGTTACTAATACATTTATGGGAGTGGATTACATATGCGCTATCATGTTAACGGTGTCGAACTTCATGTTGAAGAACAGGGACAAGGAGACATTGCTCTTGTATTTTTGCACTTTTATGGAGGGTCAGCACGAACTTGGGGTAAAGTTATTGACAATCTAAAAGTGAATTACAACTGCATCGCTTATGACCAACGTGGATGGGGGAGCTCAGATAAGTCGGCAACATCTTATACAATTAAGGATCTGGCCGATGATGCACAAGCACTTATTCAGGAGCTTGGTTTGAAGCGCTATGTGCTCATTGGTCATTCGATGGGCGGTAAAGCGGCGCAGTTATTGGCTTCACGTAATCCTGCCGGTTTGGAAGCCTTGATTTTAGTTGGACCATCTCCACCGACTCCTCAGGAAATGCCACAAGAATTAAGGAGTGCAATGGTTCATTTTTATGATAACCGTGAGGGAGCAGAAATTGCTTTCAGTAATCTTACTTTACTTCCTCTTGAAGAAAATACTCGTGAAATGGTGCTCGAGGATATGCAAAAAAGCGCACCTTTAGCTCGTGCGGCATGGCCTGAAACTGCAATGCTTGAGGATATATCTGCAGAAGTGAAAAACATCAACGTCCCCACACTTGTGTTAGCGGGAGAATCCGACCCGGTAGATCGACTGGAAACTCTGAAAAGCCAGCTGCTTCCACGCATACCTCATGCAGAACTACAAGTCATCCCCGAAACCGGGCACCTTTCCCCCTTGGAAGCACCCAGCCAAATCAGTAATGGTATTTCAAATTTTTTGGCTAAGCAATCCTAATAGACTGCCATCATCAACAGCAGGTTTGCTAGACGTTGCAAGTGGCACGATTTTCTCATTCAGGTGGAGACAAACTCTCCACCTTCTCATTACTTTTTTTTCAACCGAGTTTCATTTGTCTCCATATGCCTCCATCAAAGTTTGTTTATTCCTTAAACGATCTTCAAAGTAACATAATCGCCCGTCAACATCGTTAAACAATGATTTAACATCATTAATGTGTGTTTTTTTGCAATGTCCGTCCGGCAAAAGAAATGGCATATACACGATTTGTATGGACAGGTACATGCGCAAGTGAGAAAATAGTCATCATGATAACTACTCGCGAAAGGAATGAGATGTTTTGATACGATTCGGCATCATCGGAACTAACTGGATTACGGAGCGCTTCATTCAGGGGGCGCTTGAAACCGAGCAGTTCGCTTTGACCGCTGTATACTCCCGTACGGAAGAGAAAGGCAGAGCCTTTGCCGCTCAATATAATGAGCCTGAGGTTTTCACGGATTTGCAGGAAATGCTTGAGAAAGGCAGCCTGGATGCTGTCTATATCGCAAGTCCGAATTCGCTTCATGCGGAGCAGGCGATCCTGTGCATGAATCACGGCAAGCATGTCCTGTGCGAGAAGCCGATGGCCTCGAATGCGCGTGAAGTGCGGGAGATGGTCGCCGCAGCGGAGAAGAACAACGTGGTGCTGATGGAAGCTCTCAAATCCACGCTTATGCCGAACTTTAAAGTGATACAGGAAAATCTTTTTAAGCTTGGCCCGATCCGCCGCTATTTTGCCGGCTACTGTCAATATTCCTCCCGCTATGATGCTTATAAGGAAGGAAAAGTGCTGAATGCGTTCAATCCTCAATTTTCCAACGGTTCGTTGATGGACCTGGGCATTTACTGTCTTTATCCAATGGTCACATTGTTCGGAAAGCCTGACTTGGTGAAGGCTACCGGTGTCATGCTGGCCTCCGGCGTGGACGGGGAAGGAAGCATGATTATGCGCTACCCGGATATGGAGGGTGTGGTGATGCACTCCAAAATCTCCAACTCCTATCTTCCTGCGGAAATCCAGGGCGAGCTCGGGACGATGGTCATTGACAAGATCAACCAGCCGTACGATGTGAAAATTCATTACCGGGACGGCAATGTGGAAGACCTGACCAGACCGCAAATTCATGAGCCGATGTATTATGAAGCCCTTGAGTTTATCGATATGATCAAGTGTGGTGACCGGGACAGCAAGATCAATTCCCATGCCAACTCGCTGGCGGTGGCCGAGGTGATGGACGAAGCGAGACAGCAGATTGGGCTTCGCTTTGCAGCCGACGAGCTGTAAAGATATAATAGGGAAAACGTGGAGCAGCAGGCCGCAGCAGGCCTGCTTTCTTGCTTTGCACGGCGGCAATCCTGTGTGCTGAAATGGACTATACATATTTGCAGAGGTGAAAAATCCGTGTTTGACCCCACTGTATTTGATAATTTAAAAGTGGCTATAGAAAACCAGATCTATGATCTGGATAATATTGATGGCGTAATCCGTGTCACCGGGCGGGATGACCGGCTGGAGATGTCGGTGATGGCGAGAGAGTTCGCCATCCGATTCCAGGTGTCCGGGGATGATAGGATTACGGCCGAGATTCGTCTGGAGGCTTCCCTGCGCGAGCTGGCCGCCGAGATTCTGGAGCAGGAGGGCGAGGAGCCGGGCTGCCGTCTGCAATTGCGGTTTATGCTGCCTGTCCGGGATGTGTCAGCGGAATGCCCGCGGCTGGAAGATGCAGTGCGCGGAATTTGGGGTCAGACCCCGAAGTTGGCACAGCGCATCAGTTGTATTTACGGGCAGGAAGCGGAGGGATTCCTGAATACGATGGAGCTTGATTTCCACCGCAAAATCAACGAAGAACAGATGGAGGATCTTCCGGAGCTGATCGATCACGTGCTGCGGACGCTTGTAGAGCTGAGAGCGGCCGTTGTAGATTAATAAGAGACGAAGACATGCCGAAGGAGCGGAAACGATGTACAGAACAGTCCAGGTAAAAAACATAGTCATCGGGGAAGGCGAACCCAAGATATGTGTGCCGATCACAGGGGAGACTCTGCCCAGGCTGATCGAGGAAGCGGAGCAGCTGCGCACGCTTGATCTTGATATCGTGGAGTGGCGTGTCGATTTTTACGAGCATGCGGATGATATCGAAATGGTGAAGAAAGCGCTGAACGAGCTGCGCACGCAGCTCGGAGATACTCCGTTGCTGTTTACTTTCCGGACTGCCGATGAGGGAGGGCAGCGGGCCATTGCTCCTGCCGACTATGTGGCTTTGAATAAGGCGGCAGCAGCCACGGGGCAAGCCGACTTGATCGATGTCGAGTGGTTCAACAAGGATCAGCACGTGTCCGAGCTGATCGAAGCGGCTCATGCGTCCGGGGTGACGGTCATTTTGTCCAATCATGATTTTGACAAAACCCCTCCGGCAGAGGAGATTGTATCCAGGCTGTGCAGAGCCCAGGAGTTGGGTGGGGACATCGTGAAAATTGCAGTCATGCCGGGAAGTACGGCGGATGTCCTCACACTGCTGGAGGCCACACGCGTTATGAGAGAGCAGCATGCCGACCGTCCGCTCATAACGATGTCCATGACAGGACGAGGGGTGATCAGCCGTCTGGCCGGCGAGTTGTTCGGCTCGGCCGTCACCTTCGGCTCAGCCGGACGTTCGTCAGCTCCGGGGCAGATTCCGGTCGGAGAACTGCGGGGCGTATTGTCGCTGCTCCATCGTGAGCTTGTGAAAGGATAAGACCCAAAAAAGAGCATCCCGGAAGAAATACGAACGGGAATGCTCTCTTTTTCTGCACCATCCTGGCATTCAGTAGCGGATATATTGGCGTCTGCCCACTGCGGCCGTGATCGCGCCTTCGTGCGCTTCGATCCGCTGCGGTGCCGCATCCGCGGCCGTGCTGTAACCAGGTGCGAAACGGGATAAATAATTGAAATCCGGATAAAGGACCTGATCTGTTAAATAGGCCGATATCGTGCTACCGGGACGACGGTGGCGGTTCAGTGTCTGGATGATCCCTTCCGCGGAACGGATGCCGATTCCATGGCCGTAGTATAAATCATCGCCAAGCTTGATGGCGTTCTCCCCTTTCCATTCAGGGGTAAAGGGCGATACATCCGGATTTTTAAAATACAGGATGTCACCTGGAACGGAGCGGCTGCTGCCCTGCACCTCAATCAGGCGCAAATCGCTGTCATAATGCCAGTCATAAAGCAGCATGCCTGCAAACAGGCGGTTGAACTCGCTCTCCACGATGGAATCCAGCACCGCCTTGTACAACACAATCACCATGGCGGTGGCGCATTCAAACCCGTATTTTCCGCCCTCCAAAAATATGTTGCGTATGCCGTCAGCCGGAGTAACTTCCGGTCTGATCTGGAATCCGCCTCTGGAGGTCAGTATCCAGAAACGCTGGTTGCAGTAAGCACGCTCAAAGGTGGCGAAGGAGACGCCGCTGCGGTTCAACGCTTGCGCAGCCGCAACGATTGCGCTGCGCAAGGACGTTTCAAATGTTAATCTTGCCATCTGTATGTTCTGCCCCCGATCTGTTAGTGTCCAGATGTTTTTCTAACATCCTATGTAGGCGGATGCCGGGATGTGAGGAAAAGCCGGTTTTTGGCGGGGGCATACTTTTTTAGCTCTGGGCGTTTAACTTCTTCCGAGTCTCCTTGATGAGTCTTGTCATTTGGGCATAACCATCTTCATAGAGCTGCTTGCTGTGCTGATCCTTGGCATTGGAAGCCTGCTTTTTATACTCGTCCTGACATGACTCAAGCGCGACCAGCAGCGTATTGGGCTGCGAAGACTGTCCGGACTGCAGCTTGTCATCATACAAGTCAAGGTGCAGGCTGCCACTCGATTCCACCTGTGCATGAAACACATCGCTCAGCTCTACACCGCGTTTGCCCAGCTCGGACTGCAGCCATTTTTTATCCCTCTTGGCTTCGGATAGTTCCTTCTCCTGGATCTGGCCGTCCACCACGACGCTTTGCGGCTCCTTCTCGGCAGGCAGGGTAAGCCCGATCATTTTTGCTGTAAGAGGCTGATT
The DNA here is from genome assembly GCF_046098255.1 of Paenibacillus jiangxiensis. Classification (NCBI taxonomy): domain Bacteria; kingdom Bacillati; phylum Bacillota; class Bacilli; order Caryophanales; family Paenibacillaceae; genus Paenibacillus; species Paenibacillus jiangxiensis. Next base: position 146,751 of record NZ_JBJURI010000014.1, read on the forward strand.
CTCCTTGGTCAGCAAAACGTTGATCTCGCCGCTGTTCTCCATCACTGCAAATTCCACATCCGCCGCTTTGAAGGCTCCTTTGCTGCGCAGCTGGCTCATCAGCTCTTCCATGGATACACGTTCTTTTCTCAGATTGTCCTCCAGTACCTTTCCATCTTTAATCAAAACGGTCCCGGTCCCATCTACGGTATCTCTGAACTTTTTACTTTTGATCTGGAAGTATTCGATGGCCAGGGAGACGAGGCTCCATACAACCAGCGAGATGACGCCGAGGTACCAGGTATCACGGCTTTCCAGTGGTATGTATGCGGCAAGGCTGCCGATCGTAATCCCTGTTATATATTCGAACAGGGAGAGCTGTGATACCTGTCTTTTTCCGAGCAGCTTGGTGATGACGAGCAGTACAACAATGGCAACAAGCGTATGTAAAATGACCAGAGCCCACTCCGGCATATCATTAGCTCCTCCTTTGTTAATCCACAATGTAAAATTTAGGATGTCCATGGGTATAGGGGTTTAAACGTACGCTTTGGCGGGCCATATTTTACAGGACAATTTATCCTCTCGGGAGCTTACTGCTGTAACGTGAACGGAGCTGTTGGAGCTTCTCCAGCTTTGCAAGTCCTTCAGACTGTTTGGCCTGCCCGATCCCCAGTATTAAATTTTCAATGACATAGACAGGGGCGACCATGGAATGAAACTCCCACACTTCCCCTCTTCCGGCGTACAGCACGATATCCGCCTCATGCGAGCGCGGGAAGACCAGGCGGTCTGTAATCAAAATGACGCAGTAGCCTGCTTCGCGCGCGTAATCCAGAATCACTTCGATTTCCGGTTGCAGCTGAACGAATCCGAACACCAATACGAGATCCTGTTTCTCTGTGTGCATTAGCGTTTCCAGCAGCTCTGAGCCACTGGCGGCCATTGTCTGCAGCCGGATTCCGAAGCGCGCGAGACGAAAGGTCAGCAATGCGGACAGCGCGCCGCAGGGACCGGGACTGAACACGTAAACATTCCGTGCCTTGATCAGCGCCTGAACAGCTTTCTCCAGCAAATCGGGTGTCAAATAACGGCGTGTCTCTTCCAGATGGTGAATACACATATCCAGCATCACAGGGGGAAGCGGCTGTTCATCCGCCCGTTCCAGGGCATCCCGCATTTTTACGGCAGGCGCCGATTCAAAACGGAAACGCAGCTTATTCTTAAAATCCTTCGCATGCTTGTACCCGGCAGCTTTCCAGAAGCGGGAAACGGAAGCGATGCTGAGGCCGAGCTCATCGGCGATTTCCTGCTCGGTCATGTAGAGCGCACGCTGCTCGTTTTTCTGAATAAAATCGGCAATGATCCGCTGGTTGGGCGAGAAAGGGCGGCGGTTCCAATCTTTATACATGGACATGGGCTTAAATCCTCCGGTTATGCAAGTTTAAGCCCACCTTACCATTCGAATGTGTTGAAAATATTATTACATCGATAAAAAAGCTGTAAAAAACATTACGTGGCGTTAACAATGGCTGAATGCTGCGCTGACGGGCCCTTTTTATACTGTAGGTAATTTCCGAAATTTGAAGGAGGCTCCGGCTTAAAATGAGTATGGTCAATACTTCTTACACTTTGACGCAGTCCCAGAAAATGATGGTTTTTGTGCTGTCGATGTCACTTTACGGGTTATCGAACATGTTTACTGAGCTGATTCCGAGTGTTCGATTAGGACCGATCGAATTGTCCGTCGAATACTTCGCTTTCATTCCGCTGACGCTCTGTATGCTGTTTCATCCTTGGTATGCTGCGGTGGGTGCCGCGCTTGGCGAAGTAATATTCGGTGAGCTAATGCTGGGGCAATTCGGGGGGATTGGTGAGCTGGAAAAATTCATTACCTTTTCCCTGGCTATGTATACCGCAGGCCGCATGGTCTCGGATCCCACAAACCGCCGCCAGGTCGGGATTGCAGCTATCATGGGTGTAGCCATTCATCAAGCACTCAGCTCGATTGTAGATATCATGAAGGTGTGGGTTGGCGTTGAAGAACTGGAGGCCGTGCCCGGATTGGCTGAGAGTGTGGTCGTCATCGAAGGGGTCAGCTTTCTGAATGACGTGCTCTTCTCGGGTATTCTGTTTGCGCTGCTGCCGACCGTGTATCTGGTTCCCCGTCTTTACGGCAAAATAGAACCTCTGCTTGGCATGAAGCCGCGTACAAAACAGACGAAGTATGCAACCACCGCGTGGCTTTCGCCCAAGCTTGTGATCGTAGGTGTTCTCCTGTCCTGTCTCGCACTGGGGGCCGAGCTGTTGTCCGAATCGGATTGGGCGTTCGGGGAATGGGAGCCGGAATGGGCGGAGGTATGGGGTTCTGCGCTGTTCTGGATCAGCACCGCGGCTGCAGCGGTCATTGCAGTGCTGATCCTTGTGCTGCTGCTCCGGCGCGGAAATAAGAAGCAGAACGGGGCGGATGTCACCAATGTCTGATTTTGTACGCGAGCCTGTTGTTATGCTGGAGGATGTCTCCTTTACCTACCCGGGCTCCGAGCGTCCTGTTTTAAACAATGTCTCGTTAACGCTGAGCGAAGGGGATTTTACGGCAGTCATCGGCAGCAACGGCTCCGGCAAATCCACCTTGTGCAAGTTGTTCAACGGATTGATCCCGCATTATTACAGCGGGGATTTCAGCGGCGAAGTGACAGTATGCGGGGAATCCTCGATCCGGCAGGGTGTCGCGGAGCTGTCCCGTCATATCGGATATGTGTATCAGGATTTCGAGAATCAGCTGGTCCGGCCTACGGTGCTCGATGATGTGTCCTTTACTCCCCTGAACTATGGTTGTGCGGATTACCGGGAGCGCGGGGAACGGGCGCTGAAGCTGACCGGGTTGGAAGACTGCAGGAGTGAATTTATTTGGCAGCTCAGCGGGGGACAGAAGCATCTGCTGGCGCTGGCTGGCGCGCTGGCCATGGACCCGAAGGTGCTGGTTATTGATGAGCCTGTTGCGCAGCTTGATCCGCAGCATGCAAGGGAGATCTATGATATCCTTCGCCGCTTGAACAGCGAATACGGCAAAACGATTGTTGTCATTGAGCATCATGCCGAATTTATAGCTGAATACTGCAGAGATGTCGTGCTGATGGATCAGGGCAGCGTGATCTGGAAGCGTCCTGTTCACGAAGCCCTGTCCGCTGTGCAGGAACTGCTGCCGCGCGGCATTTATCCGCCCCAGGTTACGCTGGCGGCTGAACGGCTGGAAGTACAGGCCACTGCGGGCGGGCTGTATCCGATTCGGGTCAGAGAGGCCGCAGATATTTTATCGGCTGTTTGCGGCGGACGGACCGGAATAGACGGATTGGCTGCAGGAAAAGAAGCTGATCGGGCGGCGGCTGACCGGGTGCCGGGTTCGGATGAAGAGCCGCTTGTACAGCTTGCCCGTGTGGATCTGTCTTACAGAACGATTCAACGCACGAGCCATCATGTCCTGAATAATATTGAATTGAAGCTGTACCCTGGGGAGTCTGTTGCGCTGGTAGGCAACAACGGCGCCGGAAAGTCCTCTCTGTTGAAACTGATTGCCGGCATTGTGAAGTCCACATCAGGTGAGATACGCATGAGAGGGCTGGCTGCGGGCCAGCAGTCTCCGGAATCACTGTCCGGTCTGGTGTCTTATGTGTTCCAGAACCCGGAGGAGATGTTCATTGAGGACGCCGTACGCAAGGAAATAGCCTATTATCTGAAAGCACGCCATATCCCGGATGGGGAGCAGCGGGTGGAGAGGATCATGGAGGCCTTCCGGCTGCAGGAGCTTGCGGACAGGGATGCGCGGCTGCTCAGCGGTGGCCAGCAGCGCAGGGTATCCCTGGCCATTGGAGCGGTAATTGAACCTTCCATTATGCTGCTTGACGAACCTACAGCCAATCTGGACATTTCCACCAAGCAGGAGATGCTGGGTGTGCTGAAGCAGCTGCATGAGCATGTCAGCACGGTCGTCATCGCCACCCATGACATGCAGCTTGTGGCGGAATGGGCCAGCCGCATTATCGTGCTGCATCAGGGAAGGATCATCGCTGAGGGAACGCGGGACGACATTTTCAGCGATGAGCTGCTGCTGCGTAAGGCGGGCTTGGAGCAGACACAACTGATGCGGCTGAGCCGTGAGTTGGGATTGGGGAAAGTCTGCTGTACGCTGGATGATTTTGTGCAGGAAGCTGAAAAGCTGAGGAAGGAGGCTGGGTCATGGAAGCCGTCAGACGCGCATTTGACCGTATTTCAGTAGAGCGCATCAAGCTTGAACTGCTGGGGACCGCTTACGGGAACAGCAGCACCTTCTTGGGAAGGCTGGATCCGCGTACGCTTTTGCTCTGGTATTTGTTTTTTGCGATTGCGCCCTGGTTCATCTATAACCGGACCATTCTTGCAGGCATGTTCGCCATGATGGTGGTAACTACGATTATGTCCCGGGTGAGTCCGGTCATCATTACAATATTATGTCTTGGTTTGATCGGCCAGGTCGGATGGCTGTTCCTGTTCTCTCTGCTGTTAGGCGGCAGTGTGGAAGCCTTCTTCCCGCTGCTGACGCTTACCTTGAAGCTGTCCGTAATTTCTTTGGCCAGCATTACGGTATTCTCAAGCCTGGACCCCGAGCGGCTGAGCGATGGCTTGCTGTCGCTTGGCATTCCGGATGCTTTCTCGTTCAGCTTGTCTTACGGGTACCGCATTCTCCCGACATTGCTGGAGGAATTCCATCAGATTCTTCTGTCCTTCCGGCTGCGGGGAAAAGGGCCTGAGAAAGCAGGATTTTTATACTGGCGAAAGGGTGTCTATCTGCTGCGCCTGCTGGTGCTTGCCTTTTATCCGCTGATGCTGAATACGGCCAAACGCTCCCGCACGACGGTGGAAGCCCTGGAGACGCGCGGTTTTACATATGGCTTAAACAATCCGCAGGTGAAGCGTTTGCGGCTGGCTTATCTGCGTATGAGGCCGGCGGACTGGGGGTTCCTGGCATGCTCTGCTCTGCTGGTGGCAGGCCTTTGCTGGCTCGGATTTCGTTATCCGTTCCTGATTTATTAAACATGTCGAGGGCCGGAGTGACTAACAAGTGAAGGGAAGTTTATTTATGAATATTGATTTGCACACCCATGGCAAGCTGTCTAAAAAGTCCGCATTTTCAATGGACTATTTCCATGAAATGATAACCGAAGCCAAGCAGAACGGTTTGGATGCGCTGGCGCTTACAGAGCATTTTAATACCTCGAATTTTTCTCATCTGTACGAAACATTGGACAGCACGTATCCTTACAATGGACATTACTATGAAGCCGAAGGACTCAAAATTTTTCCAGGCATGGAGGTTGATATCGCCGAGACGGGACATATTCTGCTGATCGGACGCAGGGAGGATGTCATCGCTGCCCGCTCGGGCCTAGATGAGTATACCCGCAAAGGTCACTTTATTCCTTTCGAGCAGCTGCTGGATCTGGCGGATACCCATTCTTTATGGAAAATCGGGGCTCATCCGTTCCGGGACTCCACGCCTCTTCATCACCTGGACCGTGAGCTGTTGCTGCGGCTGGATGCTTTTGATCTCAATGCCAAGGATATGTACAAACAGGGGATCGATGCATGCCGGAGCAAGGTGGAGGCATTCGCAGAATCGCTGGGACTGCCCGTCGTGGGAGGCAGCGATACTCATCAATGCTTGCAGTACGGCAGTGTAATCAATCAGCTGGAACGGCCATGTGAAACGGTGGCGGAGCTGAAGGCAGCTGTGGCCGCGGGAGCTTATGCCGTCGAAATCTCTCCCTGTCTGGAGACCAAGGTGAAATCTTCCGTCATGATGAAAAAGCTGCTGAAGCAGATGCTTGGTGAACCGTTGTCCCGTGAGGAGCCTACGGGTTAAGGCTGCTTTTTTTCCATATTGATCATTCCCACGAACTGGGTAATTAATCTTATCCGGTACGAGGGAGTGAACACGATGGATTATGGAATGATCGCCGTTAAACTGGCAATCGGTTTTGTCGGGTTATGGGTGTTGACCCGTTTTCTTGGAAAAAAAGAAATTTCCCAGCTGACGCCCTTTGATTTCGTCTCATCCCTGGTGCTCAGCGAGCTGGTCGGCAATACCATCTATCAGGACGATGTTCATTATCCCGAGCTGTTGTTTGCTTTGGCGCTGTGGGTGGTATTGTCTTACGTTTTCGAGAAAATCACCCAGTATGTGAAGAGATTGAGCCGTCCGCTTGAAGGAGCGCCTTCCATCCTGATCAGGGACGGCAAAGTAAATCTGAAGGAGCTTAAGCACAATCGTCTTGATTTGGAGCAGCTGCGCATGCTGCTGCGGCAGAAGGATGTGTTCGCGGTTAAGGAAGTCGCCTATGCTATCTTTGAAACCAACGGGTCTGTCAGTATTTTGAAAAAACCGTTTTATGACAATGTGCAGCGCGGTGACCTGAAGCTGGGGGATAAGAAGCCGGATTACGCCCTGCGGATTCTGGAGAATGGCCAAATTGACGAAGAGAATCTGCGCAGGATCGGAAAGAATACAAATTGGCTGTTTGCCGAGCTGAGCCGCATGGGCTACGATGACCTCGACCGGCTCGCTTATGTGGAGTGGGAGGAAGATGAAGGGCTGTTCGTGCTGGAGCATGAAGGAGAGTAGGAGCGTAGGCGCTTCTTTAGTATGTTGTGAGACGCTCCGAGAACGAAGCATTCCTACAATCGCTGTTGACCCTTCGGGCCAAAGGCGAACGCTGCGCTTTTCCGGAATTGCTTCGTCCTCTCCGCTGCTGCGTGCATCCGCCCAGCCTCAGAACAAGGCAGAAAATTGCTAGGCTCCTTCATTTTGATATGGGAAAAGGTCGAGAACAGGATCCCCCCCCTGTTCTTGACCTTGGGGTTAACCTGGTGTGTGAAAAGTGATACCTTAATTCATTTAATCAGTAATTTTTTTAAGCTCAAAAATAGTTGCCTCTGATAACAAGATAAGCCTATCGTTATTAACAACAAAAAAACTTAAAGG